>NZ_JABZXW010000003.1 GCF_015265375.1 Rothia sp. (in: high G+C Gram-positive bacteria)
GGCTGAATCTGTCCGATTCCGGGGAGCTTCAACCAGTTACGGTTACCGTTCACCTCAACGCCAACGACCACCACAGCAAGCTGCATGACCAGCGCGGTGGCCAGCATCGCGTACACCACAAACTTCTTGTGGTAGACACCCACCGGGATACGCGTAATACCCGCCATCGCGAGAACGCCCACGACCAAGAACATGATCTGAGACGAAACCTGCGAGAACGGCGACTGACCCTGCGAAATCATCGTGACGCTCGAAGCCGACAGCACCATAATGCAGCCAAAAATAGCCAGACCCAGGGTGGTGACCAGCAGCATCACCGGCACATCCCACAGGTCAGCCTTCAAACCACGACGGTACAGCCTACCGGCACGAGCACGGAACGGCGCAGAGAAATCCTCCAAACCGGCTCGCAAAGACGCCCAACGACCACTCGTAGTCGAACGCGCCGAAGAAGCCGAACGCTCCGAAGATGCGCTGGTACTCACATGCCCTCCTATAGGCCTCAACTGCCACGGATCCGTCGTGGCGAATACACGAAAAAGGTTCAGGGGTGGGACACCGTTACCATCCCACCCCCGAGAAGAACCCGCAGAAAACACCCCGGTCACCCGAAGCGCCTCCTGCAGGTAGCGTCCTAAGAGTCTGCCAGCTGGGCGGCGACAGCGTTCGCAAACGCATCACCGCGCACCGCGTAATTCTTGAACTGGTCCATCGACGCAGACGCGGGAGCCATCAGCACGGTATCGCCCGGATGCGCCAGCTCAGCAGCCTTCGCAACGGCCGCGTTCATCACGGCGATGCCGTCCGAAGAATCAGCCACTGCCGCGGTCATGTTGTAGGTCGGAACCTCGGGAGCGTGGTTAGCCAGCGCCGACTTCAACGCCGCAGTATCAGTACCGATAATCAGCACAGCCTTCAAGCGCTTGGCGTGAGCAGTAATCAGCTCATCGTATTCAACGCCCTTCGACAGGCCGCCAGCAATCCACACCAGCGAGGGGTAACCGCTCATCGACGCGTTCGCGGCGTGAGGATTCGTAGCCTTCGAATCATTCACCCACATGATGTCATTCGCGTAACCCACCAGCTGGTTGCGGTGCGCACCGGTCTTGAAGGAACGCAGGCCAGCGCCCACAGCCTTCGGGTCAATATCAGCCGCACGACACAGAGCCGCAGCCGCCAGGGCATTCTCCACGGTGTGCTTCGCGGGCATCTTACCGGGTGCCGGAGCCAGATCCTCCAGAACCGCCAGCTCATACGCCTCGTTGTAGCGGTTCTTCAAGAAAGCACGGTCCACCAGAATATCCTCAGCCAGGCCGAGCATCGACACGGCGGGCATCTCAGTGGAGCTGAAACCAATCGCGCGAGCGCCCTCAATGACGTCCGCGTTCTCGACCATACGCAGGGTGTCCACGTGGTCGGTGTTGAAGATGCAGGCGACCTGAGTGTGCTCGTACACGCGCGCCTTATCAGCCTTGTATCGTTCGAACGAACCGTGCCAGTCCACGTGGTCCTCAGCAATGTTCAGAACCACCGAAGCATACGGGGACAGCGAGTAGGTCCAGTGCAGCTGGAAGCTGGACAGCTCCACCGCGAAGAACTCGTAGGGCTCATCGTCGGCAATGGCGTACACGATGGGCATGCCCACGTTACCCACCTGAATAGCCTTCTTACCGGCGGCCTTCAGGATGGAATCAACCATGCCCACGGTGGTGGTCTTACCGTTCGTACCGGTCAGGCACAGCCACTTGGGGGTCGGGCGGTCGCTGCGCTCGTTCAAGCGCCACGCCAGCTCCACATCGCCCCAAATCTGGATGCGACGCTCGTACGCATCCAGCATCACCGGGTGGTCGGGACGCACACCCGGAGAGGTCACCACAAGCTCGGGTTCCTGACCGTCTACCAGGGGCAGGGCACGCATGTGCTCGGGACCGAACAGGCCCTCAACCGGGCCGTACGCGTTCTTGTAAATCTCGATGCGCTCACTCTTCTCCGGAGTATCCGCGCCGTCGATGACAACGATCTTCGCGCCCAGCTGGGCAAGCACGTCGGTCACAGCGTCGCCGCTGGTGCCCATACCCACCACGACCACGCGCAGGTTAGCCCAGGGCGCACCCCAGTGAGTCAGCTCCGCGAGGCGCTCGTTCTCGTACACCGGGTTCACCGCAATAGCGGCGGCGTTCGCTTCAATGCGAGCTGTATCCGGCTGTTCAATAGTTGACATTAGTGAATCACTCCAGAAGTCTGCGAGAACCAGTCACCGAAGAACAGCGCCAGGGCGACGAGCACGCAGAGGGCATTAACAACCCAGAGGCGGAACACGGAGTTCACTTCGCCGCTGCTGACGGTACCGGGGGCAATGCCTCGCTTATCAATTGAGTACATGCCGTTGACGCCGACCTTCTCCATGTGATGGTGGAAGGGGGTCATACGGAAGTAACGGTGCGCGTGTAGGGGCTTCTCCCCCGCTGCCACCGAACGCTTACGGCTGGTCTTGAACACGAACTTCTGCACAATCACAGAGAACACTTCCAGCACGGGAATCAGAGCGATAACCAGCAGAAGCAGCTCGGTGCGGGTGAACAGCGCGAAAGCAACCATTGCGCCGCCCAATGCCAGGGAGCCGGAGTCGCCCATGAAGATCTGTGCCTTCGACACGTTCCACCAGAGGAAGCCAGCCAGCGAACCCACCAGGGAAGCAGCAATCAGCGCCAGCGAGCCGGGGTCGCGCACATCGTAGCAGGCGGTGCCAGCGCCAGCGGAGCAGGCGTGCACGTACTGCCAGATGCTGATGGTCAGGTAGCCGGAGAAGATGGTCATCATGATGCCGCCAGCCAGGCCGTCCAGACCATCGGTGAAGTTCACCGCGTTCGTACCGGACAGGGAGATGAGGGTAATCCAACCAACCAGCAGGATGGAACCGAAGACCGCACCCGCCGCGAACAGATCAATAGGCAGGTCACGCACGAAGGAGATAGCGGTCGACGCCGGACGAGCACCCGACTCATTCGGGGACTGGAACGCCAGGTACGCAAAGGGCAGGGTCACGCCCAGAAGACCAATGGTCTTCTGTTTCTCGGTCAGACCCTCGTTGCCCTTATTGCGGAACTTCATGATGTCGTCCGCCGCGCCCACACCGAGCATGCCCAGGGTGAAGGCGATGGTCAGCCACGCGGTAGCGGTCGGTACCGGCGCGGTTCCGAAGAGCAGGGCGCTCACCGCCAGGGTCAAGAAGTAGGCGAGAATCGCCGCGGGGATGAAAATCAGACCCGCCATGGTGGGGGTGCCCGCCTTGTGCTGGTGGGCTGCCGGGCCTTCCTCACGGATGAGCTGGCCAAGCTTCAGAGACTTCATCTTCTTGATGAACACCGGCAGCGCGGTGAGGGAGATGAGGAATCCGAAGATTCCAGCAATCAGCACGGTAATCATAAAGCGCTACCCTTCGTTCGTGGTCTGTTCGGTCGAAGTACGGTCGCCATTAGCGGCACCGTCCAGGTGAGCGGCAAGGTGGTCGCTCAAATCGGTGGTTTCAACAAAGTCACCGGCAGAAAGCCAAGTCGGTGCCTGCTCTTCCTCAGCGCCGAAAGTGTACTCGGCGAAAGCAACCTGGTCACCCAGAATGCCCAGCTTCGCCCCGTTCGAGGACTTGAAAAGCACAATGTCGCCGGGGCGAACCTCGGCGCGCAGAATCTGCTCTGCCTCCTCCGGGGTCTTCACCCAGGTCGCCTCATTACCCCAGGAGCCTTCCAGGTGAGCCGCATTGTAGGTGGGCTTCGTCTCGTCGCCCACAGCAATCAGCTTAGAAATGTTCATGCGTACCACGAGGCGGCCGATGCGGTCGTGCTCCTCCAGGGAGGCGTCACCGAGCTCCAGCATGGCTCCCAGAACAGCCCAGGTGCGGTGCGGCTGACCGGTCGCCGGGTCAACGGTGCGGCCCAGCTGTGCCAGAGTGCGCAGCGCCGCCGCCATCGACTCGGGGTTCGCGTTGTACGCGTCGTTAATGACGGTCACGCCATCAGCGCGGTCGGTGCGCGCCATACGCCACTTCGAAGTTGCCGCTGCCTTATTGAGCGCGCGAGCAATCTTCTCACCGGAAATACCGCTGTTGTAGGCGACGGTCGCCGCAGCCAGCAGGTTGTGCACGTGGTGCTCACCGATCAGCTGCGAGGAAATCTCGTACTCGCTACCGTCGGGCAGGCGCAGAGTGAACTCGGGGCAGCCAGCGTCGGTGGTGCGCAGGTTCAGCGCCGCCACGTAACGTTCGTAGGGCTGGCCGTTCGCGTCGGTCTTCTCACCCACACCAAAGTAAGTAACGGGGGCAACCGAACGCGACGCCATGCGCAGCACGCGCTCATCGTCAGCGTTCAGAGCCAGGGAGCCGGTCGGCTGAACACCCTCAGCCAGCTCGCCCTTGGTGCGCTCAATATTGTCCACGCCGCCGAACTCGCCAGCGTGCGCGGTACCAACCTTCAGGATCGCGCCGTGGTCCGGGTGCGCAATATTCGCCAGGTACTCGATGTTGCCCACATGGTCCGCACCCATCTCAATGACCAGGTAGCGGGTGGACTCATCGGCACGGAAAACGGTCAGAGGCACGCCCACCTCACTGTTGTAGGAGCCGACCGGTGCAACGGTCGGGCCCTCCGGGGTGAAAATGGCGGCAAGAAGGTCCTTGGTGGTGGTCTTACCGGCAGAACCGGTAATACCGATAACGGTCAGCTCACCCTGAGCGCGCATCTGCTCAATGGAGTAGCGCGCCAAATCGCCCATCGCCAGCACCACATCGGGCACCTGGATGCTCGGGTAGGGCACGCCCTGCTCATCGAGTACTTCACGCTCGACCAGCGCCAGGGTCGCGCCCCTCTCAAACGCCATGGGGATGAACCTGTGGCCGTCAGTGACCGCGCCGGGCTTCGCCACGAACAGGGTGCCGGTCTGCACCTCACGGGAGTCGGTGGTGGCGAAGTCTGCGTACACCTGCTCCTCACGGCCCTCCAGGCCGATAGCGGTGCCGCCGGTTGCCTCAATAATCTGGGCGGCGCTGAGCTTAATCATTCTTCACCATACCTTCAGCGGTCTTAGAGTCACTTTCTTCGAGCATGCGCTGGTAGTCAGGCAGAATCTCGAAACCGTGCGCACGCAGGGCACGGGCGGTTTCAACGCGGTCGTCCAGGGCGATATCCACGCCGTCAACATCCTGTTCGGTTTCATGGCCGCGGCCAGCAATCAGGATGGCGTCATGCTCGCCCGCCAGGGCAATTGCCGCATCAATAGCGGCGGCACGCGGAGAAATATTCAGGATCTGGGTGGCTCGGCGGTTCTCAGCCTTCTGCGCGCCCTCCTCAACGGCGGCACGAATCGGCTCGGGCGCCTCACCGTGCGGATCGTCATCAGTCACAACCACAATATCTGCATACTGTGCCGCAATCGCACCCATAATCGGGCGCTTGAGCTGGTCACGCTCACCGGTCGCACCGAAAACAATCATGACCTTGCCGTCTCCGGGGCGGTCCATCGCCTCCAGTGCGCGGGTCAGACCGTCCGGGTTGTGCGCGAAGTCCACAATCGCGTGCGGAGCCAAAGAAATCAGCTGCATACGGCCCGGTACCACCGGAGTCAGAGCCGAACCGGACGCCAGCTCAGGGAGCAGATGCGCACGCTCAGCGGAGTCAGTGTCCAGGTACGCCATGAGAGCCGCCAGTGCAGCATTCGAAACGTTAAAGTCAGCGGGCAGACCGGTGTAGCATTCAACACTCTCACCGGCACCATTAGCCACGTGGAAGCGGTGGCCCAGGCCCTCACGCTGAACCTTCACCACAGCCCAGTCGCGGGCACCAAACTCTGCGGGCACCTCAGCCAGACCGGCACCGCGAGCCGTCACCAGACGGTGCACCTGCTGCGCACCCATCTGCTCGCAAGCGGCGGAGAACATCTTCTCGCCCCACTCGTCATCAGCAGTAATCACAGCCAGCTCGGCGCGCTCGGGAGTGAACAGCTGAGCCTTCGAATCGAAGTAGTGCTCCATGGTGCCGTGCAGATCCAGGTGATCCTGAGTCAGGTTCGTAAAGCCAGCAACCGCATACTTCACGCCGTCCACACGGTGGTAATCAATCGCGTGCGAAGACACCTCCATCGCCGCGCAACGCACCTGATGCTGACCCATAATCGTCAGCAGAGAATGCACGTGAGGAGACTCCGGGGTGGTCATCTTCGAAGGAACCGACACACCATCAATCAGAATCTGAATAGTGCCAATCAGACCGGTCTTCACACCCAGACCGGTACGGAACACCGACTCCAACATGTAGGTGGAGGTGGTCTTACCGTTCGTACCGGTCACCGCGTAACGGTGAGTAGCGGGGAACGACGCCGAACCATAAATCAGCGCCGCCAACGGACCGACGTACTCGCGCAGGTTCTCAGTCACCAGGAGCGGCACCGGCGCCTCACCCAGCAGTTGCGCACCGGCAGCATCCGTCAAAATAGCGGAAGCACCAAGCTTCAACGCAGCCTCAGCAAACTGCGCACCGTGCACCTTCGCACCGGGCAGAGCCACGTACAGGTCCTGCGGGCGAACGCCACGGGAGTCCATGCTGATACCGGTGACCTCAACAGAATCACCGGATTCAGAACCCTGAACGCCGCTAGCCGGCTGGGAACTCACCTGAGCACCCAAGCCCTGCAGATGTTCGCGAAGGTGCGCCAAACTCACCGGGCGCACAGAATTCGGGCGCAGAGTCTGAGCGTCGCCGCCCAGCAGGTTCTGGCCGGGTGCGTGAGATGCGGTATCCATCGTCCTTCTTTCCTCTCCGCTGTCCGAAGCGGTGAGCTCTGTACGGTCAATGCGCTCAAGGCACACAGGGTCATTCAATATTCTACGGGCTTTAGGCTTCGACAGGTGTTCAGTGCCGGGGCTTCTTCATCACGAATCAGCTACCGGGCGCCTCTCCCCCGCTCACCTTTAGCTCGTCTTATTGGGGCTATCCTCAGCAAAAAGCGGAATCAACTCCGGTTCACCGGTAGAACGCGGCACGTTATAGGTGTGCAGAGTCTTCTCCATAATCTTGGAGAACTCAGCCGTCGTACCGTTCGTACCCACGCTACCCTCAGGACGCTGCATGGTCACCGCCACCAAGAACTGCGGGTTCTCAATCGGCGCCACACCAATAAAGGACGTCGTGTTGCCGTCGTAGCCGCCCTTCTCACTCGGAGTTTCCGCAGTACCGGTCTTACCGCCCACGCGGTAGCCGGTCACCTTCGCCGGACGGGCGTGGCCTTGCTCCACCACATTCTCCATGAGAGTCAGGCAGGAAGCGGCAGTCTCCTCGCTGACCATGCGTTCGCCAGGCTCTACGGCACGCTTATGTTCGGTACCGTCGGCGTCAATGATCGCGTCCACAATGCGCGGCTTCAGACGAACGCCCTTATTGCCCAGCGCCTGGAAAATCATGGCGGTCTGCAAAGGAGTCTGCGCAACACCCTGACCGAACAGCACAGTGTACTGCTGACGGCCATCCCAATCACGCCAATCAGCGATTATACCCTGCTCCTCACCGGTCAGCTCAATGCCGGTAAACTCGCCGACGCCGTACTTCTTCAACCAGTTGTAGCGCTCTTCCTTGCTGAGCTTCTGACCGACCAGCACCGTACCGGTGTTCATCGAGTCATGAATAATGCCCGAGAAAGTACGCCGCTGCGCCCCGTGCTCAAACGCATCCTTGAAAGTCTGGCCGTCAATCGTGAGGGTCGCGGGCACGTCATACACGCTCGTCGGGGTGGTCAGGCCCTGCTCAATCAGCGCCGAAGCAGTTAGCATCTTCTCGGTCGAACCGGGCTCCACGCTCTGCGAAATAGCGCGCGGGGTCATGTCCGCCGCGTCCTCAATGGTTGCCGCACCCGGGTCCATCGTGGAGGAATCAGCAAGAGCCAAAATGGAGCCGTCACGCACATCCATAACAATGGCGGTACACCACTCAGCCTTCAGCTCCTCAGCGCGAGCACGTACCACCTGCTGCGCAAAATACTGCACATCACGGTTAATGGTCAGACGAATATTCTTACCGTCCACCGCCAGGCGCTGCTCTTCCTTCGCCACGGGGATACGCACACCATCAGCACTAATCTCGTAGGTACGCTCACCGGGAGTACCGGCAAGCTCCTTCTCGAAGACACGCTCAATGCCCACCGAGAAGTTACGGGAAACCGTACCGCCCTTACCGTTGCCGTCAGCCTCTTCAACAATGTTGTACTTGCCGACCACGGAGCCACCCACACTACCGTTGGGGTACAGGCGCTGGGAGAACGCCTCACCGTAGATGAAGGGCGCACCCAGGGCATCAATCTTATTGAAAATTTCCGGGGTGATATTTGCTTTGATCACCGAGTACTTTGAGGTGCCGTCCAGCTTGGACTTGATGAACTCGTCGGTAATGCCCGGGTCAACGGTCTTGAGAATATCGACCATCTCGTACACCAGCTGGTTGGGGGTGACCTCAATCTTCTGGGTGCGGTCCTCGTTGTAACGCTTGAAGGTCGCCACGGCACTCTGATCAGCGGTCAGGTTATAGCGCTGCACAGTACGCGCCATGACATTGCCGTTGATATCCAGAATCTGGCCGCGCACAGCAGGCAGCACCTGGGAGCGCAAACGCTTCTGACGGGACGCATTCGCCACCGCACCGGGATCAAAGCCCTGGCGGATAAACAGATTCGCACCAATGACGCCCAGAGCACAGGTGGCAGCGGCGCCGGCGACAAAGCCACGGCGGGTCAGGTCCGGCTGACCGGATGCCGATTCGTTCGCGTTCTTACGCGCGTCGGAGCTCATGCGGTGGTCCTTTCGCTGGTCTAGTCTATCGGTGATGCTACGCATCCTGTGGTCAGTGTTGTTTATCGTGCGGGCTGGCTAGCCGCGGGCTGCTGAGCGGTGCTCGGTGCGGCGGAAGCAACCGGGCTAGCAGGGGCGCTATTCGCCGGTGCGGGGTTGGCCTGCTGAGCTGAGTTAGTTTGCTGAGCAGGGCTCGCCGAGGCGCTTGCAGATGCCTTAGCCGCCGCGCTCGCCTGGCCGTGGCGCTGCTGAACGGACTTGTCCGCGTCCACAATGCTCTTGGCGTAGCTTTCGTTCGAGCCAGCTGCCGGAGGCGAAATCAGGTTCTCCTGCTTGTTTCCCTCAGCACCGGTCGGGCTTGCCACCGGGGCGGGGGTGCCCTCAATCGTGGAGGACTGCAGGTTCAGGGTCGCTTGCGAAGAGCTCACAAACATGCCCAGGGTACTGGCGCGTATTGCCAAATCCTGCGGAGCTTCCTTGAAGCCAATCTCCTGCTGTAGCGCCTGGTTCTCCTGCACGAGGCGCTGCTCCTGCGCGCGCAAATCCACCATGTCGTACTGTCGGGTCACAATCAGCACGTTGAGCAGCAGAATAAAGACCAGGGTCAGCGGGATTGCCGCAAAAACAGCGAGCATGGTGGGCGGGCTGAGCTTACGGGCTCGGCGGCGCACGGTCGAGAGCGGGTGACGCGACTTCGGCTTCTCCTCGCGGGGCTCTTCGGTGCGGGCTGCCGCACGAACGCTCGAGGGCACGCGGCTCGCGTTCGTCGAGGTGCGCTTACCGCCGTGCGAAGCAGCAGTACTGGCGGGGCGAACTACCGGCTGGGCTGCAGTGACCGGCTCCAGACGCGCGGTGCGGGTACGACCGGAGTGTGCGCGAGTGGAGGCGCGGCTCGCCCCGGTCGATGCGCCAGTAGAGGATGCGCGGGTAGAGCCAACGGCGCTGGGGGTACCGGCGGCAGGGCGCGAGGAACCGGCGCGTCGACTCCGCGGTGCGCCCTGGGTGCGGGTGGGGCGCTGGGATGCGTGCTGGGTGCTCACTCTTCTTCGCTTTCTGTCTTCTACTTGGCGGGGATGCGGATCTTCTCGGCTGCGCGCAGCTTGGCGCTGGCGGCGCGGGAGTTCTGTTCGATTTCCTCGTCGGTAGGCGGTTCGGCGCCACGGGTAATGATTTTGACGGTGGGCTTGTGTTCTTCAAGCTCCACGGGGAATCCCTTGGGCGCCTTGGAGGTTGCCTCTGCGGTCAGTGCCCTCTTGACGATTTTGTCTTCGAGGCTGTGGTAGCTCATGGCGACGAATCGGCCGCCGAGGTTGAGCGCCTCCAGGGCTGCCGGTACGGCGCGTTCGAGGGCTTCCAGCTCGTGGTTCACTTCGATGCGCAACGCCTGGAAGGTGCGCTTGGCGGGGTGGCCGCCGGTGCGCTGTGCGGCGACGGGCACTGCCTTCTGGATAATGCGCACGAGCTCGCCGGTGGTTTCCAGGGGCGCGTTGGCGCGGGCAGTGCAGATGGCACGGGCAATACGCGAGGCGAACTTCTCTTCGCCCCAGTTGCGGATAATGCGGCGCAGCTGGTCTTCGCTGTATTCGTTGACGACGATGCGGGCGGTGAGCTCATCTTCCGAGTTCATGCGCATGTCCAGGGGTGCGTCGTAGGAGTATGCGAAGCCGCGGGTGCGTTCGTCCAGCTGCATGGAGGAGACACCCAGATCCATCAGGATACCGTCGATGCCCTGCACGCCGGCGGTTTCCATGGCGCGGTCAATCTCGTCGTAGACGGCATGAACGGGTACGAAGCGGTCACCGAAGCGCGCCAGACGCTCACCGGCGATGGCGTGCGCCTGCAGGTCACGGTCAATACCAATCAGCACAAGGTTTTCGAAGCGCTCCAGCAGGGCCTCAGAGTGGCCACCCATGCCGAGGGTGCCGTCAATAACGTAGGCGGTACCGCGCTCCTCAACGGCGCGTTCAATGCCGGGGGCCAGCAGGTTAATGCAGCGGTCCAGCATGACGGGCACGTGGCGTTCGCTGGCTTCACGCTGGGAGAGGTTCTCAATGGATGCGCCGGTGACCTTGGCGGCAGTACCGGAGGCGGTCGTACCGGTTTCGGGGGCGTGGTCTACGCTCATGGGTGCTCCTGTGAGAGTTTGTCCTGCGGGAAGGCTTACGGAAGAGTAGTGCGGTGGTGATAGAGAGACGCCGGGCGGTAGCCGTCGCGCCGGCGGGGATGCCGGCTAGAGCAGCGGGCTGAACGGGTCCTCGTCGAGGGAAGCGAATTCAGCTTCGGTGCGGGCGAGGTATTCCTCCCAAGCGGCTGCATCCCAGATTTCTGCGCGGGTTCCGGATCCGATGACGACGAGATTGTCGCTCAGCCCTGCGTACTGGCGCAGTATCGGCGGGATGGTGATGCGTCCCTGCTTGTCAGGCAGTTCGTCTGAGGCTCCTGAGAGGAAGACTCGCAGGAAGTCTCGGGCGGCTCGTCCGGGCAGGGGCGCGGTGCGCATCCGCTCGTGGATGCGTTCAAATTCTGCGGCGGGGAAAACGTACAGGCATCGTTCTTGACCGCGGGTCAGAACGAGGCCTGCAGAGAGTTCCTCACGGAATTTGGCGGGAAGGATGATTCGTCCTTTGGCGTCCATTCGTGGTGAGTAGGTACCTAAGAACATTCACTTCACCTCCCCGATGTGTGCCGTTGTGCTGAAGCCTGCGGGAGCGGGGTTGCTCCACAATCCTGCAGGTGCCGGTGGCGGGGTGTGCCGGGCTGGCGCCTCCGCCGTTTGCTTGAGGGCACGGCGATAGGACTGACTTTCAGCATTCCCCTCCACTTTACCCCACTTTCCACCACCTACCCCACCCGGCAGAGTATCTTTTAGTGTTTTTATGCTCTCTTCTGCATTTTTAACGCTGGCGCACAGCTTCTACACAGCTTCGAGCGTGCGGGTGCTCAGCGCTGTACCCTCATCATGCTTGCCACGCACTGGCTCAACTACAGGCTCAATGGCGGGGTCGATTGCGGCAATCAGCATGCTCAGTCCATCAACCTCTAAAGCACCCGTCTATCACTAGTTCGGGCATAGAAAAGCGGAAGGCAAGAGAATTCTTACCTTCCGCTTGTAAAGTCTTGTTGAAGCCTTAAGGCCCTAGAGAGCACGGATGCTCAGCCGCGAGAAATACTAGTCGTGAGAAATACTAACCGCGAGAAAACTGTTGAACAAAGCAGTATTAGAACTGGCCGTTATTGCGCTCGTCCCAGCGGTCCTCCAGACGGTTCATGAAGGAGGAACGCTCCTTCTGCTCACGCTGACGCACACGCGCTGCACCCTCTGCCTTACCGCCCAGGAAGGAATCCACGGGAGTCTTCTTGCTGGTGGTCGCGAAGTACACGCCACCTGCCGCGAAGAGGAAGCCGAATACGCCCAACCAAATCATGTTGGACGCAACCGCACCAATAATGATGCCCAGGCCAATGAGAACGAAGAGAATACCGAGAGCCAGGTGGCGAGCACTGAAAACCGGTGCGGTGTTGCCGGTCGAAGACATGGAGGAGGCAAAGTGCGGGTCCTCATTACTCATGAGTTCTTCGAGCTGGTCCAGAACCTTCTGTTCACGCTCGGACAGTGCCATCGTTTTCTCCTTTGAGGTGTCGCTACTCAAGATGACGTCGGTATCAGCCGGGTTAGCTAGTGCATCAGCTGGCGCTGGGCACGATTCTTCCCGTCGTATGTTTCCGGTCGTATGCTTCCCATCGTACCGCGCGGGGTGGGGTTGGCGCATTCTTTTTCGGGCAGAAATACTTGAAGGTCTTCGGTGGAGGGCGCCTCCCCTTCTGTGGTGGCTACCCTCGATCTAGTTCCCTTCCTCTGCCTTTTGCTCAACCTGCTGATTCGGCGCAGCCACTCCGGAGGCGGGTTTGAGGCTTTCCTGCGAGTATTTGCGGTGAATCGCGTCCATGACGTGCTCCACTTCGGACCATCTGCCGCTCTTCACGAGGTGAGCACCAGATCCCGAATGAGCACCAGACCCCGAGCGAGTACTGTTCTCCATACTATTGCCCACTCCCCCGCCGCCGCCTCGTTGGGCTGAGGCAGTTCTGGCGGAGGCGGTTCTTGCAGAGCGTGAGCTTGCCGCGTTCTCGATGGAGTCGAAGAGTGTCTGCTGCACGCCGTCTTCTGCACGGGCGAGCTTTTCGGCGCGCACGCCAATGAGTCGCAGGGCGCGTGGCGCCTCCTGACCCACCAGAATCTCATCGGCACGCAAGGCTTCCAACGCGAGGGAAGCGATCTGCATACCGGAATCGATGGGCACGTTCAGGGCAATAGCGCGGGTGTGCGTTTCGAAGGTGCTGTAGCGGATTTTGAGGCTGAGCCCTCCGGCGAGTTTTCCAGCGGTGCGTAGACGCTTGCCGAGTTTGAGGCTCAGTTCCCGAACGGCTGCACTGATTTCGTGGACATCGGTCGTATCAGTCTCGAAGGTGTGCTCGCCGCCCATGCTTTTCTCTTCGCGTTCGGTAACCACGGGGCGTTCATCAATACCGCGCGCCATGGCCCAGAGGTGCTCTCCTTGGGCGGTGCCGAAGCGTTCTTTGAGCCAGTCCAGGCTCATGGAGCGCATTTGGGCGATGGTGTGAATACCGTATCGGGAGAGCTGTTCGGTGCTTTTCGCACCAACTCCCCACAGGTCGGAGACTTTTCGGGGGTCGAGGAATTCTTGAACCCGCTCGGGCGGGATGACCCACAGCCCGTTCGGCTTACTACCGGTGGACGCCATTTTGGCGAGTAGCTTATTGGGTGCAACACCGGCTGAGGAGGGCAGGGAGAGCTCCTGTGCGATGCGGTCGCGAGCGCGCTGTGCCAGGGCGACGGGGTCTTGGCCGTGCAGGTAGGCGCCGGTCAGGTCCACGAAGGCTTCGTCCACGCTGACCTGTTCCACGTAGGGGCTCAGGTCGTGCAGAATACCCATGACGGCGCGGGAGTAGTGCCGGTAGTCGCCGCGCAGCGGCAGAACGGTGGCGTTGGGGCTGAGGTTTTGGGCGCGGCTGAGCGGCATGCCCGAACGCACCCCGTGGGCGCGCGCCTCGTAGGAGGCGGAGCATACGACCGAGCGGGGACCCAGGGGCGCCACGATAATGGGCTCACCGCGCAGAGCGGGGTTTTCGAGGAGTTCGACGTTGACGAAGAAGGCGTCCATGTCCAGGTGCATAATGACGCGGCCCCTCCTTGCGCCGCTGTTCTTGCCGGTTCGCGTCTGCCCCATGTCGCCTCCTCTCATAGCTTCTACGCCCACCTACCAAAAATATAGCACATTTCTACGAATACTAGGGGTAATATATCGTAAACGTATTCGTAAATGCGTTCTCTTGGGCTTTTCTCCACTAAGCTAGAAGAAGTGCACACCGCACGGCATCAGGACCGTACATAGCGACCATCAGCGAGGATAGTATGACTCCCCCTTCTCCTTCCGGAGCACCCACTCCCCAGGCGACCGAGAGCCTCACCGTAGCAGCCCCGAAGATCCCGGCGGATTCTGCGCACCTCGCCGAGCGTATTGCTGAAGAGCAGCGAGCCTACCTGCACGCTTTTGACACTCTCATGGCTGAGTTTTTTACCCGCCAGCGCGAGCTACTCGAGGGCATTTCTTCTGAGACTCTACCCCTGCTGGAGGCTATTGAATCCCTCTCCACCGGCGGCAAGCGCCTGCGTGCCCTGCTGAGCTACTGGGGTTGGCGAGGTGCGGGCGGCGCACCCGTAACCGAGAACCGCGCATCCTGGTCTATTGTGAAGGCCGGCATGGCGGTGGAGCTGTTCCAGACCTCCGCACTGATTCACGACGACATTATCGACCGCTCCGATACCCGCCGCGGCGCTCCCTCCGTGCACAAGCGTTTCGAGGCGGCGCACGAGCAGAATGGTTGGCGCGGTGATGCTTTCAACTACGGTCTGACCGGCGGTATTCTTGCCGGCGATCTGACCCTGGCGTGGTCTGCCGAGGTTTTCGCGTCCCTGGGTGAGGGAGCGATTTATGGCGCCCCTGCACGCACTATTTTTGACCGGATGCGCACCGAAGTTCTGGCGGGTCAGTACCTGGACGTCTACTCCGAGGTTCTCGAAACCGAGGACGCTCAGGCAGCTCTGCAGCGTGCCCTGAACGTGATTCGTTTCAAGTCCGCCAAGTACTCGTGCGAGCACCCCTTCACGATTGGTGGTGCTCTGGCTCTGCAGGCTGCCGCGCTGGAGAACGGCACCGGTGCCGTGAGCGAGCAGCACCCGGTACTTGCAGGCTACCGCGCGTTCGGCCTGCCGCTGGGTGAGGGCTTCCAGCTGCGCGATGATGAGCTGGGCGTTTTCGGTCAGCCCGAGGTTACCGGCAAGCCCGCCGGTGACGACCTGCGCGAGGGCAAGCGCACCGTGCTGGTGGCGCTCACCTCCGCCGCACTCGATGAGAAGGATGCGGCGCTTCTGCACGATAGCCTGGGCAACCCCGAGCTGAGCGATGAGCAGGTGGAGCGCATCCGCGAGCTGATGGTCTCTTCGGATGCTTTCGCCAAGCACGAGCAGCTGATTGAGCAGAAGTCTCAGGCTGTGTTTGAGGCGCTGGAGGCGATGAACCTGGACGAGCTGGTGCACGCGGCGCTGACCGATATTGTGGGTCGCGCGCTGCGCCGCAAGGCTTAGGCTGTAAACGTTTAAAGAGTTGAGGCGGCATACCGAAGTATGCCGCCTCAACTCTTGAGTTATAGTACCAAGCCAGTGTTACCAGGCTAGTATTACCAAGCTAGTGTTACCAAGCTAGTGTTACCAGGTTAGTATTACCAGGCGAGTGCCTGCGCACGGCGACGGATCTCAGTCTTGCGACCGTCGATCAGTGCGTCAATCGGGCGGCCGGGCAGGGATTCGTCGTTGGTGTACAGCCACACGATGGCTTCTTCATCGCTGAAGCCGGAATCCTTCAGGACCACGAGGGTGCCCTTGAGGGATTCGAGTACTCGCGAACCGTTCAGGAACAGTGCGGGAACCTTGCGCACGTTGGTTTCCGGGTCGCGCAGAGCGATGAGCGTACCGTCAGAAATCAGGTTGTGAACGCGGGTCACCTTCAGGTCGAGGGCCTGCGCAATTTCGGGGATGGTTACCCACTCGCCGACGAGGGCGAAGGTCTGAGCAATATTTTCGTTAGTCACCTTTTAAGAGTGCCAGAGCTGGCACGTATTTACCACTTTTGACCCGCCGCAGGTTCGGCGCCCCTCCCGGATTCTTTCGTTCCTGCGTGCTGCCCGCTGTTCGTGCGTTGGGGTCGGAACCGCCAGCGCTTCTTAAGAGTTCGCTGAGTGTTCACCTGCTCGGTGCTCTTTGGCATCGCGTCTGCCCAGGTGGGCGGGCTAAAATGTTGAGACGTATGAATACTCCCAGCCCACGCCGGATTTCTCCCGTGAACCCCCGTTCTTCTAATACTTCTGTTCCTCCCGCCACTCGTCCCGCTGCCCCGGATACCGCTATTGGTTCTTCGCAGTGGCTCAGTGGCGCCATTATTGAGGGTCACTACCAGGTGGGTTCGCTCATTGGCCGCGGCGGCATGAGCGAGGTGTATTACGCGCTGGACCTGTGGTCGAATAACCCGGTCGCGCTCAAGGTCCTCTCCCCCGCCCTCGCTGAGGATGCGGCAAACCGCCAGAAATTCCACCGTGAAGAGCGTTCGATGCGCCAGGTGGGCGGCGGCGGACATACGGTGGGCGTGATTTCTTCGGGTACCGAGTATTTTTCCGGTCAGATGGTTATGTACATCGTGCTCGAGTACGTGCACGGTTGTACCCTGAGCCAGCTGCTGCGTGTGCGTAACGCGCTTTCCCTGGGTGAGGCGCTGGACATCCTCATTCCGGTGGTGGAGGCGCTCTCCGAGGTTCACGCCAACCGCTACCTGCACGGCGATATTAAGCCGGGCAATATTCTTCTCGACGCTAACGGCCAGGTAAAGCTCACGGACTTTGGGCTCTCCCGCCGTGACGATCAGGTGGATGCGGGCGCCCCCATGGGTACCCCCGCCTACGTGGCGCCGGAGGTTCTGGATCCGAAGGTGAAGGTCGGCGCGCAGGCTGATATTTTTGCGCTCGGCGTGATGATGTACCGCATGCTTTCCGGCCGCCTGCCCTTTGTGGGCCTGGAGAATGACCAGCAGGTGCTCTACCATAACGCCAATATTGAGATGCCCGCGCTGACCGATGTGGCGCCGGGTGCGGACCGCGATATTGCGGGGCTGATTTCGTGGTGTACCCGCAAGCAGCCTCACGCCCGCCCCGAGGATGCGACCGAGCTGTTCACGGCTCTGCTGGAGATTTCTGAGTCGTTGGGTGAGTCCGAGCGTGCATGGCGTGCACCCTCGTGCCCGGAGCCGGAGCTTCCTCTCTGGGAGGCTGTGGCGGACATTGCGGAGCGTAGCGGCGCCGCGCAGATGGTGCGTAACACCCCGATTAGCGCATTTAGCGATGCCCGCGACCTTCTGGCGTATGACGTCTATTCCCCCGACAGCCTCGTGTACGATGCCTCGGCGGCGGGTCAGGGCGTGCACCTTGCCGACGTTGACGCCGAGGACTCCGTGCTGAACCGCCAGGGCATTCCGCCGCTGGTGCGTTCCGCCTCCGACGATGACGAATCTGACGCTGACCAGGAGCACGACGGCGCAAAGGGCAAGTCCGGTAAGCGCGGCCTGGGGTCGTTCATGGGCCGCCGTGCCTCCGCGGCGAAGGGCCCGCTGACTCAGTCCGTCGGCATTGGTCCGCAGACGGAGCAGGAGTTCATCTCGGCTAACGGCGAGTACGCCCCGATTCACGCGGAGCGTTCCTTGAACCCCTCGGGTGCGCGCCGCCCGAAGTCTAAGGGGTCGGCGAGCGCCGCTGAGGCTTCACCGGATGAGGAGACCGTTTCTTCACAGGAATCCGAGCAGTCTTCGCAGAAGGATCCTCGCCTGCCCGCTAAGCAGTTTAGGACTCCGCCCTCTGGTATGGCGGTGGGCGGCTGGGCTCTGGCGCTCATTCTGCTGGGTATGGGGTCGAGCTTCACCGGCTGGTGGCTTGCGACCTCGCTCGTGCAGTCGCAGTGGTGGCGCAATATTGAGGCGTTCCTGACCTTCTAAACTTTGTCTTCGCGCTATATACCGCGCGCAGGTTAAAAGCAATTGCCCGGGTCTTCACTCAGTGTGAGTGAAGACCCGGGCATTGTCGCGTCTGCTACTCTCCGCCAACTATCGCGGTGAAAAGCGTGAGCGTTTTATGCGCGGTTCTTGAGGTACTCGGAGACCAGGAACGCGATTTCCAGGGACTGCGAGTGGTTCAGGCGCGGGTCGCACAGGGACTCGTAGCGGTCAGCCAGTGCTGCCTCGTCGATGGCGTCGGAGCCACCCAGGCACTCGGTCACGTCGTCGCCGGTCATTTCCACGTGGATACCGCCGGGGAACGAACCCAGAGCCTCGTGCACCTCGAAGAAGCCGCGAACCTCGTCGAGCACGTCGTCGAAGCGGCGGGTCTTGTAGCCGGAGGGCACGGAGATGGTGTTGCCGTGCATCGGGTCGGTTACCCAAACAACCTTCGCGCCTTCAGCCTGCACGCCCTCAACGATCGAGGGCAGCTTCTCGCGAATGTTCTTCGCGCCCATGCGGGTGATGAAGGTCAGGCGGCCGGGCTCGCGGTTCGGGTCGAGCTTGTCGATCAGTGCGAGTGCGTCCTCTGCGGTGGTGGTCGGGCCCAGCTTCACGCCGATGGGGTTGCGGACCTTGGAGAGGAAGTCCACGTGTGCGTCGTCGACGCCGCGGGTGCGCTCGCCAATCCACAGGAAGTGTGCGGAGGTGTCGTAGGGCAGCTGGGTGCGCGAGTCGATGCGGGTGAGGGCACGCTCGTAGTCCAGTACGAGTGCCTCGTGGCCTACGTACATGTCGGTGGTCTTGAGAGCTTCGAAGTTCACGCCGCAGGCTTCCATGAACTTGAGGGCGCGGCCGATTTCGTTGGCGGTCTTCTCGTAACGCTCGTGCGCGGGGTTAGCGGTGAAGCCGCGGTTCCACTGGTGCACGGCGCGCAGGTCTGCGAAGCCGCCCTTGGTGAAGGCGCGCACCAGGTTCAGGGTGGAGGCGCTGGTGTGGTAGCCGCGCAGCATGCGCTTGGGGTCGTGTACGCGTGCTTCGGGGGTGAAGTCGAAGCCGTTGACGGTCTCACCGCGGAAGGAGGGCAGGGTGACGTCGCCGCGGGTTTCCATATCTGCCGAACGCGGCTTGGAGAACTGGCCCGCCATGCGGCCCATCTTCACCACGGGCATGGATGCGCCGTAGGTGAGCACTGCAGACATCTGCAGGATGGTCTTGACGCGGCCGGAAATCTTGTCGGCGGTTGCGCCCGCGAAGGTTTCTGCACAGTCGCCGCCCTGCAGGAGGAATGCGCGGCCTTCAGCAACCTCACCGAGTGCCTGACGCATTGCGTCGACCTCACCGGCGAAGACGAGCGGCGGTACCGAGTTCAGCTCGGCGATGGTGCTTTCAAAATCTTCGTGCTCGCTCCAGGTGGGCTGCTGGTCAATGTGCAGCTCGCGCCAGGTGTCCAGGCCGTGGTCGGGGGCCTGCGAGGTGCTGAGGTTTTGGTTGCTCATCTTCACTCCATCGGGATGGTCTTGTGCGTTTTCTGATTCAGCCCTGGTTCGGGTGCCCGGTGCGCCGTGTTCGGCGTGCGTGCACGTGGTTCTCAGGGATGAATAGACTAATTGTACTCTTGCTTGCTTCAACACCTAACCCTGCAGTCAGGTACATCTCACATGTTTAGATAGCGCCACCCGGTATCGGCGATAAGCGGGTTGATAAGTGCCGTTGCAGAACGGCATACGAAAGGGCGGGATGCGGCGCGTACCGCATCCCGCCCTCTGGCGTATGTGCGCACCCGTTTGGGGTGCTGTCTCAATGTCTAGTACTGCAGGTCTAGTGCTGCAGGTGCGCGACTGCTTCGTCAGCGCTCATGTTCTTATCAGCCATGAGCTTCTTGACGCGGTCGGCGTACACGTTCACGTATTCCTGGCCGCTGAGGGCACGAATCTCAGAGCCGATACGGTCGGCGATTTCACGCTGAACGCGGTAGCTCGTGTCCGTTCCGTCGGTGTACTCCTCGAAGGTGAGGGGCTTGCCAATAATGGTGCGCACCTGGATGGGCTTGCCGTCGTGGCGCAGGCGAATACGGTTCGAGCCGGAGGGCTGAATCAGGTCGGTACCAATCTGTCCGACGGGCACCACGGGCACGCCGGTTTCCAGGGCGAGGCGGGCGACGCCAACCTTGGGGCGGTAACCGCGTCCATCGGGGCTGCGGGTGCCCTCGGGATAGATGCCAATAACGCCGCCGTCCTTGAGGACCTGCGCGCCAGCGTTGAGGGATTCCTGGCTCTTCTGGCCACCCGAACGGTCCATGGGCAGCTGACCGACGCCGCGGAAGAACGCCGCCATGGCACGGCCCTTCACGCCGGGGGTGGTGAAGTAGTCGCTCTTGGCGAGGAAGTTCACGGTGCGAGGCATGGCGAGAGGAATGAAAATGGAGTCGCAGAACGCCAGGTGGTTGCTGGCGACGATGTAGGGACCCTCGGGCAGATTCTCTAGACCCACCACGTCATGGTGGTACAGTCCCTGCAGCAGGGGGGAGCCAAGAATCTTGAGCGTTGAATAGAGGGCGGTGTTAGGCATGGGGTCTCCTCTCTGAATGTTCCCGGCTCAATTCTAGCGTGTCTGGAGAGGCGCGAGAGAACGCGCGATAATTAAAGAAAAGAGAACGATTTTTCTGCGCACCGGTGTGCTGGGTGCGCTGGGGGCGATATACCAGCATCGGCGCTGTATCTGTGGCGCCCCACCGGGGTACGCTATAGAGCCTGCACCTGCGTTCATATTCGCGCAGGTTGGCTAAGGAGGACCATGAGCATTTTCGATAACTCGTTGGAGCCGCTCAAGCGGATGCGCCGCAAGGCTCGCGAGCGCAGGCTTCTAGCAACCCAAAATGTTAAGGACTCCTTGGCGCGTCGCCTCGAGGGCGACCAGGAGACGTTCGATCACTCCCCCGTTTCTTTTACCCCTGACCATGCGCAGCATTCTGTGGGTATTTTGCTGGTGCACGGTTTTACGGGTTCGCCGCACAGTATGCGCCCGTTGGCTCAGCATTTTATGGAGCTCGGGTTTGCGGTGGAGATGCCGCTGCTGACCGGCCACGGCACCCGATGGCAGGATTTGCGTGATAGCACCTATGAGCAGTGGCTGGCTTCTGCCGAGCAGGGGTACCGCCGCCTGACCGATCAGGGTCTGCGTGTGGTGGTCATTGGCATGTCGATGGGTGGCACGGTGGCAACTCACCTGTCGGCGCGTCTGCCGGTGGCGGGTACGGTGTTGATCAACCCCTACATGGTGGATGTGAACCCGATGATGCGCCACGCGGGCAAGGTCTCTAAGGTTCTGCCGATGCTCAAGGCTATTGGCTCCGATATTGCGATTCCTGGCGTGAGCGAGGGTGCGTATTCTATCGTTCCGACGGCGGCGGTGCATCAGCTGCATCTTTTGGGTGCTGAGACGCGTGCGCTGATTCCGCAGTTGAAGGCGCCGGTGCTGTATGCGCGTTCACTGGGCGATCATACTGTGTCGGATAGCTCCCATAAATATTTTCTCGAACATTGTTCAGTTCCTGTAGAATTTAGGTGGCTGACCCGCAGCTACCATGTGGCAACGCTCGACTACGACGCCGAGTATCTTTTCTCTACCGTTCAAGCTTTTGTCGCATCCCTAAACCACTAAATTCTGATAGTTCCGCCCGCTGCACACCGGCGAATGCATCACCCGCCGCGGCGAGCAGAACAACCAGAAAGCCATCACGGCACCTCGAACCATCGAGGACAGCCCGCGGCACCGGATCCGCCACGGGCTCACGCCCTGATTCGAAAGGCGCATTATGAAAGTCTTCTCCGCTCCCGCTGAGGTTCTCGTCGACCCCTCGCTGAACCTGACAAGCATTGTTGAGCGCCACCGAGCCGATAGTTCCAACCCGGTGCTCTACCGTCGACAGATGTCGCCGGGTAACTGGCAGCCGGTTCGAGCCCAGCAGTTCCACCAGATGGTGACCGATCTGGCGAAGGGCATGATTGCTGCGGGTATCCGCCCGGGTGACCGTGTGGGCATTATGAGCCGCACCCGTTTTGAATGGACCGTCATTGACTTCGCGATTTGGTACGCGGGCGCCATCTCCGTGCCGGTGTACGAGACGAACGCTGCCGCCCAGGCGGCGTGGGCACTGTCCCATTCTGAGGCTGTCGCTATCTTTGTCGAGGATGAGAAGCTCCTGAATCGTGTGGCTGAGGCTGAGGAGTTCGCCTCCACGACTGAGGAACCCATGCAGTTGAAGCACCGCTGGGTCATTGAGAACGGCGACCTTGATACCCTCAGCGCTCGCGCGTCCGAGGTGAGCGATGAGCAGCTGGAGCAGGTACGTTCCGCTGCCGGCTGTGATGACATCGCGACCATTGTGTATACCTCCGGCACGACCGGCCGCCCCAAGGGTTGCGCGCTGACTCACGGCCACTTCCTAAACCTGAGTGTCAACACCAAAATGGTCGAACCCGAGATTGCGAACTCCCGCAACTCCTCCATTCTTTTCTTGCCGCTGGCGCACGTTCTGGCGCGTCTGATTCAGGTGCTGGCACTGGATGCCGGTCTGGTCATCGGTCACTCCCCCAATATTAAGAACCTGGCTGCTGACTTGGATAGCTTCAAGCCGACCATGCTGCTGGTGGTGCCCCGCGTCTTTGAGAAGGTGTACGAGGGCGCCATGGCGAAGGCGGCTAAGGGCGGCAAGTTCAATAAGTCGCTCTTTGAGCGTTCCACCGATATTGCGGTGCGCTGGTCACAGGCGAAGGTTGAGGGCCGTGTCCCGCTGAAGCTGGCGGCGCAGTACGCTCTCTACGACAAGCTGGTCTACTCGAAGCTGCGTGCGGCTCTGGGCGGCGAGCTGCGCTACGCGGTCTCCGGCGGCGGTCCCCTCGGCGAGCGCCTGGCGCACTTCTTCCACGCGGTGGGTGTGCAGGTGGTTGAGGGTTACGGCCTGACCGAGACCTGCGCCCCGATTGCGGCTGGCCGCATCAACCCGTACCAGATTGGCATGATTGGCCCGCTCATCCCCGGTTCCGAAGGCTACATCGCTGAGGACGGTGAGCTTCTGGTCCGCGGCGTGGGCGTGATTAGCAGCTACTACAAGAACCCCGAAGAGGACGCTCAGGCGTTCACCGAGGACGGCTGGTTCCGCACCGGTGACCTGGCTCGTTTCGATGAGCGGGGCTACCTGAAGATTGTGGGCCGCAAGAAGGAAATCATCGTCACCGCCGGCGGTAAGAACGTCATTCCGGGCATTGCGGAGAACCATCTGCGCACCTCTCCCCTGGTGTCTCAGGCGATGCTGGTCGGCGATGAGAAGCCGTTCATTGCGGCGCTGGTGACCTTGGATCCGGATACCCTGCCCGAGCAGCTCGAGCACCTGGGTCTGCCGCGTTCGCTCTCCATCCCGGAGGCTGCCGTTCACCCGGCGGTTCGTGCCGCAATTCAGAAGCTCGTGGATGAGGCGAACCAGCTGGTTTCCCGCGCCGAGGGTATTCGCGAGTTCCGCATCATGAACCGTGATCTGACCGAGGAAGATGGTTACCTGACTCCTTCGCAGAAGCTGCGCCGCGCGAAGATTCTGCAGGACTTCTCCTCCTACGTGGATGAGATGTACGGCAAGGTTTCCGATAGCACTTCGGATTCCTTGGCTCGCCTGCAGGAGTACGCTGCGGAGCAGTCTGAGAAGTTCGCTGAACTGCGTGAGCAGGCAGCCGAGCGTCTGCACGAGTATGCTGACCAGCAGACGGAGCGTCTTGCTGAGCTGCGCGAGCAGGCAGCTGAGAAGCTTGAGGAGCTGCGTGAGCAGGCGGCTGAGCGTATGCAGAAGCCGCAGGAAGAGAAGGCGGAAAAGGCAGAGGATGCTTCCGCTGAAGCTCCTGCTGAGAAGGCAGAAGCTAAGAAGGCTGAGAAGAAGCCTAAAAGCGACAACGACTAACCGGCTCCGGCTGGCATAACGAGAGGAGGGGGTCGTATCTAAGTGGTACGACCCCCTCCTCTCGTATATTGGCTCGTGTATGCTGACCGCCCAAAGCCTCGGCTTCCGGGCGTTATCTAGCCGGCGTTAGTTGGCGGGCGTTAGTTGGCAGGCTCGTCGAATTCCAGGCCGAGCAACGCGTTCTCAACGATTTCGGTCAGTGCCGGGTGAATCCAGTACTGGCCGCGTGCGAGGGTGCGCGCATCCATGCCGAAGCTCATTGCCTGCAGCAGCGGCTGGATGAGCACGGAGGACTCTTCACCGACCAGGTGCGCGCCGAGCAGCTCACCGTTGTCCTTGCGGGCAATCAGCTTGCACAGGCCGATCTTGTCTTCCATTGCCCAGCCGTAGGCGGTGTCGCCAAAGTTCTGTGCCTTGACGGTAATCTCATAGCCTTCACGCTCAGCCGCCTGGCGTGCCTGCTCTTCGGTCATGCCGACCACGGCGATCTGCGGGTTGGTGAAGACAGCACCGGGTACGTAGCGGTGGTCGCTTGCGCGCAGGTCCTCGGGGTGGCTGAGGTTGTGCTGCACGACGCGTGCCTCGTGGTTTGCCACGTGCTTGAGCTGGTAGCGACTGGATACGTCACCGAGGGCGTAGACGCCGGGTACGGGTGCGCCGTTGTAGAGCACGCGCTGGTACTTATCGACGCTGAGCTGACCGCCGTCCTGCACGTCGAAGTAATTCTTCGCGTTGAGGGTGTCGGTGTTGGGGCGGCGACCGGTTGCCACGAGCACAGCATCCGCAGGGATTTCGAGCAGCTCTTCACCGTTCTCGGTGGTGCCCTTCGCTACGACGGTCACGCTGCCGTCGGCGTTCTCACGGATTTCGGAGAGGCCAGCATTCTTGACGATGTTCCACTGCTTGCTTGCGGCTTCTTCGAAGCGTGCCACGACCTCTTCATCCACGCCGCGCAGCAGGCGGGAGGAGCGGTTCAGCTGGGTTACCTCGGTGCCGAATGCGGAGAAGACGTGGGAGAACTCTGCCGCAATCACGCCGCCGCCGATGACGACCATGCGTGCGGGCAGTTCGTCCATGCGCATGACGTTGTCGTTGGTATAGACCTTAGCGGAGTCAATGCCGGGCACGGGAGGCAACACGGCGCGGGAACCTGCCGCAATCACAATCTGGCGGCCCTGCAGGCGGGTGCCGTCGGTCAGCTCGATGGTGTGGGAGCCGACGAAGCGCGCGTACTGGTCGTAGAAATCGACGTTGGGCAGGCCGGCACGCCAGTTGCGGCCGCCTTCAGCGATCTGGTCGATGCGGGAGGCGAAGATACGGTCACGAATCTGCGCCCAGTGCACGGCGTCCACGTGTGCGTCGACGCCCAGGTGCTTGACCTCGCGGGTCTTCTGCGCGATAGTCGCCGGGTAGACGTACATCTTGGTGGGGATGCAGCCAACGTTCAGACAGGTGCCGCCAAAGATACCGCCGTCGACCAGGGCGACCTTCTTGTCGTCCCATTCGGGGCCGATGAGGGTGTTGCCGGATCCGGAGCCGATGACGATGAGGTCGTACTGTGCTACGCCGTCAATGCGTTCTACGTTCTCGATGCTCATGTGGTCCTCTCGTTTAAGGTGTTGAGGCTGGGCTCGTTCCCCAGCGTGCCCCTCGATGACGGGCTTATTTCTGTTACTGCCACTATAACGCGTGGAGGGTCTGGGCTATTCCCAAGATCTCATCTCATTGCCTGTTGATACGCAAAAGTGCGCCGTCCCAAGGAACACAGCGCTGAGAATACGGTGTTGAGAACACTGCTGTTTCTTGAGAAGACGCACTCAAGCATTGAAACTATTTGAGCCCGCGGATTAGCAAGGCTTAGATGTCTGCGTTTAGATGTCAGCCATGAGCCCTGCCAGCAGACGGGTGAAGTCAATGGCGGGGTCGACCGACTCTTCGTCGGGCCAAAAATGAATCGGGTAGGCGGCGCCCTGCGCACGCTGCAGCACGGGGCTTTCGGCGAGCACCGGATCTGCCACGAGCTCGCCAAAGAGGGAGCGCATTTCGTCACGGCGATAGCGGTGTTCGCTGTCGTTGGGGCGCATCTTATTGATGATGACGCCCGCACCGTCAATGCTGATGCCGCTTTCCTGCTGAAAGCGCACAATAGCGCGCAGGGTTCGTTCGGTACCTGCCACGGAGAAGAGGGAGGGCTCAGCGACCGAGAGGATACGCTCACTCACCGCCCAGCCCATCGAAGACAGGGTGCCGAGGAACGGAGGGCAGTCAATCAAGATGACGTCGTAGGCGTCCGCTGCCGCCTCCACCATGCGCTTGAATCGGCGGATGAACGGTGCGGCATCCTGGCGGTCCACGAGGGTGGAGCGTGCCGAGCCGCGCGCGACCTTCACGCTACCGGTGGTCACGGGGTTATTGGTCAGCAGGGTGGGCTTGCCGACAAGCGCATTCCAGGAGGAGCTACCGGCTTCCTCCGCGAAGGCACGCTCATTGGAGCTGGCAATCAGGGAGGCGACGTCAGGGATGGTTTCATCCACCGCCAGACCGGTGCTGGCGTCGCCGTGGGGGTCGAGGTCAATAACGAGTGTGGAGAGTCCGCTGTGTAATGCCGCGGAGGCAAGCCCCAAAGTGATGGACGTTTTGCCGACGCCACCTTTGAGGCTGCTGATACTGACGATGCGGGGCATGCAGGTCCCTTTTATGAGTGAGGTGTAATGCCCCTTTATTTTAGCGAATCTTCGCTTTTCTTCCGGCTCTGACAGGGGTGTATCTTGAGTTTTTTCTCAAGTGGGCATTGAATATTCCCTCGGGTTTAAAGCTTCAGACCGCGCTCGCCACCTGGCGGGTGGTAAACGCGGGCTGTTCTAAGTTTTATGTTTTATGCCTGTGCGCGGCGGGCACGGCGGGCGGCGAGTTCGTCGCCCTCGAAGTTTTCGTGCATTTCTTCGCCGGGCTGGCCGTTGAGGTTCATTTCGATTTCGCGCCAGACGCGACCGATAGCGATACCGAAGACACCCTGACCCGCCTGAACCAGGTCAATAACTTCGCTCGGGGAGGTGCATTCGTAGACGGTGGTGCCGTCACTCATCAGGGTAATGTTCGCGAGGTCGTCAATGCCGCGGGTACGCAGGTGCTCGATGGAGGTGCGAATCTGCTGCAGGGACACGCCGGTGTCGAGCAGACGCTTCACAATCTTGAGTACGAGTACGTCGCGGAAGCTGTAGAGGCGCTGGGTGCCGGAGCCGGATGCGCCACGCACGGTGGGAACAACTAGGTTGGTGCGTGCCCAGTAGTCGAGCTGGCGGTAGGTGATGCCGGCTGCCTTGCAGGCGACAGCGCCACGGTAGCCGAGATTTTCCTCGACAACAGAGACAGGGTCGGTGAAGAGCACGCCCTGTTCACCGCGCGGAGGCGGTGCTACGGGAAAGAGGGTGTCGAAGCCGTCCAGGGGCTGGTCGAAGCCCTGGGGTGCTTCTTGGGTGCCTGCGGCCTCGCCTGCATTTTCGGCTACCTGCTGCTCTAGCACGGTCCCTCCTTTTCGTTAAACCCTTTTAAGTGCTTCACCGCGCCCTATCAAATGCGGTCGATATCGTTCCGGTGTAGACCCGAGTTTCGGGTGAGATTCTAGGGTGGAGCCCTAGAATCTGTGTCTATGATTCGCGTGGTTCCTTTCGGTTCCGGCGCGGTTTTCAATGCTACACATTGGTTCGACAATACGATTCGCGGAACACGTCTCGATAGTGCGACCGATGCGCGATAGGCGCGGTTGTTCAATCTATTTTAACTGATAGAGGGCTCTACTTAAAATTGAACCCACCGGAGCGAATGATCTTTTCAGATTCATTCTCCAGCGTTAACACCTTATGAGGTGTCCCTCCCCCACTATCCCGTTCGCTTTTCCTGGGTATCCACCCCTCATGGGAGTTTAAAAAGTAAATGCGTACGGATAGGTAGTCCGTACGCATTTACAGCTGAGTTGAGTGAATAGCCTTGGCAGGCCGGGAGCCCCCTGGTGAGAAAGCTCTTCGTGTTGGACGAAGGGGTAGAAATTCCGAGCGTGCCAGCGTCGGCTTCGTCCAAGTCTAGAGGCCGCTACCCGTTGGTGCGGGCAGGGACTATAGAGGGAATCACCATGGTCAGCGGTGATTCCCGAGGGAAATCCCCGTTTGGGGAGAGCGGTAGAACCGCTCAGGGTTTACGAGCGGCAGACTGTCCGGTAGCCTGCGTCTTCGTGTGCCTACTCGTAGGTAGGCATTGCCGATTCAACGAGAGTTGCGTGCAGCTGCAGGCACAACTTGCGAATCTTGTCGGCACGTTCCTGCGCCTGAGCCTGGGAGGCTGCGTCGCGGCGCGATGCCAGCGGAGCCACTGCGATTTCCACGAGGGAGATTTCGCGGTCTGCCGCAGACTTGAATGCGCGCAGGTGGCGGGGCTGAATGCCGTGCTGGGTCAGCTCTGCGCTCACGCGGGCAATCAGCACGTCGTAGTCGGTGTATTCAACATCCGAGCCATCTTCGAGCAGTCCGAAATCAATCAGTTCACGGATCAGCTCGGGGGTGGTGTTAGCGTACTCTGCCAGCTCGCGCAGGGTGTAGGTGCGACCTTCCTGCTCATCCGGTCCGAGGACGCTGTCCAGGACGTCTTCGCTAACGGTGGCAGGCATGGAGTTCAGCACGCGACCAGCTTCCAGGTCCTCCAGATGCTGACGGATGACCTTGAGCGGCATGTAGTGATCACGCTGCATGGTGAGAATGTAGCGCAGGCGCTCAATGTCCGTCTGGGAGTACTTGCGGTAACCGGTTTCGGTACGGCTGGGGTGCACCAGACCGCGCTCCTCCAAGAAACGAATCTTGGATGCGCTAATTCCGGGGAACTCCAGGTCGAGCTGGCTAAGAACCTGACCAATGGTCCGGCTCTTAACGTCACGCGGGTTACGGTCAGAGTCGCCGTTCTCCACGTCCTCTAGT
The DNA here is from genome assembly GCF_015265375.1 of Rothia sp. (in: high G+C Gram-positive bacteria). GTDB lineage: Bacteria > Actinomycetota > Actinomycetes > Actinomycetales > Micrococcaceae > Rothia. Next base: position 28,855 of record NZ_JABZXW010000003.1, read on the forward strand.
TCAACCTCAGCGTTAGTGAGGTTTTCATCGATGCGTGAGGTCATCTATGTCTTTCGGGTACTTTGTTCAGCCGATGTCGATACGAGCCGAAGTTTGAGTGAGTGGCTCGTTCCCCCGGTCGGGAGTCTCGCTTCGTGCCGAACATCTTTGCTTAGTGTTGAGAGTGTGATAGATAAGTTCAGTTGTTTATCACGAAATGATAAACCGCAAACCTTCGAGACAATCTTATAGCCTCACAAGGCATTTTGCTATTCAGTTCGCCCTTTTCAGGGGCTTTTTGAACCCAAAAATAGCCACACAATCAAACACTATCCAGTAGAGACAGTACCAATTTTAGCAAAATTCCAATACTTCGAGCGCGCATATCTCATATTGGACTGCTTTACGAGGAAAATTTTATCTTCTCGCGATAGTTGAAGTTTTCATCACATTTAACTTGAAAGAGGCTCCCACTAGGGGTTTAGCCTTCTTTCAAGCCCCTCAGATGGCTTCAGAGACCCTCAAGATGAACCTTAAATGCGCCCGTTTATTTGCGTTTGTGTGCACTTTAAATGAAAAACGGCGAGACCAATCGGTCTCGCCGTTTCATCAATACGTACCTCTCATGCTGAGGAACGCCAAAGCTATAGAGTCTATCGACTTAGAGCTTAGCCAGCTCAGCCTTGTACGCCTCTGCATCCAGCAGGTTAGCCAGGTCGTCAGCGTTCTCGGGGCGAATCTCAACAATCCAGCCCTCGCCGTAGGGATCGGAGTTGACCAGTGCGGGGTCATCCTCCAGACCCTCGTTGACAGCAACAATCTCACCGGAGATGGGAGCAAAGAGGTCAGAGACAGACTTGGTGGACTCAATCTCACCGAAGCTATCCTCAGCAGCTACAGAGTCGCCAACGGAGGGAAGGTCGACGTAGACGACGTCACCCAGTGCATCCTGAGCGTGGTCGGTAATACCAACACGGACGGTGCCCTCAGCGGTGAGAGCGGAAACCCACTCGTGCTCAGAAGTGTAAGAGAGTTCTGCGGGAACGTTGCTCATAGCAGCGGTGTCCTTTCAGTGTGTTCTTGCGTAGCGCGGACCGTCCCGCGCACGGTGTCGTTCCGTATGTGGGATGACGGAACGTCCTACACCAATTATCACATAAGAAGTAACGCGGGGCACGTCCAAACACCCCCGTACCACTTCTAAGACACTATATTTTCCTCTTCTTATTCGTGCACCTAACCATCCGCACCGTATTGGCTTCTAGGCGCCCTTCTATTCATCACTTCCACACACGGTTCTATACACAGGACTCTCTCCCCCGAGAGAGCCTAGCAAACACGCAAAAGGCTCAGGGCCCCACACCATGAAGGTGCAGGGCCCTGAGCCTAGGCTAGAGAGCTAAACTCTCACAGCGCCTTAGCGGGAAGAAATGACGCGCTCGGAGAAGCGGTTCGGGTTACCGAAACGGTGTGCGGTAATCGAAACAGCCTGCTCGCGGAGGAAGGGCAGCATCTCGATACGGCCAGCCTCGGTGACGGGTGCGAAGTACACTGCAACATCCGGGCGACCACCCAGTGCCGAGTAGATGGACTTCACGTCGTTACCGATGTAGCGGATACGGGTGCCTTCCAGCGGAGTACCAGCCAGTGCGCGAACCGGGGTCTTAGCGTTCGAAGCCAGGTACTCGCGGAACTGAGCGTCCGACTTGACTTCGTACTTGACGCCCTTGTTCTCGAGGACGCCACGGACGTCGACCGGCAGGTCCTTACCGACGGACAGAGCAACCGGTGCGTTAGCTGCCAGACCGGCGAGCACAACGCGCAGGGTCTCTGCTGCAGATGCGGACTCGTCTGCACGAACCAGAACCTGGGTGGGTACGTAGCGCAGGATGTTGCGCTCCACGCCCAGCTTCGAGGGATCGTGGCCGAAGCCGAACTCGGTGTCCCAAGCGTGTGCGTCAGAGGAGACACCGCGCTTGATGAATGCGAAGTCCTCGCGCTTGCCCAGTTCGGAGTTCTCGATGGTAGCCAGGGTCTCGCGGACGGTCACGGAGTGGGTGACAGCGGTTGCGGTTGCCTGTACGGGCTCCCAATCGGACAGAGCGATCAGGTAGCTGGGGCCACCAGCCTTGGTACCGGAACCCACGGTGGACTTCTTCCAACCACCGAAGGGCTGACGCTGAACGATTGCACCGGTAATTGCACGGTTGACGTACAGGTTACCTGCCTGAACCTTGGAGAGCCACAGCTCGAGCTCGTCAGCATCCAGCGAGTGCAGACCTGCGGTCAGACCGTAATCGGGTGCGTTCTGCAGCTCGATTGCCTCTTCCAGGGTGTCAGCGGTCATGATGCCCAGGATGGGGCCGAAGTACTCGGTCATGTGGTACTCGGAACCGGGCTTGACGCCTTCGCGAACACCGGGGCTCCACAGGCGACCGGTCTCGTCCAGCTCCTTGGGCTGAACGAGCCAGCGCTCGCCCGGGCCGAGGGCGGTCAGACCGCGCAGCAACTTCTCTTCCGGCTTCTGAACAACGGGGCCCATCTCGGACTCGATGTCCTGCGGGTGTGCCACGTGCAGGGAGCTGACGGAGTCAAGCAGCTGACGGCGGAAACGCTCGGACTGTGCCACGGAGCCAACCAGGATGACGGTGGAGCCAGCGGAGCACTTCTGACCTGCGTGGCCGAATGCCGAGTAGACGACGTCCTTGACGGCGAGGTCGATGTCAGCGTTCGGGGTGACGATGATGGAGTTCTTACCCGAGGTCTCACCGAACAGGGGCAGGTCATCACGCCAGGAGCGGAAGAGCTCAGCGGTCTCGTAACCACCGGTCAGGATCAGGCGGTCAACCTCGGGGTGCGAGATGAGCAGCTTGCCTGCAGCGCGGTCAACAACCTTGACGAGCTTCAGAACTTCCTTGGGAACGCCTGCATCCCACATGATCTCTGCGATCAGGGCACCGGTGCGAGCGGTGATGGTTGCGGGCTTGAAGATGACAGCAGAACCTGCAGCCAGACCAGCCAGAACACCACCGGCGGGGATAGCGGTCGGGAAGTTCCACGGGGGAACAACCAGGGTCAGGTCAACGGACTTGGGCTTTGCGCCGTCAATCTTCTCGAGGTCCTCAGCCAGCATTGCGTAGTAGTATGCGAAGTCGATTGCCTCGGAGACCTCGGTGTCGCCCTGCTCCAGGGTCTTGCCAGCCTCAGCTGCCATAACCTCCAGCAGGTCACCGCGGCGCAGTGCGATAGCCTTACCGACCTTGCGCAGAATCTCTGCACGCTCGTGGCCGGAGAGCTTGCCCCATGCCTTACCAGCTTCCTCAGTTTCCTTGATCAGCTTCTCAGCCTCAGCCTCGCTGGTCAGCTCGTTAGCCTTGAGGGTGTCGATGCCCAGCTTGGTGGTCTTGGAACGCTCGAGGATTGCGCGGCCCCACTCGCGGTTACCGGAGAGTGCGGGGTCGGTGTCGGGGGTGTTCTCGAAGCGGCCGGCCGGCACGAAGACGTTGTCCTCGTTCTCGGTCAGACGGTTCTGGGTGCGCTTGGAAGCGGGAACCTCGTCGGTGACGGAGTTCAGTGCACGCATGAAGCGGTCCTCTTCGCGCTTGAAGATGGACTCGTCGGTTGCCAGGTCGAAGATACCGGACATGAAGTTCTCGGAGGAAGCATTCTCCTCGAGACGACGGATCAGGTATGCGATAGCAACGTCGAATTCCTTGGGGTTCACGACAGGCACGTACAGCAGCAGGTGGCCAACGCGGCGGCGGATGATCTCTGCCTGCTGCTCAGCCATACCAATCAGCATCTCGAACTCGACGCGATCCTTCACGCCGCGGTCCTCGGACAGCAGCAGTGCGAAAGCAACGTCGAAGAGGTTGTGGCCTGCAATACCGAGGCGGACGTTCTTCACGTGCTCGGGGCGCAGTGCGTAGTCCAGAACGCGCTTGTAGTTGGTGTCAGCAGCCTGCTTGGTGTCCCAGGTGGTCAGCGGCCAGCCGTGCATAACAGCTTCCACGATTTCCATGGAGAGGTTTGCACCCTTAACCAGGCGGACCTTGATGCCTGCGCCGCCAGCAGCAACGCGCTTTGCGGACCACTCCTGCAGGTGCTGCATTGCAGCCAGGGTGTCGGGCAGGTATGCCTGGAGCACGATGCCTGCTTCCAGGTCCTTCAGCTGGGGCTGGTCCAGGATCTTGGTGAATACCTCAATGGTGAGGTCCAGGTCCTTGTACTCCTCCATGTCCAGGTTGATGAACTTCTTGGGGGAGGAAGAAGCAGCCAGCTCGTACAGCGGGGTCAGGCGGCGAACAGCAGTCTCAACAACCTCGTCGAATGCCCAGTGCTGGTGGGGGCCGGAAACTGCGGACACCTTGATGGAGACGTAGTCAACGTCGTCACGTGCCAGCAGGCGCTTGGTCTCAGCCAGGCGGTGCTCTGCTTCCTTGTCACCCAGAACTGCCTCACCGAGCAGGTTAACGTTCAGGCGGTTACCGGTCTTGGTCAGCTCTGCGATAGCGTCGCCCAGCTTCTCCTCAGAAGCGTCAACAATCAGGTGACCGACCATCTCGCGCAGCACGCGACGTGCAACGGGAACGGTGGGCCATGCAACCTTGCCAGCCAGCTTGCCGCCGAAGCCAACAGCGGACTTCATGTACCAGGGCAGGAAGGAAGGTGCCAGACCGGAAATGCGGGAGAGGTTGCGGCCGGAGACATTGTCGTCTTCGGGGCGAATAACGCCATCAACAAAGCCGACGGTGAAGGGAAGACCATTGGGGTCCTTCAGAACACCGGCGAGCTGCTCAGCTGCGAAGGTGGGCTTGATCGACTGGGACTCGTTTACCCACTGGCGAACAAGCTGACGAGCTTCCAGAGCCATCTTCTGGTAGTGCTCAGATGCGAAAGGATGGGTCATCCTTGACTCCTAACTATCTTACTGTGTGCGGTGCACACCACGTTTGGCGATGTCTCTATTTCACCACAAAAGGGTAATAAATACCTCATTAGAAAAACTGAATGTTTTTTCCAAAATCCATTTAGTTTTTCTAAATGATTGTGCGGTGAGGTTTTCACCCCGCGCCCCCTCCGAACCTCCTGTTCGAAGAGACAAGGTGAAGTTTGTAGCGACATCGCTATCCATCTCTCTCAGGCTAGCACTTTCAGAAAGCAAATACCGAACCGATTTCGTAACAATCGAACACTTCAAAACCAGTCCCAAAAGCATCTTCGCCCCTGAGAATCATCACGTTCACGCAAAATACCCGTCACACAAGCCAACACACACATCCGCGGCTCCCGCCGTCTCAAAAAGAGCCGCAACAAAGCCCACGCGGTACCATAGACAAGAGTCCACAATGAGAGACGCCCCACGGCAGAGCTCAGCGGCACAAACTGCAGAACAACCGGGCGCGCCAGGGAGGAAATAACGTGTCAATCTACGACATCCGACGCATGCAAATGCTCCTCGAAATCCAAGAACGCGGCACCGTCATCGCTGCCGCAGAAGCGCTCAGCCTCACCCCCTCCGCCGTCTCCCAGCAGATTGCCACCCTCGAAAAAGAAACCGGCACCCCGCTGTTGCAGCGCATCGGCAGGCGCGTACAGCTCACCAGCGCCGGACTCATCATCGTCGACAGCGCCCGCAGCATCCTGCGCGAACTCGACCGCATGCAAACCTCCGTCGCCAACCTCACCGGCGAACCCGCAGGCATGGTCCGCCTCGCAATCTTCCAGTCCGCGGCCTTCGCATTGCTACCGGAAACCCTCAGCTACCTTGCCGAACACGCACCCTCACTCACGCTGCAAGTACTGCAAATCGACCCCGAAACCGGAACCTCACTCACCCGAAGCCGCGAATACGACATGGTGCTCTCCGAAGCCTACCCGCACCACCACATCCCCGAATACCCCGAACTGCACTCCGAGCTGCTCACCGAAGACCCGCTCAGCCTCATCGTGCCCAGCACCTCCACCATCACCTCGATTGAGGAAGCGCACGCACTGCCCTGGGTTCTCGAAATGGAACAGAACACCTCCCGCAGCTGGGCGCTCAACCAGTGCCGCACCGCAGGATTCGAGCCGGTCATCCGCTATAGCGCCAATGACATGATTACGAACTCCAACCTCGTCAAAGCAGGATTCGCCGTCACCATCGTGCCCGGCTTCATCCTCTCCTCCCTCTCCACCACCGAGGGGCTACGCATCGTGGAGCTGCCCGGCAAGCCCTGCCGCAAAATCTTTACCGCCGTACGCCGAGAGTCCGCCGCCAACCCCGCCATCGCCATGGTGCGTGAAGCACTGCACCACGCGGTCAAGGTAGCATTCGGCGAACACGACAGGACCGAAACCGCATAGGACATCTCAGCCGCCGCCCATGCCGGCACGCTAGAGAACACAAACACTAGAGAACGCAAAGGTCGGGGCCGTTCCCACGAACGACCCCGACCTTTCACCATACCTTTTTGAACAGGCGCCTATATATAGAGGTATAGAATCACACAACAGCGGAGCCGCTCCCCCGCCGCGCCCATCCCTCACAAGGACTAGGCCAACTGCTAGTTCAGTGAAGCAACCACAGCCGGGCTCTGCACCTCGTAGAACGAAGAGGACAAACCGGCTGCCGTCATATCCAGCACAGCGCTCACATGAACCTGCTTCAATGCAGAACCGGCAACACCCGAAGCCACCTGATAATTCAGCTGAACATCCAAGCGGTGACCGCGAGGAATAGCAGTGCGCAACTCCAGAACATTCTCGCTACCGGCACCAGCTTGACCGGTCTGTTCACTACGGCGCACCGCATCAAGATTCAGAGCATCCACAGGAGCCACCAGGGCCGAAGCACCCAGGTTACCCGAAGGCAGCACCGCCTGACCCGAGGCAACACGAAGAGTCACCGCAGGATTCAACAACAAACCAGTCTTCGGGTCCTGCGCGCGAGCACGCACCATCAGGCGAGTACCCACCGGCAGCGTCGAATTGCCCTCATTAATAATGCTCAGGCGAGTCGGCAGATTCCGGAAAGCAACAGTACGCGCCGGCTGACTCTGCAAAGACACAGCCTGCACACCAGAGACCGCCTTCAACTCCAGGCGGATGCACGACTCGTTATAACGCATCGGAACCTGCACCAGCGCAGAACTCGCCGCGCCGCCGTTCTGTCCACCACTGTGCTGTCCACCACCGTGCTGACCGCGCTGTCCACCACGCTGTCCGCCAGGACGCTGGGTCACCGGGGTCACGCGAGCGCGCTTACCGCCCGAACGAGTTGCCGCCTCCGCAGCGCTCACGCCGCCAGCCACCAGGGCAGCCGAAGCCCCAGCAACCTTCAACGCGGTACGGCGAGAAGCATTCATCAGATTATTCTTAGTCATTTTCTACTCCCCTTATGCCTTCGCGATACGGTACACGCCGCTAATCGTGCCCTGCCACCAGGTGCCGTAACGGTCAATCGTGCCCACCATCTGCAGGGTGTCACCACCGCCAAGTAGCAGGCTCACGTGCTGAGGCAGACGCTGCTCGTGCATCGTCTTACCGGTTTCCATATCAATCGCAACAGCCCAGGCGTAGGCACCATTCGCCAAACCAGCCGGACCGCGGCGACGCTCACAGGTGTAAATCAGCCCGTCAGCGGTGGAATAGCGCGGAACGGCCGAAGAGTACACGTCCTTACGGTCCCAAATCTTACGCAGACCACGGTTGGTAATATCCCAACGCTCCATACCGGGGGCAAAAAGCGCGTTCGCGGGAACCGACGGGCCGGCACCCTCAGGGTACTTCGGGTAGGGATAGCCGTAGGTGCTTGCACCCACCATCGTGTTACCCACACCAATCATGGAGTTCTCGGTGCCAGAGGTGCCAGCGTTAAACAAGCCAGCGCTACCGACCTTCGCACCGTTATCGGTGCGGTACACAATGACCGACTCCTGAACATCAGAGTTATCGGTCAGCATCACGTAATCGGAGCCGTTCGGGCCAAAGAACGTCGGGGAAGCACCGGAACCCCACGCGAGCTTACCCGGCTTACGGGCGCTACCGCGGTCATAGGCATGCCACCACTTAAGGGTGGGCGCACCTGTTGCGGTAGCGTTCAGCATATAAATAGCGTGGGAAGTCACCACGCTCACGCCCTGCGGGCACGCCGAAATCGAGTTATCGATACGCTCACCAGCAATCGACGCCTTATTCAGGCGCATCGAGCGAATCGTGCCGCGGGCAGAGTCAATCACCGCAATGTAGCCGTTCTTCGTCGCAACCCAAATGCGACCGGACCAGTCGGGCACCAGACCAACCACAGCGTCGTTGGCGCTCTGGGCGAGCATGCGGCTCAGGTCAATACGCTCATCAACCCGGATGCTGCGTCCGTCAGCAGAATGGGAGAGGCGCAGCAGACACTGGGAGCCATCCACCAGAACCATACGGTCCTGCGCGTCAAGGTAAGCGTACACGCCACCGAGCAGTGCGCCCTTCGGAATGTCCAGGTACGAAAGTTCACGGCCGGTATGCGGATCAAGGATGGAAAGCTTCGGGGTAATGAACTCGCCGTGGGCGAAGACCTGGGTACAGAGCACCTGAATGAAGCCGTCGCGTCCGGCGAGAATCGTCGGGCAAGCGCCGCCGAGCTTCGTACCGGTAATCTTCCAGTTACCGGCGCCGGGGCCGGCAAGAGGAGTAGCATCAGAGGACTGGGCATCACCGTGCATGGTGGTAATGCCGGGTGCGCCCAGGTGGGGATTCACCTGGGCGTTATAGGTGGGGGTCATGGTTGGTTCTTTCTAACGGTGAGTGGCGCACACCTTCAATGGAGTGCACAAATATGCGCTTTCACGTGCGCAAACGTTTCACATTGTAGGGTCAGAAAGCAGTTTTTGACGACACTAAAGGGCACCTTGAAACATTGTTCAGGCGACGCTTGAGAGCTTCACCAGGAAAACTCTCAGCACTACCCTTTCAGATTCAAGGTGCCCCTTTAACCCATCACCACAGGCTCTCGCACTCGTGGCGATAATTTATAGCTATTTCTCCATGAGCGCCTTCGCCAGCGCATCATCAAGAACCAAGTCAGTAATCGCACCGGTACGCAACGCACCGCGCAGAGCACGCACACGGTGAGTGCCGGAGGCAACACAAATACGGCGCGGAATACGAGCCAGCTCCTTCGGAGTCGGACCGGACGCACGCTTATTCAACTCAAGATCAGCCCAGGAACCATCCTCACGCAGAAGAATCGTACACATATCCCCCACAACACCCAGCTCACGCAACTGACGCTGCTCCTGCACCTCAAAATAGCCACCCGAATACACGTGAGAAGGAATAGGTCCACCAAAAGCACCCACACCAAAAATAGCGAGGTCAACATTGCGCTGGGCATGCAGGTTCTTCTGAACGCTACGCTCACGCCACATGGCGGTCTTCGTGTCCGCGTAGTCAAAGAACGCAGGAACCGGGAAGTGAATCGCCTGCGCATCATAGGCATTCACCAACTGCCCCAGCAAGGAGCCCAGGTACGGAATACCCGAATGGTGCGCGTTACCGGCACCATTCATCTGCACCACAGTCACGCCCTTCAGTGGGCGGCGCGGCAGATGACGAGAAATCTCAGTCATGGTTGAACCCCACGCCACACCCAGGCTCGTTCCATTATCAATCAGGGAATCAAGTAGAGCCGCCGCAGTACGGGACACCTGGCTCATGCGGGCGATGGGGGTGGCGTCCGAACGGACATTCACGAGAGTAACGCGCACTTTATAGCGCTCGCCGATGCGGCGCTCAAGCTCGCTGCGGGCACGGAAGGAATCATCTAGACGGATCTGCACCATGCCGCTCTCACGAGCACTTTTAAGCAGACGCGACACAGTGGCTCGAGAAACCCCCAGACGAGCCGCGATAGCGTCCATCGTCATGTTGTGGATGTAGTACAGCTGCGCCGCCTCATAAGTGTGGTTAGCGCGTTCGTTCATCGACCCCAGACCCCCAGTGAAAATCCGTTCAAGCTACTTGGTTATTATTTCACCATTGTGTTTTACTATTTGCAAGATGAAACCCCACGCCGCGCACGCGGCACGACAAGAAAGAGCACTACATGAGCTCCCAGCACATTGCACAGCAGTCCCAGCTGACCGCTGAGTCCCGCGCCAAGGCACTCAAGAGCATGGTCAACGAAGAACTCGACATCCTGGTCGTCGGCGGCGGCATTACCGGTGCAGGTATTGCCCTCGACGCAGCAACCCGCGGTCTGCGCACCGGTATCGTCGAAGCAGGTGACTGGGCTGCAGGCACCAGTGCATGGTCCTCCAAGCTCGTTCACGGCGGCCTACGCTACCTCTACAACCTCGACTTCAAGCTCGTGACCGAAGCTCTCACCGAGCGCGGCCTGCTGCTGAACAAGATTGCACCCCACCTCGTGCACGCACAGCCCTTCCTGTGGCCCCTGAAGATGCCCGTCATCGAGCGCGCATACTCCGCAATCGGCATCGGCATGTACGACACCCTGGCATTCCTCGGCTCCCGCGGCAACAAGGGCGTCCCCTCCCAGCGTCACTTCACCAAGGCCGGCACCAAGACCGTCTTCCCCGACATCAAGGACTCCGCATTCAGCGGCGCAATCCAGTTCTACGACGCACGCGTTGACGACGCACGCCTCGTCATCGACGTCGTCCGCACCGCAGCAGGCTACGGCGCACTGGCTGCATCCCGCACCCAGGTTGTCGGCTTCACCAAGGACGCATCCGGCCGCGTCATCGGCGCAGAGCTGGCAGACCTGGAGACCGGCGAGCGCCTGAACGTGCGCGCAAAGCACGTCATCAACGCAACCGGCGTGTGGACCGAAGAGTCCGAGTCCCTCGCTAACCCCGAAGGTGGCCTGGAGGTTCTGGCATCCAAGGGTATTCACATCGTGGTTCCCCGCGACCGCATCAACGCAACCAGCGGTATCTTCACCAAGACTGAGAAGTCCGTTCTCTTCATCATCCCCTGGCAGCGTTACTGGATCATCGGCACCACCGACACCCCCTACTCCGAGGACCGCGAGCGCCCCGTCGCAACCAGCAAGGACATCGACTACGTCCTGATGCAGGCCAACAAGCTGATCGCTAACCCGCTGACCCGCGAGGACATCATCGGCACCTACACCGGTCTGCGCCCGCTGCTGCAGCCCAAGGTCAAGGACGGCGCAGCATCCACCAAGGTTTCCCGCGAGCACACCGTGACCGAGGTTGCACCCGGCATGAGCGCAATCGCAGGCGGCAAGCTCACCACCTACCGTGTGATGGCAGCCGACGCTGTCGACTTCGCACTGGGCGAGCAGGCTAAGCAGAGCCCCTCCGTGACCGCAAACATCGGCCTGGTCGGCGCAGACGGCTACCACGCAATCGCTGCTAACCGTGCACGCTACGCCGAGCGTTACGGCTGGGATGAGGACCGTATCACCCACCTGCTCGAGCGTTACGGCGCGCAGATTGAGGACCTCGGCGCTCTCATCGACGCTGACCCCTCCCTCGGTGCTCCCCTGGCTAAGGCACCCCAGTTCCTGCGTGCAGATGTCGTCTTCGCTGTCCGCTACGAAGGTGCCCTGCACCTGGAGGATGTACTGGTCCGCCGCGTACGCCTCGACCTCGAGCAGCGCGACCGCGGCCTGGCAGCAGCAGACGAGATCCTCGACATCATGCGTGCCGAGCTCGGCTGGGACGATAAGAAGGTCAAGGAGGAACTCGACCTCTACGCAGCACGCGTTGCAGCAATGCGCGAGGCAGAGTCCACCTCCACCGACGCTGAGGCATCGGCAAAGATTGAGGCTGTCACCCCCGTGGCACCTCGTGTGAAGCTCTAATCTTTAGAGATTCCACGCACCTTTCGTATCCGTTTATTCAGCACGAACCAACCGCTCACCCCTCATCTGTCATGAGTTATCTCACATTTTGGTGAGGGGTGGACGGACGGTTAAATAACCGTTTACGATATTCCCCTAGCTAAGAAGCAGCGAGTTAAATACGGGGTTAGCCCACTGGTACGATCTGCTTCTCAATCAGACATTCAACCAACAATTTTCGTAGCAACCGCTACACATTTCAGCACAGCGTTGTGCCCCGATCCGCCCGTGCGGTGAGGACGCACGGGAATGCGCGAGCAAAGGTTCGCTTGCCTTCCAGACGCTTCGTCTTCAAGGAGCATCAATGTCTCTTCTTGTTTCCGCAGGAACTGTACTTGCAGCCGGCTCTTCCGCTCTCGTGGATGCATCCGGTGCCCCCACCACTCTTGGTTTTGTACTTTCCGAGTTCTTCGGTACCTTCATCATGATTCTGCTCGGTGCCGGCGTATGCGCCGCAGTGACCCTCAAGAAGTCCTACGCTAAGGACGCAGGCTGGGGTGTTATCACCTTCGGTTGGGGTCTGGCAGTGTTCACCGCCGTGTACTTCTCCTTCCATTCCGGTGCGCACATGAACCCCGCTGTGACCGTTGGCCTGGCAACCGCAGGCAAGGACCTGGCAACCGGCGTTCCCGCAACCCCCGGCAACATTGCCCTGTACATCGTCGCTCAGATGCTCGGCGCAATGGCCGGCGCAACCGGAGCGTACCTCACCTACAAGAAGCACTTCGATGAGGACCCGGGCGACCGCCTCGGCATCTTCTCCACCGGCCCCGCCATCAAGTCCTACGGCTGGAACTTGCTCACCGAGATTATCGGCACCTTCGTCCTGATTGGCTGGATCATCGCATCCGGTAAGACCCCCAGCGAGCTCGGCCCCCTGGCTGTTGCCCTGGTCGTTGTATCCATCAGTATGAACCTCGGTGGCGCAACCGGTTCCGCTATCAACCCCGCACGTGACCTCGGCCCCCGTATCGCCTACACCTTCCTGCCCATCCCCGGTAAGACCGGCTCCAACTGGTCTTACGCATGGGTTCCGGTTGTTGGCCCAATCATCGGCGCTATCCTCGCAGGCCTGATCGTTCCGGCAGTTCTGCCCCTCTAAACCTCTCTAATACCCCCGTTCTTTTGTTCTAAGGAAAAATCAATGACGACTTCTCTGCACTCCGCAACCCTCAACGTCGAACGCAAGTACATCCTCTCCATCGACCAGGGCACCACCAGCTCCCGCGCGATCCTGTTCAACAAGGCGGGCGAGAACGTGGCTCAGGGCCAGCTCGAGCACGAGCAGATCTTCCCCAAGGCCGGCTGGGTCGAGCACAACGCAACCGAGATTTGGCAGAACGTCCGTAAGGTCGTAGCAATGGCTATGGCAAACGGCGAAGTCAACCACCACGAAATCGCTGCAGTCGGCATCACCAACCAGCGTGAAACCACCGTCGTGTGGGACAAGAACACCGGCGAGCCCGTCTACAACGCAATCGTCTGGCAGGACACCCGCACCCAGGAAATCGTTGAAGAACTCGCAGGCGAAGAGGGCGTTGGTAAGTACCACGACATCGTTGGCCTGAACCTCTCCACCTACTTCTCCGGTCCCAAGATCAAGTGGATCCTGGACAACGTTGAAGGCGCACGCGAGCGCGCAGAGCGCGGCGACCTGCTCTTCGGCAACACCGACACCTGGCTGGTCTGGAACCTGACCGGTGGTGTTGACGGCGGCGTTCACGTCACCGACGTAACCAACGCATCCCGTACCCTGCTGATGGACATCCGCACCCTCGAATGGGATCCGCAGATTGCTGCAGACATGGGCATCCCCATGAGCATGCTGCCCGAAATCAAGTCCTCCTCCGAGGTGTACGGCTTCGGCCGCGCGACCGGTCTACTCAGAGGCACCCCCATCGCGGGTATCCTGGGCGACCAGCAGGCTGCAACCTTCGGTCAGGCTTGCTTCGAGAAGGGCATGGCGAAGAACACCTACGGTACCGGTAACTTCATGCTCATGAACACCGGCAACGAGCCCGTCTTCTCCAACAACGGTCTGCTGACCACCGTCGCATACAAGATTGGCGATGCAGCACCCGTCTACGCTCTGGAAGGCTCGGTCGCAATGAGCGGCTCCCTGATCCAGTGGCTGCGCGACAACCTGCGCATGATTGAGCACGCTGCAGAGTCTGAGGAACTGGCTACCTCCGTCAAGGACTCCGGCGGCTGCTACGTTGTTCCCGCATTCTCCGGCCTGTTCGCACCTCACTGGCGTTCCGACGCTCGCGGCGTGATCGTTGGTCTGACCCGCTACGTGAACCGCGCACACATTGTGCGTGCGGCACTGGAAGCAACTGCATTCCAGACCCGCGAGGTTCTCGACGCAATGAACGCTGACTCCGGTGTTGAGCTCTCCGAACTGCGCGTGGACGGCGGCATGACCGCTAACGAGTTCCTCATGCAGTTCCAGGCTGACATCCTCGGCGTTCCCGTGATCCGCCCGAAGGTTGTTGAGACCACCGCTCTGGGCGCAGCATACGCTGCAGGTATCGCTGTTGGTTTCTGGAGCGGCAAGCAGGACGTTGTGGACAACTGGGCTGAGGACAAGCGCTGGCTGCCCTCCATGGAGCCCGCAGAGGTTGACCGCCAGTACCGCCTGTGGAAGAAGGCTGTCTCCCGCACCCTCGAGTGGGTTGACGAGGACGTTCCGACCGCCTAATCGCAGCACCCGTTGCCTGACGGCACGGCCCGCGTACTAGCGAAGCCCCGGTTGCTTCTCCCCCGCTATGGGGTTGAAGCAGCCGGGGCTTTTCGCTGTTTTATGACGCTCAATTCAGCGTTTATTGCGGCGTAATTTCTACAAAAATTAGTGCTGGGGTACCGTTGGTTTTTGTAAATTTGGTATCTTCCGCCGGTCACCTGGCGCGGTGTTGTTCGTGAGGTGTCAGTACCGCACAGGACGCGTACGCGACATATTCATGCGCTGTCCTGATAGGAGTCGACGGTTCGCGCTGATACTTTATTTACGCTCCCGTCCGCCGTGGTGCTTCATGTACCGCGGCGGACGGACTTTTATCTCTTGTTACTGGGTTCTCTGCATTAACGATGAGTGGGGTTCGCTTTTCATATTGCAGATCTCGCTGTAAAAATCACTGGTTTTACGCCCCTTGTTGAGATACCCGTTCACTTGTTGTGTGGGGTTGGTCTAACAGCGTTTGTTTGCCTTTGATGTCCACTTCAAGCGCCGTATCATAGGTATATAGGCTTCTTGATTCTATTCTGGTCGCCGAAGATGGCGGTTGGTTACGTATCTGGCACCTTCCGGTGCTCATGAGAACGGAGAGAGGCTCCGTTGGAAGGAGGGAGCGGGTTTCCCCGCACCGATTATGGTTGATGTCCGTCGCCGTAAGCTTGCAATTATTGCTATGAACGTTTCGGTTCTTGCAGCTGCTCTCTCCTGGTTGTTGGTGCTCTTCTCTGCCCTGTACTCTGCCACCGCTGTGCCGTGGGCTCTGGGTGTTGCTATCGTGCTGACTGTGATTGGTGCCTACGCGCTGTACCGCTACTACTCCAAGTACTCGCATGTGCTCCCGAACGAGGACCCGGATGCGCACGATGTGCTTGGCCACGACCTGCACTCGACTCACCTGCCGCATCTGCACCACACGGAGCGTACTTCTGATGGAGCGTAATTCTGACATGGCAGCCGCTAAGTAGCGAGCTCTTCATCCCCTAGACAGCGAATGTGCCGCCTCACCAATACCGGTGAGGCGGCACATTTACTTTAAGATTGCGGTTCAGAGTCCGGTACTGCAACCATGTCTGAACGGTTTGAGTCAGTACTTTGACGCGTTTCAGCTTCGGCTCTGGCTAGTTCTAGTCTTTTGTTCTTTTCGACGATTAGAGCGTTATATTTCCAGCCGGGGATTCGTTCAACAAGCCACCCAACCCAGAGAAGCGCAGCGGTAATGAGAGCGACAGGAATCAGAAAAATGAGGGCTCTCGGGTCGCGGGTGTGGTCTGAGCCAAGCACGGTGAGTTCCCATAGCAGAAGGACTGGTGCCGCCATGGAAGGCATCACTATAAAAAGGATGAGGGCATAGTAAATGCCCATCTTGCTACCGGGTTTACCTCTATTTATACGAGCCTGGGTAACGGCTCTCTCCAGGCGTTTGTATTCCTGCAAGGTTTTGCCGTCTAGAAGCGAAGCGTTAGGGATCTTGGCCATGACGTACCGTACGGCTTCTAAATCTGAGGGCGAGCAAATAAAGATATGTCCCTGGGACGTAACGGTATATTCTTTCGCGATGTCGAGGCACGCCTGCACGTAACGGTTATTGAGTTCTCGACTCTCCGGGTTTTCCTTGAGTTGTCGGCGGATGTCTTTCAGCTCTTCCATGTTTCTCCTTGCAATTTCAGTCGTCGTTGAACCCATCGTTGAGGCACGAGAAACACAGGCCATCCCCTACCCGCTGCGGGGTGGAGAAGCCGGAGTATTGAATTGCGGTGTATCGGTGTGTACTTCACAGAATGCCAGCTCTTCAGGTTCAGGCAAAATTGACGGGGCATCCTGAGATGCTTCAACGGCGGTGCATACATCTCATATATAACGGCCAGTTATAGACAAAACCCGCTACGGGTACGGTACGGAGGCACCCCTCCCCTATGATGGTTGAAAGGGGTATTTACCCCTACCATCATCTGCAGTACACGCCCACGAGCCTACGAGGAAGAGCATGACCAAAGCGACCGATTCGCCGCAGCCGCCGGAAGCACTCGCGCGCTGGTACACTCGCTATTCGAGCCCCGTCGGCGTGCTCTACCTTGCCGCCCGTACGGATGCGATTGTGGGCATCTGGTACGAGGATCAGGCGCACTTCCCGCTCCCCCATGAGCTTGGTGGACTGATTGAAAACCCCGGTGACTATCTGCGGGGGCACAACGTTGCAGAAGGTGAAGAGCCAGCCGGTGAGTATGCGGCAGCGCAGTTGCTGTCCCGTGCCGAGGCGGAGCTCTCCGAGTATTTTGAGCGCAAGCGCACTTCTTTTACGTTGCCCCTAGACCCTGAGGGCACCGATTTTCAGCTGATTGTGTGGGAGCACCTGAAGACTGTTCCTGCCGGGTACACCACCACGTACGGCGAGATTTCGCGTGCGGTTGGCCCCGGCGCTCCGGCGCAGGCTGTGGGGCAGGCGGTCGGCCGCAATAAGGTTTCTATTATGATTCCGTGTCACCGCGTTATTGGTGCTGATGGTAGTTTGACTGGCTACGCTGGCGGTGTTGAGCGTAAGCAGTTCCTCCTGGATCTGGAGGAGCCGGAAGAGGTGCGGGAGGCGCGGCTCTTCTAGCTAGGTCACCCGGCGGTGTCACTCGGCGGTGTTTGAGACTTATCAGAGGGCGGAGCATGCATCGGATGCGGGCTCTGCCCTTTGTCGTACCTATTTTCGGTTTCGTTGCTCTGCACCACGACATATAATCGAATATACTTGCGATTTACTCACGCTAGGGCTACTGTTTAAGTAGAACATGCTTCCGAAATATTCGGATGAGCTCAGCACTCTCAGAGAGGAGAAACCGTGACCTCACAGCCTACTATTCCCGCCAACCCCCTCGAAAACCCCCTGAGTTACCCCACGTGGGTGACCGATGAGCTTCTGCGCGACTACTACGACACCGAATGGGGTATGCCCGTCACCGATGAGCGGGGACTCTTCGAAGCCCTGAGCCTCGAGGCTTTTCAGGTGGGCCTCTCCTGGCGCACGATTCTTGCCCGCCGTGAGGCATTTCGTCGCGCTTTCGAGGGGTTCGATCCCGAACGTGTAGCTGCGTTCACTGATCAGGATGTTGCGCGGCTCCTCCAGGACGAAGAGATTATCCGTAACGAGCGGAAGATTCGCGCGGTCATCTCCAATGCACAACTGACCCTTCGGATGCGTGAGCTTGCCGCCACGCCGTATGACGCATCCGCGGAGGATATTAATCTTCCCCTCATTGCTCCGGCATCCATCTCAGCTAAGGCAGACAGTACCGAGGCGACAGCCGCACGCCGCCGTCGAGTTCGTACGCTAAGCGATGAAGACCTGGACCGGATGCGCGAGCGCACCCTGCCTGACGGCACACGTGTACCGGGCGGGCTGCCGGCGTGGCTGTGGTCCTTCGCGCCACACGAGACTATCGCGCCGCATACCCTGGAGGATATCCCGACAGATACACCCGAGTCCGCGCTTCTTGCCAAATCTTTTAAAGCTCTAGGAGGTGTGTTCTTGGGTCCGGTGACCGCCTATGCGCTTATGTGCGCGGTCGGTATGGTCAACGCGCACCTGGTGGACTCGCATCGGCGAGGCTGTTCGGGGCTCTTTACCTAAGCCCCCTCGCCCTAAGCTCCCCACGCTTGGCGTGCTTGCGTGCAAGGGCGCAGAAAAGCCGCGCGCCACTTCGTAGAAGTAAGCACGCGGCTTCTATACGTTGAGAGGTTCCGCTCTGAATTAGATCGCCACAGGGTTAGATCATCACGAAGAGGAAAATCAGCGCCAGCAGCGGCGGGGTCAGCTGAATCAGTGCCGGCTTGCGCTTATCCGGGGAGGTGAGGAACAGGTAGACACCGGCAATCGCCATGGAGCCCAGGCCTGCGAACATGAGCGCCACGCCCACCTGCGGGGAGCCGAACCAGAAGGCAAGTAGACCGGTTGCTGCAATCCAGGCGAGCATCAGGTTGTACAGGCCCTGGTTTGCCGCCATTTCCTTGGTGGACTCGGCAAATTCTTCGGTCATTCCGAAGGTCTCGCGGCCCTTGGGCTTAGTCCACAGGAATGATTCAATAATCCAGATGTACACGTGAATAGCGATTGCTACGAAGGCAAAGACGGTAGTAATCGTTGCGAGCGTCTGCATTGTTTTTTCCTTAAGCAGTAGGTGTTCTATTAGGCACCTGCCCGTTCTTTCTTCTGGAGCACAATCTGTGGTGATGTGCAGAATCATGCAGGAGCAAGCACAAGAAGTAATTCTACGCCTCTTCCCGGCTTGTTGGAACTTCCCTGAATATGCACAGAACCCCTCGATTCGTCTCCTGCAGAGAAAACTGCAGGGTTCTTATCGAGGGGTTTCGTATGCTGGGTTACACCGAATCCGTTATCGGCCTTTAGCCCATCATGAGCGACAGAGCGAAGGACCAGACGCAGACCAGGCCCAGCAGAATAGCGCTGTACTTAATGGACATGGAGGTAATCTTCGATTCCTCACCGGCGCTATTTACTGCCGCCGCCGCAATCGCAATGGACTGCGGAGAGACGATCTTACCCATCACGCCACCTGCGGTGTTTGCGGCAACGAGCAGGGTCGGGTCAACAGCAATCTGAGCTGCGGTGGTGGACTGCAGACCCGCGAAGAGCACGTTAGCGTTCGTCACGGAGCCGGTCACGAACACACCAATCCAACCGATGATCGGGGACAGCAGCGGGAAGACCGGACCCGCTGCCGCGAGCGCCAGAGCAATGGAAGTGGTCATACCGGCGTGGTTCATCACGTTTGCGACGGACATGACCAGACAGATCATGAGGATCGGCATCTTCAGCTGGTTCCAGGTGCCGCCGAGCTCTTCAAAGGCTTCACCCCAGCTAATCTTCGAGGTCAGCACGGTAATGAGTGCCGCCACCAGAATTGCGGTGCCGGATGCGCCCAGGGTGTTCCATGAGAACATTGCGGTCACGGTCTTACCTGCACCGGTGACGATTGCCTCGTGGATGCCGGGGATGGGGAACGCCAGGGTTGCGGCGCCCAGCGGACCAGTGGTTGCGAACACGGGCTTGAGCGCGGTGGACCAGAGCAGGATGGTTGCGGAGAGGAAGATGAAGGGGCTCCACGCCTTAACAATCTCAGCGCCGGTGTGCTTGACGCTCTGCTGTGCCTGAACTTCTTCGAGGCTGGGAGCGGTGGGTTCGCGGTAGATGTGCTTGGGCTGCCACTTCTGCATCACGAGCGCCAGTGCTACCAGGGACAGCAGCGGCGGGATGATGTCGACCAGTTCGGGCGAGCCGAGCAGTATCAGGATAGCTGCCTGACCGCCGGAGAAGATCACGCCGGTCATGAGCGCTACGAGACCGACTTCGCGGATGCCGCGCATACCGTCCTGGATTGCGACCATCAGCAGCGGCACGAAGGCGACGAAGATCTGCAGTACCGGAACCATGCCTGCGGACAGGTGCGCGGTGTCCAGGCCGCCGACCTTAGCTGCGGTGGTCACGGGAATGCCGATAGCGCCGTATGCGCCGGATGCGGCGTTAGCTACCAGCGCCAGCATGGATGCCTTGAGGGGGTTGAAACCCAGGGATACCAGCAGCGCCGCGGAGATAGCGATCGGGATGCCGAAGCCTGCCGCGCCTTCGATGAAGCCACCGAAGCAGAAGGCAATCAGCAGCACCTGGATGCGCTGATCGTTCGAGATGGAGGAGACAGATGCCCGCACAATGTCGAAGTTACCGGCGCGCACGGCGATGCGGTAGAGCCACACCGCCATGAGTACGATCCAGCCGATGGGCCATGCGCCCGAGAGGAAGCCGGAGAGGATAGAACCGGCACCTGCGGTGATGGGCAGGCCGAAGATGGCACAGCCGATGATGAGGGTGGTGCCGAGGGTCAGCAGCGCTGATTTGAGGCCGCTGAGTTTCAGGACGGTCAGGCCCAGCAGGAAGAGAATGATGGGCACTGCGGCAACCAGTGCGGAGAGCACCGGTGCGTTTAGCGGGTCGTAGGTTTGCTGCCACATTGGGGCGGGTGTTCCTTTCGGTCTGTGTGTATTAGCGGTCGCTTCTTCCGGTACGGCGCCTGCGCTGTATGGAAGCATTAGGCCGCATAAAAACCGATGGCCCCGGTCCTTGCGTCGTGGATGGGTCCATCGGTGAAGCGTGATGGTCTTGAGCTGCCGGGCGTTTGGTTGTATGACGTGGCGATATGCCGAGGCCATATACCGGGGCCATATACCGGGGCGCGGCGGCGGTGAGCGGAACCTTTCCCTCTCACTAGGTGCTCTTGACTTTATCTGTCTAAGCTAACAGGTCTTCCTCGAGACTTCAGGATAGGGTGACCTTAAGTGTGCACAAATGAAACTTATGTGCATAATTGCGCTCCTTAGCCGCGAACCTCCTCCCCAGCGCACAAATACAGAAATGCGAAAGCCCCCTCCTACCGAAGTAGAAGGGGGCTTGATACAGACCGTGTCGCGGGTACCTCACCTTTCAGAGAAGGTAGGTTACACGCATCAGGTACTCACGCTATTTACAGGCCGACCAGGGACAGGACGTAAACCCAAACACAGGTGATAGCCAGCAGTGCTGCACTGTACTTGATCGCCATGGAGGTAATCTTGGATTCCTCGCCGGAGCTGTTCACTGCAGCAGCTGCAATTGCGATGGACTGCGGGGAAACAATCTTCGCCATCACACCACCGGCGGTGTTAGATGCAACCAGCAGGGTCTGGCTGACGCCAATCTGCTGTGCGGTGGTAGCCTGCAGGCCAGCGAAGAGGATGTTGTTGTTCACCACGGAGCCGGTCACGAACACGCCAATCCAACCGATGATCGGGGACAGCAGCGGGAAGATAGCACCCACAGCGGCAACAGCCAGTGCGATGGAGGTAATCATACCCGCGTAGTTCATGACGTTAGCAACGGACATGACCAGGCAGATCATGAGGATCGGGGTCTGCAGCTGCTTCCAGGTTGCACCGAGTTCCTCGATAGCCTCGCCCCAGCTGATGGAGGAGGTCAGGATGGTGATGATTGCAGCCACCAGAATTGCGGTACCGGAAGCACCAATGATGTTCCAGGTGTAGGTCACGTCAATTGCCTTGGGGGTTGCAACGATCGGTGCGGTCTGCTGGATGGTCTGGTGCAGCCACGGAACGGGGAAGGTGATGTTACTGAAGGCCAGCAGACCCCCCTTAGCAAAGAGCGGCTTCATCGCGGTGGACCAGAGCAGAATCACGACGGACAGGTAGACGAAGGGGCTCCATGCTTTGAGGATTTCACTACCGGTGTGCTTGACGCTCTGCTGAGCCTGAACTTCTTCCAGGGAGGGAGCGGTGGGCTCACGGAAGATGTGCTTGGGCTGCCACTTCTGCATAACCAGTGCCAGAGCGACCAGTGCCAGCAGCGGCGGGATGATGTCGACCAGCTCGGGGTTACCCAGGGCTGCGAGCAGAACGGACTGGCCGCCGGAGTAGATCAGGCCAACCATGAGAGCTACCAGACCGACCTCGCGGATACCGCGGATGCCATCCTGAATAGCAACAAGCAGTACGGGGATGAGAGCCGCCATGATCTGGATAACCAGGACCATTTCGATGGACAGTGCATGCAGGTCCACGCCGCCGCGGGTTGCCGCGGTGGTCACGGGGATGCCGATAGCGCCGTATGCACCGGAGCTCACGTTAGCAATCAGCGCGAACATTGCGGCCTTGAGCGGGTTGAAGCCCAGGGACACGAGCAACGCAGCACAGATAGCAATCGGGATACCGAAGCCTGCAGCGCCTTCAAGGAAGCCGCCGAAGCAGAATGCAATCAGCAGCATCTGGATGCGCTGGTCGGTAGAGATGGAGGAGATGGAGGAACGAACGATTTCGAAGCCGCCGGAACGCACGGAAATGCGGTAGAGCCACACTGCCATGAGAACGATCCAGCCGATGGGCCACATGCCCGAGAGGAAACCGTAGAGGATGGAGCCTGCACCTGCGGTGACGGGCATACCGAAGATAGCGCAACCGATGACGAGTGCGAGCGCCAGGGAGATGACGGCAGATTTAATACCGCTGAGCTTCAGGACGGTGAGGCCCAGAAGGAAGAAAATAATCGGGACTGCTGCCACGAGTGCGGAGAGTGCGCTCGAGTTCAGCGGGTCGTAGACTTGCTGCCACATAATGTACTGTGTTCCTTTCCGCGTCCATATAGAACGGGATCGAGTTGTGTCGTAAAGCCATCCCAATGGTGCGCGTGGCGGTGTGTGTGCCGTATGCATCAGGCGTGTTTTCCCGTTGCTTTGTGCGGTGGGGAGGCTACCCCACGGGGATATTTGCCTTTGCTTGGGTTCGTGTTGGTTTTACGACTATGAAATTTAGCGTGAATGAAGCCGTGTTCTAGTCACAAAAACCTAATTAATCCTTGATTTGTCAAGGAAAAATTAGTACCGAAGTTGAAGTTTCTGGTTCCTAAAACGCGGTTCCTTGATTACCAATGTACCACCCGTCACCCACAAAATCGGGCATATTCCAACATTTAGATTGAAGCTCATAATTGCACACTAACCTAAAGCCCACCCCGAATTGAGGGCTGGTCCAAGCCACTCCCCCGGTATCTCAAGGAAGAGAGTGCACTTCGGTACTTCCAATCGTGTTTTTGGCGCCGACTCCCGCATTTCCTCATCCAAGCAATCAAAACATAAACCCACTAAACGGCATACAAAAAAGCTCCGGAAGGAAAACCTTCCGGAGCTTTATCTGTCGGGTTGACAGGATTTGAACCTGCGACCCCTTGACCCCCAGTCAAGTGCGCTACCAAGCTGCGCCACAACCCGATTCGTTATTCACGATATTGTTTTCAAGGTTTCCCCTGAACACTCGAATAACTATACCGGGCTTTTAACCCCCGCGCAAGCCAGAATCCCTATTTTTAGAAAAAATCTTAAAAATCTTTTCCTCACGGATTTTTCGTGCAGATTTTCCGCACAGAATCCAGCGCGCGGGAGCCAAGCCTAGCACAAGCCTAGCAAGGGAGCCAGCCCAGCAACACGGCATCAGGCAGACACCCCCGCTACTAGCGGCGGCCGCCCTTACCCTTCTTAGCCTTCGCGCTCTGACGCTCACCCAGGGAGCGGCGCTCACGCACACGCATCGAAATCTCAATCGGAGTACCCGTGAAATCAAAAGTCTCACGCAGACGACGCATAATGAAGCGACGGTAACCCGGGTCCAAGAAACCGGTAGTAAACAGCACGAACTTCGGCGGACGCGAAGACACCTGAGTACCAAAGAGAATACGCGGCTGCTTACCACCACGCAGCGGGTGCGGATGCGCAGCAACAATCTCGCCCAGGAACGCGTTCAGGCGACCGGTCGGAATACGCGAATCCCACGACTCCAGCGAGTGCTCCAGCGCCGGCACCAGCTTGTCCTTGTGCCAGCCGGTCTTCGCCGAAATGTTCACGCGAGGAGCCCACTGCACGTGCGCCAGGTCGCGCTCAATCTCGCGCTCAAGCATGTCGCGGCGATCCTCATCGAGGGTATCCCACTTATTGAATGCCAGAACCATCGCACGACCCGAATCAATCACGGTCTGCACAATACGCACATCCTGCTCAGAAATCGGCTCAGAAACATCCAGCAGCACCACGGCAACCTCAGAACGCTCCAGAGCAGTCTGAGTACGCAGCGAAGAGTAGAACTCCGCGCCCTTAGCCATGTGCTGGCGACGGCGAATACCCGCGGTATCCACAAAACGCCAGGGGTAGCCGCCCAGCTCAATAATCTCGTCAATCGGGTCACGAGTCGTACCAGCCAGGTCATTCACCACGGCACGCTCAGAACCAGCCAGCTTATTCAGCAGCGACGACTTACCCACGTTCGGGCGACCCACCAGAGCCACACGACGCGGGCCGCCCAGCGCCTCCGGCTGAGCGAACTGCGAGTGCTCCGGCATGACCTCAAGGATTTCGTCCAGAGCATCCGCCAGGCCACGACCGTGCAGACCCGACACCGGGAACGGCTGACCCATACCCAGCGACCAGAGGTTATAAATCTCCGGCTCCAGGTGAGCGTCGTCAATCTTGTTAGCAATCAGAATGATCGGCTTCTTCACGCGGCGCAGCATACGCACAATCTGCTCGTCCGAAGCGGTCACACCCACACGGGCATCCACCACCAGGACCACAACATCGGCCTGCTCCACGGCAATCTCAGCCTGCTCAGCAACCTGAGCATCAATACCGCGAGCGTCAGACTCCCAACCACCGGTATCAACCAGGGTGAAGCTCTTACCCAGCCACTCAGCCTTATAGGACACGCGGTCACGAGTCACACCCGGCTTATCCTCAACCACCGCTTCACGGCGGCCCAGAATACGGTTAATGATGGTCGACTTACCCACGTTCGGGCGGCCAACAATCGCCACTACCGGATCAGCGAGCTGCTCTTCCTCTTCCTCAATGTCGAAACCCCAGGCACCCAGCAGGGCGCGGTCCTCTTCATCCAGGTCGTAGTCCTCAAGACCCTCAAGCAGAGCCTGAGCACGCTGGTCAGCGGTCTCATCATCAATCTCAGCGAGGCGCTCGGTAACGTCGTCCTCGCCACCGCCCAGGTACTTATCTTCGTAATCGTCGCGGATAGCGTCCTCAGCCATGCGCATTCCTTTCTCTACCCGCCCCCGCGCCCAACCCATTGGTCAGCACGCGAGCACGGCTCAACGTCTTATCGGGAGCGGATGCACCACTCCCCCAGCGTTTCGGCGGGGCCTAGCCCGCGCGCTTCGCCTTCAACTGGTCATTCACAGCGTTAATCACTGCAGAGACCGTCGCATTAAAATCAAGATCCGAGCTGTCCACCAGGGTCACGCCCTCGGCAGCTTCCATAAAGTTATTGACCTTCGAATCCTTCGCATCACGCTCAGCGATCTGCTTGCTCAAATCACCCGAAGCACCCGACTTCTCAGAGTTCTCCAGGCCACGGCGCGCCATGCGCACCTCTTCAGAAGCAGTCAGCAGGATGCGCGCATCAGCATCGGGAGCGACCACGGTGGTAATGTCGCGGCCCTCAGCGACCATGCCGTTAATAGCGTGGTTAATCATCCACCGCTGCAGGCCAATCAGGTGCTCACGAACCGCCGGAACCGAAGCCACAGCAGACACAGCCGAAGAAATGCGCTCGCTACGAATCTCCTCACGGATATCGGTTGCGCCCATCAGAATCTCTTCTTCCTTAATGTTCGTACCGAACACCAGGGGCATCTCCTCGACAGCCTTCGCGATCGCTTCAGCGTCGTTCAGGTCAATGCCAAGTTCCAGCACACGGTAGGTTGCGGCACGGTACATTGCACCGGTGTCCAGGTACGCCAGACCAAAGTGGCGTGCAACTTCCTTAGACACAGACGACTTACCGGAACCGGAGGGACCGTCAATAGCAATCGTCAGTTTAGGGTTCTCGTGCATCAGCACTCCTTAAAATTCGTCTCAAACTTTATGCCGGAAAATACAGCTTTAACTCTACTTCACAACACGCCAACCGCGAGCCGACAAATCGCGGACCAGCGCCTCATGAATAGACGGATTGACCGAGATTTCAGCCATACCCACCGGGGCGCCCGTCGAGTGCTCCAGACGCAAATCCTCAAGGTTCGCGCCCAGCTCACCAATTTCGGCAAGCAAACGAGCCAGCGTGCCGGGGGTATCGTCCACCAGCACCGTCATCTTCGCGAACGCGGCGGGCGCCGTACCGTGCTTACCCGGAATACGGCTCACACCCGCGTTACCTTCGCTCATCAGCTGCGCCAAATCCAGGCGAGCGCCGGATGCCGTCGGGTTCTCCAGCGTCGCGATGAGGCGGTTCAGGTCATCACGCACCCCGTAGAGGGTCTTCACAATCGGGTCAGCGTTCGCCGCAAAAATCTGTACCCACAGCGTCGGGTCCGAAGCCGCAATACGCACCGTATCGCGCAGGCCCTGACCCGCCAGGGACAGCGCGTACAGCGGAGTGTCCTGCAGACGCGAAGCCAACAGCGAGCTCATCGCCTGCGGCACATGCGAAATCAGAGCAACCGTCTGATCATGCTCCTCAACGCTCAGAGACGTCACAATCGCACCCAGCTCAACCGCCACAGAACGCACCAGACGCACGCACTCCGGGCGAACCGAATCGTGCTCGCAGATAATCCACGGACGTGCCTGGAACAGCTCACCGCGAGCCGCTACCGGACCCGACTTCTCACGCCCAGCCATCGGATGCGACCCCACGTAACGGGACGCATCCGCACCCGAGGCAAGCACATCAGCCAGCGGCTGCACCTTCACCGAGGCAACATCCGTCACCACGGCGCCGGGGTAGCCCGCCTCCGGTCGAGGCGCATAGGTGTTCAACGCGCGAGCGCACACGGCACCGGCACTATCCGGAGGCGCAGCCACCACCACCAGCTGCGGGGCGAGGGCGGCGCGTTCCTCCTCCGACAGGGTGGAGAAGCTTGTACCGGCACCGATATCCTGCGCCACAGCCTCGGCGGTGGGTGAAATATCTTGGACGTACACGTCCTCGCATCCTGCCGCACGCAACCCCAAACCGATGGAGGCACCCAGCAGACCCGAGCCGATAATGAGTACCGGCCCGGTCAGCGTTGAGTCCATGGGCAGCTCAGATGCGGAAAGCTCAGCGGGCGAGTTCATGACAACTCCTTAGCGTTATTACATGTCCACCGAAGCGAGCAGGTGACCGATCTCGACCTTGGAGAGGTTACGGACGGTGCCCTGCTTCTGCGAACCAATACGGATCGGGCCCATCTCGACGCGGACCAGGCGCTCAACCGGGTAGCCGACAGCGTCGAAGAGTCGGCGCACGATGCGGTTCTTACCGGAGTGGATGGTCACCTCAACGAGCACGTGGCCGGGGGTGGAGTCCACCAGCTTGAACTCGTCCACGCGGGTCACGCCGTCTTCCAGGCGGATGCCCTTCTTCATGGCTGCGCCGACGCCGGGCTCCATGGGGCCGGGAACCTGCACCAGGTAGGTCTTGGGCACCTCGTAGGAGGGGTGGGTGAGGCGGTTCGCCAGTTCACCGTCGTTGGTCAGCAGCAGCAGACCCTCGGTTTCGACGTCCAGGCGGCCCACGTGGAACACGCGCTCGCTCATGGAGGAACGCAGGAAGTCGGAGATGCAGGGGCGGCCTTCGGGGTCTTCCATGGTGGAGACCACGCCGGCGGGCTTGTTGAATGCCATGTAGACGAGCTTGTCGTTGGTCTGAACGGTCATGCCGTCGACCTGCACGGTCACCTTGGAGGGGTCAACGCGCACGCCCAGCTCAGTCACGACTTCACCGTTGACGGTGACGCGGCCTTCGGTAATCATTTCTTCGCAGACGCGGCGGGACGCCACACCGGCCTGAGCCAGCAGCTTCTGCAGGCGCACGCCGTCGTGGTCGTAGAACTCGTAGTGGTCTACCGGGGCGTTGCGGGGGCGGCGGGGACGGTGCGGGCCCGCGTAGTTGCTGACGCGGTACTCGCCGCGCTCGTTTGCGAAGGCTTCGCCGGAGCGGTAGGGACGGCCCGGTGCGCGGCGTTCGCGCTTGGGCAGTTCGGTACCGCGGCCGCGACCTGCACGACCTGCGCCGAACTTCTTCTCGCCGAACTTCTTGTCACCGAAGCCCTTAGCGCCGCCCTTACCTGCGCCGCTCTTCGGTGCGCCGGGGCGACCGCCGCGTGCGGATGCGCCCTTAGCGCCGGGCTTACCGCCCTGACCGGGACGACCGGCGCCGGGACGGCCACCGCGAGAGTTCTGGGGGCGACCGGATGCAGAGCGGCCGCCGCGGGAGGAGTTTCCATATGCCATGGTGTTCTTCTCTTTTCTGTCGTATAGTGCGAACGTTTCGGGCATTTCCCGAACGTTCCTTCGTCTTATTGGTTCGTTGTCGTTGTCTTAGTCGTTGCCCTCGGCAAGCACTGCGGCTTCCGTGTCATCGGGCAGGAAAGGCGCGAGCGCCGGTAGCTCCTCCAGGGAGTTCAACCCTAGCTTCACCAGCAGCAGCTCCGTGGTTTCGTAGAGGGTCGCGCCGCTTCCGGCTTCTCGACCCGCCTCACGAATCAGCTGCCGTTGTAGCAGCTGGCGGATTGCCGCGTCCGCGTTCACTCCTCGAATGGAGGCTACCCTCGCCCTGGTCACCGGTTGCTGGTATGCAATCACGGCGAGCGTCTCGTAGGCGGGCTTGCTGAGGGTTGCGCTCTTGGAGCGGGTCACGAAGCGTGCCACCCAGGGGGCGAAGTCGTCGCGGGCGTAGAGCTTCCAGCCTCCGGCAATGTTCCGCAGCTGGAATCCGCGCGGTTCGGGTGCCACCCGGTTTTCATCTTCTCCGTAGCCGCTTTCTTCGCCGTTGTACTCGCGGTACAGCCGGTCGAGTGCGTGCTCGACGGCTCGTTCGCTGACGATGAGCGCGGCGGAGAGTTCTTTGACGCTCACGGGTGCTTCCGCGACGGCTAGGATTGCTTCGATGGCGCTTTTGACGCCGCCGGGGATTGCCTCAACCTTGGAAAACTCGGCTTCGGCATCGACCGCCACGCTGGGTGCGGTGGAGGGGCCGCCCGCCGGAATCTTCGCGGGCTTCTTCTCTGCGCGGGGCGCAGGTTCCTGCGGTTTTAGCAGTTCCTCGGAGTTGTCGGAGCTGCCGGAACTGTCGAAGTCCTCTGCCGTTTCAGCAGCTTCAACGTCTTCAGTTTCTTCGGCAGCCTCAGTGTCCAGAGGCACTGCGGCTACCTCGTGCTCAGCCGGTTCAGATTCCGCAACAGTAGGTTCTACATCCTCTGCTACCGGCACAGAATTAGCCGAGTCATCATCCGCGTTCGGATCCCAGTAGCCCAGATTCACGATGGCAAGGTCGTCAGCGGTAAATTCACGGTCAAAGCGTGAACCCTGATTACTCATGCTCCTCCTTTACCGGTTCCTCGTTCACGTCGGGTGATTCGGATGATTCAGGTGATTCAGACGCTTCACCGATTTCGTGCGCGTCCTGAGTGTCTGTTTCTTCGCGAATCACGAACTGTGCAGCGCTCGCGCTCGCACGGACCCGAATGGCTCCGAGCGGTGCGTCCTGTTCTACGTGCAGGGCGCCTTCTTTATAGAGCTCGAGCAGCGCCAGAAAACGAACCACCGCGATTTCTAGTTCGCCGGATCCTTGAACCAGTTCGGCGAAGCTCAGTTCCCGCGCCGCGGTATCGAGCAGGCTGTGCAGAATGTAGTGTTCTTCAGCCGCGATGGTGGTGAGCGGAACGTGCAGGTGCTCGTTGAGTTCTTCAACGATTTCTTCGGGTTCCGGTTCGGGCTCTTTGGGGGTTCGGCTCAGCGCTGCTGCGGCGATGCGGGCGAACTCTTCGGCGCCTCCGGTAAAGACCAGTTCGGGTAGCGCCTGGGCGAATCGTTCTTCGAGGGCTACCGCACGGGGAAAACGTTGCGCTTCTTGCGCCCAGCGTTCAGCAAAAATATCGGCGACTTCGCGGTAGGCGCGGTATTGCAGCAGACGGGCAAAGAGCAGGTCGCGCGCCTCCAGCAGTGCAACATCCTCTTCGAGGGGTTCACGATGCTGCGGGAGCAGGCGTGCGGTTTTGAGTTCCAGCAGGGTTGCGGCGGTGACGAGGAATTCGCTGGCTTCGTCGAGCGCACGTTCGGTGCCCTCAGCGTAGAGGGCGTGCAGATAGGCGAGGAACTCGTCGGTAACCTCTGCGAGCGCCACCTCGGTGATGTCGAGTTTGCGGCGCGAAATCAGGGTCAGTAGAAGATCAAAAGGACCCTCAAAATTACTGAGGGTGAGGGTGAAACCGCGTTCCAGGTTCTGCAGGCCGCGGCCCTCAGTCCGGGCGTTTGCGGCGGTGTCTGCGTTCGGTGTCGGTACCCTCACGGCAGCGACGTTCGTGGTCATAAACGACCTATTCTCCTTAGGTTTATTCTCCCCGGCTTCGTTGGTGCCGTCTCAGATGCGGCTTCTACTTTGCCTATTTTTCGCGGCAAGCAGTACACGGGGTCTTTAGAATCCACACAATTATACGCCCTCTGCCGGTGTGACTCAAGGGTGAGAGTCACCTCAGCAGAGGGCGTATAGGTGTGGGGGCTTTAGCGTGCGCCGCCCTTGTAGATCAGTTCGCGTGCCACCTGGCGGTATGCTTCCGCGCCGGGGTGGCTGGAGGCGTAGCTGAGAATCGGCTCAGCAGACACCGATGCGTCCGGGAACTTCACGGTGCGCTTGATGACGGTGTCGAAGACCTTGTCGCCGAATGCGTCCACGATGCGTGCCAG
The DNA here is from genome assembly GCF_015265375.1 of Rothia sp. (in: high G+C Gram-positive bacteria). Lineage (GTDB taxonomy): Bacteria > Actinomycetota > Actinomycetes > Actinomycetales > Micrococcaceae > Rothia. The sequence goes on from NZ_JABZXW010000003.1 coordinate 59,699, forward strand.
AACTTCCTTGGAGTGGATGGTTCGCGCATCGAACATGGTGGCAAGCACGCCGGAGATTTCGAGGTCGGGGTTCAGGCGATCCTGAACCTTCTCGATGGAGTCGACCAGCAGTGCGACGGCGCGCAGTGCGAAGAACTCACAAATCAGCGGAATGATGACGCCTTCGGAGGCGGTCAGCGCGTTGACGGTCAGCAGGCCCAGGGAGGGCTGGCAGTCGATGAGGATGACGTCGTATTCGTCGCGGACCTTGCGCAGTGCCGAGGCGAGAACCTGCTCGCGAGCCACTTCGTTGACCAGCTGAACTTCAGCTGCGGAGAGGTCAATGTTGGCGGGCAGCAGGTCGATGTTCTCCACGCCGGTGGGCAGGATGACGTCCTTGATGTCGACCTTGCGGTCCATCATGACGTTGTAGACGGTCAGGTCCAGTTCATGCGGGTTCGCACCGAAACCGGCGGAGAGAGCACCCTGCGGGTCGAAGTCGACCAGCAGCACCTTACGGCCGCATTCTGCCAGCGCCGCGCCCAGGTTAATGGTGGAGGTGGTCTTACCCACGCCGCCCTTCTGATTCACCATAGAGATAATGCGGGCGGGACCGTGGCTGCTCAGCGGAGCCGGGTCGGGGTATACGCGCAGGGGTCGACCGGTGGGGCCGAGTTCTTGAGCCTGAGCTTCAGTCAATGGTTCACCTTCATCAATGAATTCGAAGTTTTAAAGTTTAAGCGTTGTCTATAAGGTTACCTCAAGAGCGGCTGTTCCGCGGATTGACGGGGTTTTATCCCCGTTCGTGAGCACGCGGATGCGCCATGCGGTACACCTCCATGAGCCCCTCGGGCGTGACCTTGGTGTACACCTGAGTGGTGGCGATGGAGGCGTGTCCGAGCAGTTCTTGCACCACGCGAATATCGGCACCGCCCTGCAGCAGGTGCGTTGCGAAGCTATGGCGCATGGAGTGCGGCGAGAAGTCAGAGCTGAGCCCGGCGGCTTCGGCGGCTTCTTTGAGGATGAGCCAGGCGCCTTGGCGTCCGAGTCTGCTGCCTCGTCCGTTGACGAAGAGCGCGGCGGTGCCTTTACCGTGCGCTACGAGGGAGGGGCGGGCACGCACCAGGTAGTCTTGGATTGCTTTTTGGGCGTAGCTTCCGATGGGTACGAGCCGTTCTTTGTTTCCCTTACCGAAGAGTCGAACGTAGCCGGGCAAAGTAATCTGGTTGCCGTCTTCATCGGTGAGGGTTCCTTCGAAGTGCACGTCGTCAATATCGGCGTTGAGCATTTCGCTCACGCGCGCGCCGGTGGCGTAGAGGAATTCGAGGATGGCTCGATTGCGTAGCCCGGTGGCGGTTTCGCGGTCGGGTACGGCGAGTAGCCGCTGGATGTCTTCTACGCTGACTGCTTTGGGTAGGCGTTTAACGTTCTTTGGCGGGGTGACCGGTGCCGCCGGGTCGGTGGGCACGATGAGCGCGGAGACCCAGAAGGCGTGTGCTCCGCGGACTGCCGCCATGGTGCGGGCGATGGAGTTCGGGCCCAGCGGCAGGGGCAGGTTCGGTGCCCCTTCAGCGGTTGGCGTTTCTTTTTCTGGTGCCCCAGCTTTCTCCGGCTGCCCGGCATGACCTTTTCCAGCGCGCCCGTTTCCAGTCCCTCGCCCCGATTCGGAGGCGATCATCAGTGCCAGCGATTCTGCGGCTTCTTCCTGCGCTTCCTGAGATTCCTTCGCGTTCTGGTTGTTCTTCTCCCCCGCGTCGAATCCGGCAAGGGGCACGGTGGGGGCGGCGAGTTCCCGCATGAAGGAACGCACCTGCGCGGTGGTGATGCGTTCGGGGTCGATGACGCCGAGGGTCGCCATGTAGGTGCTGTATCGTCGCAAATCGCGCGCGTAGGAGGCAATGGTGTGTTCGCTGCTTCCTCGTTCCACGCGCAGGTGGATGAGGTACTGGTCAACGGCTTTCTGGAGCGGGGTCTGTGCCTCCTGGTGGGAAGCACCCAGGCTAGAAGAATCCAGAGCAGAAGAACCCAGCACGGAGGAACCGGCAGAAGAGGTTACGCCGAGCAGACCCGCGCCGCGGGGCGCCTTGCTCACCGTGCTTTTAGCCTGCTTCACGCTATCTCCTCTGTCGGTTCTGTTGATGTTTGGGCCTCTTGATATTTGGGCTTGCCGTAGGCGAGGCTACTCCCCCGCCCCCCTGTTCCGTTCTAGTGGTTGCGGAAGTTCTCCGGCTTTTCGCGGCGCTGTCCCATGTAGGGGTGGAACTCCCAGCCGCCCTCGGCGGGGCGCAGGTCTTCAAAGTTGTTTTGCGCCGCCGCGTAGGTGGCGAGTACCGCCTGGATAGCGAGCGCATTATGAACCTTTCCGCCCAGCACCAGCTGTACTGCCTCGGCGAGGGACACCCAGCGGTAGGTCATTTCTGCTTCTTCGTCGGTGCGTTCGCTACGTTCTTCGGCGGGCAGTTCCGAGAGATTACGTGCCAGGTAGACGCGGCCTGCTTCGCTGGTTGCGCCGGGGCTGCTGAAGTAGTCGGTCAGTGCGTTCCAGGTGTCTGCCTGCAGGTCTGCTTCTTCGGCGAGTTCGCGCTGCGCGGCGACCAGGGGGTCTTCACCGTCGATGTCGAGCAGTCCTGCGGGTACTTCCCAGAGGTTCATACGCACCGGGTGGCGGTACTGGTTGAGCATCAGCAATTCGTTGTTGTCGTTGAGGACCGCCACGGCGACGGCGCCGGGCATTTCCACGACGTCGCGGGTCAGCACGGTGTTTTCGTTGAGTTCGTACTCTTCAACGGTCGTTTCAATCACGTAGCCGCTGTATTTCACGGTGCGGGTGCGGATAGTGCGTTCGGAGGGTGCATCAATAATCTGCTGGTTGTTGCTCATTCTTTCATTGTAGGCGGCTTCTTAGCCCCGCTACGTTTGGCGCGTCAGGTACGGGCACGGAATAAGGCATGTTCAGGTTTAAACGAAAGCATCCCGCCCTCCCCTGCGCGGGGTGAGCGGGATGCTGAACGTTTGTGCCTAGATGTTAGGCGCCGCGGCGCTCCAGAGCAGCCTTAATCAGGCCGGAGAAGAGCGGGTGCGGGCGGGTCGGACGCGAGCGGTACTCGGGGTGTGCCTGAGTTGCCACGTAGTAGGGGTGTGCCTCTGCGGGCAGTTCCACGTACTCGACCAGCGAGGAGTCCGGGGAGGTACCGGAGATACGCAGGCCTGCTTCTTCAAGCTGCTCGCGGTACTCGTTGTTCACCTCGTAGCGGTGGCGGTGACGCTCTGCAACCTCGGTTGCGCCGTATGCCTTAGCAACCTGAGAGCCGGGAACAAGGTTTGCCTTGTACAGGCCCAGGCGCATGGTGCCGCCCAGGTCGCCTGCACCTTCGACGAACTGCTTTTGCTCTTCGATGGTTGCGATGACCGGTACGGAGGTTTCCGGATCGAACTCGGTGGAGGATGCTTCGGTCAGACCCAGTACGTTGCGTGCGTACTCGATGACCATGGACTGCAGGCCGAGGCAGATGCCCAGGGTCGGGAGCTTGTGCTCGCGTGCGTACTTGAGGGCGCCAATCTTGCCGTCCAGGCCGCGGATGCCGAAGCCGCCGGGCACGAGAATTGCGTCCATGTTGCGCAGCTGGTGGTCTGCATCTTCGTCGGTTGCGCACAGGTCGGCTGCAACCCACTTGATGTTGACCTTCACGTTGTTTGCGAAGCCGCCGGCGCGCAGTGCCTCGGAGACGGACAGGTATGCGTCGGGCAGGTCGATGTACTTACCGACCAGGCCAACGTTGACCTCTGCTGCGGGGCGGTGCACTGCGTCGAGCAGGCGGTCCCACTGGGTGAAGTCCGGTGCGGGAGCTTCAATGCCGAAGTAGTCGAGGATGTAGTCGTCGAGCTTCTGGCTGTGCAGGGTCTTGGGGATGTCGTAGATGCTGGGTGCGTCGGCGCAGGAGATGACTGCGTCGCTGTCCACGTCGCATGCGTTACCGATCTTGGAGCGGTGCGATACGGGGACCTCACGCTCACAGCGCAGGATCAGACCGTCAGGCTGGATGCCCAGGCCGCGCAGCGCTGCGACGGAGTGCTGGGTCGGCTTGGTCTTGAGCTCGCCGGAGGGGCCGATGAAGGGCACCAGGGAGACGTGCAGGAAGAAGACGTTCTTGCGGCCAACATCGCGGCGTACCTGGCGTGCTGCTTCCATGAAGGGCAGGGACTCGATATCGCCGACGGTACCACCGATTTCGGTGATGATGATGTCGGGTGCGTTGTCAATTTCCGCTGCGTGACGCATGCGGGCCTTGATTTCGTCAGTAATGTGAGGGATGACCTGGACGGTGTCGCCGAGGTATTCGCCACGGCGTTCCTTTGCGATAACGGAGGAGTAGACCTGGCCGGTGGTCACGTTAGCGGACTGGTCGAGGTTCTCGTCCAGGAAGCGCTCGTAGTGTCCGATGTCGAGGTCGGTTTCAGCACCGTCGTCGGTGACAAAGACTTCACCGTGCTGGAAGGGGTTCATCGTACCGGGGTCGACGTTCAGGTAGGGGTCGAACTTCTGCATGGTCACAGAGAGGCCACGTGCGCGAAGAAGCTGACCGAGGGAAGAGGCCGACAGGCCCTTACCGAGAGAAGATGCAACGCCGCCGGTCACGAAAATCTGGCGGGTTACCTTGTCGTTAGAGGACGCGTTCAGAGCGTTATTTTTTTCATTCACCACGGAATTTAAGCCTACCATTTTCTTGTCTGCTATCCAAGCAGAGGGTTATGCCGCGAGAGGATTCTCTCAGGCGGCTCTCCCTCCCCTATTTATCCTTATCACCACTGTAAACGGAGCTGGGGCTTTAATATTCCCGCCGCGCCGTGTAGAAGCATGTGTAGGAGCATTCACAGAGTATCTCACATCCTCTGCGCTCCATGCGTCGCTATCGGTCACCGGCGCGGGCTGTACTGGCAACTTTCTGAGGCACGCTCGCACACTTCAGCCCCTTTGATGGTCTTTGGTGCGAAAGATGCCACCTTTCGGCGCTTTTGCCAGCACTTTCCTCATACTTTTCTCCGCCGGCTTGCCGTCAGTTTCAGCGCCCCTGCGGCACTTCTCGACCGGCTGCCAGTAGCTCTCGGGCATGCTCTCGCGCCGATTCTGATTGATCGTGCCCGGAGAGCATTCGCGCCAGTTCCACCACGCGTTCCTCTTCGGAAAGTACCTTGACCTTTGAGAGGGACGCGTCATCGTTTTTCAGCACGAGGATGTGCTGGTCCGCGAAGGCTGCAACCTGCGGCAGGTGGGTAACCACCAGCACCTGCACGTGTCGGGCGAGCATGGCGAGGCGGCGACCGATTTCGATAGCTGCCTTACCGCCCACGCCGGAGTCCACCTCATCGAAGATGAAGGTGGATACGGGGTCCACTTCGGCAAGCACTACTTCCAGGGCGAGCATCACGCGGGAGAGCTCACCGCCGGAGGCGCCCTTACCGAGCGGGCGCGGCACGGCAGTTCGGTGCGGTGCCAGCATGAAGGTCACGGTGTCTCGACCGTGTACCGAGAACTTTTCTGCTTCGGCAACTTCCACAACCAGGGAGGCGTTCGGCATGGCAAGAGCGGTGAGCTCTTCGCTGACGGCATCCGCCAGTTTCTGCGCGGCGGCACGGCGCAGGGCGGTCAGCTCTTCTGCCTGGGCGCCAAGCACCTTGCGTAGCTGCACCAGCTCAGTTTCCAGGGTTTCCTGTCGCTGCGGGTCGTCCACCAGAGTCTCGAGGCGTGCACGGGATTCTTCCGCCCACTCGAGGACCTCGGCAATATCGGCACCGTACTTGCGGGTAAGGGTTGCCAGTTGTGCACGGCGAGTCTGCACCTGCGCCAGACGCTCGGGGCCTTCAACATCCAGGGAAGCCATGTAGGAGGACAGGTCCGAGGAGATGTCGGTGGTCAGAATGAGCAGCTCGTTGACGCGCGCGGCGAGGGAGGCTAGCTCCTCGTCTGCGTCTGCCTGCGCCTGGAGCGCGGAGCGGCTTGCATCGAGCAGGCTCATGACGCTCTGCTCATCGCCGGTGGAGTATTCGCTACCGCTCAGTGCTGCGGAGGCGGTTGCCGAGGCGATGCGTAGCGCCTCCACATTCATGAGCTTCACCATTTCGGCTTTGAGCTCTTCTTCTTCCCCCGCCTGCGGGTTGACGGCGCCAATTTCTTCAAGGGCACCCTGCAGGGTCTGTGCTTCGAGGGCGCGTGCTCGGGAATTTTCGCGTACTTCCTTCAGCTCCGCGGCGGCGGCACGGTATCGTTCGTAGTTTTCGCGGTACTTCTCAAGCAGGTTGGCGAGCTCTTCACCAGCGTACAGGTCGAGGGACTGGCGTTGCTCCGCCGCAGATTTGAGGCGCAACTGATCGGACTGGCCGTGGACGGCCACGAGAGTCTGACCAATCTGGGCCAGGGTTCCGATGGGCGCGGAGCAACCGCCGACGTGGGCGCGGGAACGTCCCGAAGCGTTAACAGTGCGCGCCAGAAGCAGCTCGGAGGTCTGTTCGTCGATGTCTTCGGCGGTGCCGCCAGCTTCTTCGGCAAGCTCAAGAGCGCGGTGCCCGTGGGGCAGGCGAATGACGGCTTCGGCGAGGGCGCTCTTGGCGCCGTTGCGCACGCTGGATGCGTCGGACCGGGCGCCCAGAAGCATGCCGAGGGCGGTGACGACCATGGTTTTACCTGCGCCGGTCTCACCGGTCAGCACGGAGAATCCGGGTTCGAGGGGGAGCCTCGCATCGGTGATGATGCCGAGGTCTCGAATATGGATTTCCTCAATCACGAACGTTCATTCCTTTTCTTTAGTGCTTCTCGGTATCCTGCGGGCCTCGCCAGCCACGAATCGGAAGCTCAAACTTGCGCACCAGTCGCTCCGAGAAAGGAGCCGGGTGAATACGGGCGAGCAGCACCGACTTTTCGGAGCGTCGCACCTCAATACGGGAGCCGGGGTCTAGTTCCACGGTTCGGCGGCCGTCGCACCAGAGCACACCGGAGGCACCGTTTCCAGGCATCATTTCTACCGCCAGGGTGGAGGTCGGTGCTGCTACCAGCGGGCGCGCGAAGAGCGCGTGAGCAGAGAGCGGAACCATGAGAATCGCTTCAACTTCGGGCCAGACGACCGGGCCGCCACCGGAGAACGCGTAGGCGGTCGAACCGGTGGGGGTTCCCATGACCACGCCGTCGCAGCCGAAGCTGCTGAGCGGGCGGCAGTCCACCTCAATAATGACTTCAATCATTTTTTCGCGGTTGCCCTTTTCGACGCTAGCTTCGTTCAGCGCCCAGTCGCTGTGCACGCGCTTGCCGTCGTTCCAGACTTCCACGTCGATTGCCATGCGTTCTTCAACGGTGTATTCGTTGTTGACGATGCAGCGAACGGTTTCGGTCAGGTCGCTCTCTTCGGATTCGGCGAGGAAGCCGACGTGCCCCAGGTTCACACCGATGAGCGGGACGCTGGTTCGACGCACCATTTCGGCGGCGCGAAGAATTGAACCGTCACCACCGAGCACCACGCCGAGCTCAATATCGATAAGCGCCACGGATTCGTGGACGACCTGCACGGGGACGGGCTCGTCCCAGTTTTCGCTCAGGGTTTCCAGGTCGGAGCGAGTCATGACGGGTGCGAGTCCCGCTTCATAGAGCTGGGTGCACGCCTGTCGGGCGGCATCTCGTGCTTCTTTGCGCCCCACGTGGGCGAAGACGAGAATCTTACGGTGACGTTGTTCCACCGAGTCTTCGGAATCATGGCGCGCGCTGATTGTGGGCAACTGCGAGAGGTCAAAATCTCGCGTTACACGACTTTCCTGTTTTGCCATAACGACTCTCTCCCATCGGGTGTTGAGATGGTGTATCTACACCTATCATACCGAATATGTTCTCGAAGATTTTCTAAATAGCTATATTTTTAGAAAATTATTTCGAATAGCGTACAGCTGGAGTATCCCTAAAATACCTGCGAATAGCGCGGTAGCCTGAGAAAGCCCCGCCCTCAACGCGTCCTGCGTTACCGAGCGGTTTTTCTCAGACTGCCTTAGCACTATTATTTTTGGCACTATATTTATTTTCGGCACCAGAGGAAGTACTCTACGTTGCCGTCCTGTCCGGGGAGCGGGCTGGGTTCCATACCCATCACGCGCAATCCGTGGCTCGCCGCAGATGCCTGAACTTTTTCCACTGCTTCACGGCGGGCGGATTCTTCGTGCACCACTCCCCCGCGTCCGATGCGGTGCTTGCCGACCTCGAACTGCGGTTTGACCATGAGCACCAGGTCGCCGCCGGTTTCGGTGGCGTTCGCTAGCGCCTCCATAACCAGGGTCAGTGAGATGAACGAGAGGTCAGAAACCGTCAGTTCGACCTGCCCGCCAATGTCTTCTGGCTTCATGTAGCGAACGTTGAGCCCTTCGTACACGCCGACTCGCGGTTCTTCGCGTAGCGTGTCCACGAGCTGCCCGTGTCCTACGTCAACGGCGGCTACGTGGGCGGCTCCTCGACGAAGCAGCACGTCGGTAAAGCCTCCGGTGGATGCTCCCGCGTCCAGGCAACGTTTGCCTTCTACCTCGATTTCGGGGAACGCGTCGAGGGCACCGGCGAGCTTGTGCCCTGCGCGGCTGACGTATTCGGTCAGCTCGCTCTGGCGCACGTAGAGGGTGTCCTCCGGGCCCACGAGCATGGACGCTTTGCGCGCAACCTTGCCGTTGACTTGCACGTCTCCTGCCGCGATAAGTTTTGCGGCGAGGGTTCGGGAGCTCACGAATCCGGCTTCGACCAGGTATTTATCGAGGCGCACGGTGTCCTTGTCTTCTTTCTGTCGTCTGGTGACGGGGTTGTCTAGTGCCGGTGAACCCTCAGACGATAACGTTCTGAGGGTTCACCGCCGCGAACTAGGAGAGGTTTTCGAGGTCCTTCTCCAGTTGCTCACTCATCGTTTCGAGGCGCTTGACGCGCTCTACGGGGTCCATGGCGAGGGTCGCCGCGAGTTGGCTCTCGAATTCTGCATCAAGCTCAGCGGTTTCCTCTGCCGTGCTATTAGTCTCCGGTTCTTTAGGCACCGGGGATCCCCTGGATGTTGGGGCATGCGCCCTGTTCGGGGTTTGCCGCCCACCATGCTGCGCAGGCTACGCGCCATGCTTCGGCTTCGCTCTCGCTACCCGCGAATGCTTCGGTATCTGCAATCTCGGGGCCGGTCAGGCTCAGGTTTTCACCGCGGACTCGTGCCTGCCAGGTGGGGCCGGTTGCGGTGACTTCGTAGCCTTCGTAGAGCACCTCAATTTCGGGGTAGGGCGCGAAGAAGTCCTCGAGGGTGCGCAGAACATAGGTCGGACGCTGGTTCGGCACGGCCTCGATGACATCCTGGTAGGTCTGTACGCCGGTGAGGACGAGGGCGCCGTCCATCTTTGCGTTGTTGGCGCCGAGAATGTCGGTGTCCAGGCGGTCGCCCACAATGACGGGGCGGCTGGAGTTCACTGCCTGCGCTGCGGTGTGGAAGATGGGCGCTTCGGGCTTGCCCGCGACAAGCGGGGTACGACGGGAGGCGGTTGCCACTGCCGCAACGAGGGTTCCGTTACCGGGCGCCTGGCCGCGTTCCTTGGGGATGGTCTGGTCGGTGTTGGTCGCGATCCACAATACATCGGGGTTTGCGAGGGTGTAGGCGGCTTCCGCGAGGTCTTCCCAGCCGATCTTGGGGTCGAAGCCCTGGATGACGGCTACGGGGCCTTCTTCTTCCTTGCGGACGGTTTCGAGGCCTACCGCACGAACGCAGTCGGCAAGTGCTTCGGTGCCGGTGATGAGTACCTTGGAGCCTGCGGGTACGTGCTGTGCGAGCAGCGCGGCGCCTGCCTGTGCGGAGCTAACGACTCGTTCTGCTCGGGTATGCACACCCAGTTCACGCAGGTGTTCTGCTACGGATTCTACGGAGCGGGATGCGTTGTTGGTGACGAAGATGACCGGTACGTTGAGTTCTTCTTCGGCGCGGTTGAGGGCTTCGGGTGCACCTTCAATGGCGAAGGGGCCCGCGTAGACTACGCCGTCCAGGTCGGAGAGGAGGGCATCGTAGCGGGATAGGAGTGCATTCGTGGTCATAGAGTGTTCCTCTCGGGGTCTCTGGCGGTTGTCGCTATTAATCGTACCTGTTAGACACTCACCCGTAGGTGCCTTCTGGAGATTATGTGCAAAACCGCTGGACGCCTCCCCCGTTCAGGGGTGCGTCCAGCGGTTGCTGACACTGAGGTCAAGTATTCAGAATCCTTAGATTCTCTGCCGTCTTATTCTGCGGAGGTTTCTTCTGCTTCTTCAGCCTCGGACTCAGCGACTTCGGTCTTCTCGCCCTCAGCTGCCTCTTCCTGTGCTTCAGATGCTTCCTCGTTAGCGGAAGTCTCAGCAGTCTCTTCTGCCTTTTCGTCTGCGGGCTCAGCGATTTCTACGGACTTCTCTTCCTTTTCGAAGAGGCCTGCTTCGCCGAACATATCGAAGATTTCGGGTTCTGCGAAGTTGCCCTGGCCCAGTGCTGCTTCCGCCATGAAGGCGAGGCGCGCCCAGCGTTCTGCTTCCTGGTTACGGCCTGCGTTAGCCAGCGCGTCGGAGTATGCGCTGAACAGGCGGGGGCTGTACTCGAAGGCACGCTTGGGGTTCAGCTGAGGAATCTGCAGCGCTACAACAGCTTCAGACTTCTTGCCCTGATCGCTGAGGATACCGGATTCAACGATGGCAAGCTCTACGCGTACGTTGGCGGGCAGCTCTTCCTTCTTGAATTCAGCAATCATTTCCTGTGCCTTGGGCAGGCGGCCGAGCGCACGTTCGCAGTCCACCAGCAGTGCCAGGTGGTCTACGGAGCCGCTGATACGGCGGTGGGTGCGCAGTTCGCGCAGCGCCAGTTCAAAGTCTTCTGCCACGTATGCGGCTACGCCGACTGCTTCGCGTACTGCGGCAATACGGCCTGCACTTCGGGATGCAGCAACCGCGTGTTCCAGCGCGAACTCGGGGTCGATGTCGAGGTAGCGACCGGCCATGGCGAGGTGCTTTGCAACGGTTTCAGCGTTGCGGGGCTCCAGGGCACGCAGCTGACGGAAGGTTGCACCGTCCAGCTCGCGACCGGTGATGTCGTCGTCAATTTCCGGTGCCTTGGGCTTTGCAGGGCGGTAGCCTGCGCGGCCACCAATGCTGCGTACTTCTTCGCGGGGTGCTTCTGCCTCGGGGCCGTTGGAGCGAGGTGCCTTGGATCGGGAGTCGGAGCGACGACCGTCGAACTTCTTGCCTCCGCGGTCGTTACGCTTGAAACCGCCCTTGCCGCCAAAGTTCTTGCCGCCCTTCTTGGAGCGGAAGTCCTTTCCTCCGCTGTTCTTGCGGTGCTGGCGGGGGCCGGAGCCGTTAGACTCGTGACGGGGGGTCTCAGACATGAATCTCCTTGGGAGGTATCCGCCAGTGTGGGCGGGTAGGGTATGCAGTCGATTCGGGCGAACCGCTGCCTGAGGCATCAACTCTATGAGGGGTGCTTAGATACACCCGCTAATGCCTAAACATAAGCCATACCATTTTAGTATAGAGAACACCTTCCGTGCACCCGTACTGATGGGATGTTAAAGACAAATGGGGAGGTCTAACGACCTCCCCAAACAAAAATAGCCCCGGCGAAGCCGGGGCTATTGAATAAAAAACCCGCGGTGACCTACTCTCCCACACCCACAAAAGTGCAGTACC
>NZ_JABZXW010000100.1 GCF_015265375.1 Rothia sp. (in: high G+C Gram-positive bacteria)
CTTCGGGCTGGTAGAAGGCGACGCAGGCGAAGAAACCCTGCGCGTACTCGCCGGCGACCCCTTCTACTCGGGTATCGAACCGACCGGCACCACCTACCCGATCGACCAGGTGCGCCTGCTCGCCCCGATTATTCCCCGCTCCAAGGTGATTGGAGCGATCGCAAACTGGGCTGGAACCGAGGCGCCCGCCTCCCCGCAGTTCTTCCTCAAGCCCAACACCACCGTCATTGGCCCCGGCGACCCCGTGACCCTGCCCGAGTACTCCGAAGCCGTCAGCGCAGAAGGTGAACTCGCCGTCATTATCGGTCGTATCGCCAAGTCCGTGCCGCTCGAGCGCGTGCACGAGGTCATCTTCGGCTACACCGTGGCAAACGACCTCACCGCCCGCGACCTGCTCGAAGACCGCCAGTGGACCCGCGCAAAGGGCTTCGACGGCTCCACCCCGCTCGGCCCCTGGATTGAAACCGACCTGGACACCGACTCGCTGAACATCACCACCTGGGTTGACGGCGACGTCGTGCAGGAAGGCAACACCTCCGAAATGCACTACTCCGTAGCCGAGCAGGTTGCCGCAGCCTCCGAAATCTTCACCCTGCTGCCCGGCGACGTACTGCTCACCGGCACCCCCGCCGGCATCAGCGTACTGCGCGACGGCAACGAAGTAGAGGTCGAAGTCGAAGGCATCGGCTCCCTCGTCACCCGCGTGCGCGACTAACCGCCCGCGCCCCACAACGTAACGTACATCCTGAAACACACCGTCAAGGAGACATCATGACCGAATACCACGGTCCCGTACTCAACAGCCCCGCAGACACCCGCGTGCGCTTCTGCCCCTCGCCCACCGGCACCCCGCACGTGGGCATGGTCCGCACCGCCCTCTTCAACTGGGCATACGCACGCCACACCGGCGGCAAGCTGATCTTCCGCATCGAAGACACCGACGCCGCACGCGACTCCGAAGAGTCGTTCAACCAGGTGCTCGAATCCCTGCACTGGCTCGGCATCAACTGGGACGAAGGCGTCGGCGTCGGCGGCCCCCACGAGCCCTACCGCCAGTCCGAGCGTAAGACCGCAGGCATCTACAACGAGATCTTCGAAAAGCTCGTTGAGGGCGGCTACGTGTACGAAGACTTCTCCACCCCCGACGAGGTGAAGGAGCGCCGCAAGGCAGCCGGTCAGGACCCGCAGCTCGGCTACGACAACTACGACCGTAACCTCACCGAAGAGCAGAAGGAAGCCTACCGCGCTGAGGGCCGCAAGCCCGTGTGGCGTCTGCGCATGCCCGATGAGGACATCACCTTCAACGACCTGGTTCGCGGTGAAATCACCTTCAAGGCTGGCACCGTGCCCGACTACGTGGTCGTGCGCTCCAACGGCGACCCGCTGTACCCCTTCGTGAACCCCGTCGACGACGCACTCATGGGCATCACCCACGTGCTGCGCGGCGAAGACCTGCTCTCCTCCACCCCGCGTCAGATCGCGCTCTACCGCGCACTCATCGACACCGGCGTGACCACCTTCATCCCCGAATTCGGCCACCTGCCCTACGTCATGGGCCAGGGCAACAAGAAGCTCTCCAAGCGCGACCCCGAGTCGAACCTCTTCCTGCTGCGCGACTCCGGCTTCATCAAGGAAGGCCTGCTGAACTACCTGTCCCTGCTGGGCTGGTCCCTCTCCGCAGACCAGGACGTCTTCAGCATCGACGAGCTCGTCGAGCACTTCGACGTACACGACGTTGTCGCCAACCCCGCACGCTTCGACGTGAAGAAGGCAGAGTCCATCAACGGCGACCACATCCGTGCGCTCGACCCCAAGGACTTCCGCGACCGCCTCATCCCGTACCTGCAGGCTGCAGGCGTACTCGGCGAAACCCTCACCGAGCGTGAAGAGCAGGTCCTCACCGAGGCTGCACCCCTCGTACAGGAGCGTATGCAGCTGCTTGGCGAAGCACCCGGCCTGCTCGCATTCCTCTTCAAGAGCGACGACGAGATTACCGTGGCTGACGACGCACGCAAGCAGCTCAAGGAATCCGCACCGCAGGTTCTTTCCGCCGCTATCGAAGCTCTCGAGCCCCTCGAGGACTTCACCGCAGCCAACATCGAGGCAGCCCTGCGCGCCGCAATCGTTGACGGCCTGGAAATCAAGCCGCGCCTCGCATTCGGCCCCGTGCGCATCGCAGTGTCCGGCGAGCGTATCTCCCCGCCGCTGTTCGAATCCATGGAAATCCTGGGCAAGGACTCCTCCCTCGCACGTCTGCGCAAGCTTGCCGCTGAATTGAGCTAACCATGAGCCGGTCGAATAACCAATCCATCATCGGCAAGGCGCTGCTCAAGGGCACCCTCATGGCGCTCACCAACGCCTGCATTATCTGGCTGATTCTGTACATCGCCAACATGGACAAGTCCGTCTTGATGGTGGTCGCTGTTGTCGTTGCGGCAGCCTTCGGGTACGTGACCGCCTACTTCGAGGCGCGCGCCGCCCTGAACGCTCAAGAAGCTCAGGCACGGCACGCCCGTGGTGGCGACGTCAGCAGCTCCTCTGACGGCGTAGACACTTCGGATTCTTCGGACTCTTCGCGTGAAGAGGACGACGAAGACGACTTTGTGGACCCGGGCCCCGACCCGGACGCGGGCGACTTCGACGCCGGAAGCTCCAACAGCTCCAGCAGTTCGGACTACAGCAGCTACAGTAGCTCCGACTACTCTGGCGGCGGCGACTCCGGTGGAGGCGACTCCGGCGGTAGCAGCGACTAAGCTCTAGAGAATCCCCTTATCCAGCGGGAATCAGACGGCCGAAAGGTCTGAAGAAACCCGGCGGATAAGGGGATTTTTCGTTCATTTTAAAATATTTTTTGTGATGGGTATTTCTTGTAAAACTGCTAGTCGGTATATTTTATAGTGTTGAATCTGGTTCCATTTGGGGGAGTGTGGCAAGAATTTGGTTTGCGCACCCCGGCAAAGACTCGTATAGTAGTACCTGTTGTTGCGACGAACTGAAAAGTTCAAAGCGAAACATGCGGTTGTAGCTCAGTTGGTAGAGCACCACCTTGCCAAGGTGGATGTCGCGAGTTCAAGTCTCGTCAACCGCTCCGCTCAAGCCCCGAGGTTCGCCTCGGGGCTTTTTTGTTGTCTCCAGAAGTTTCTGTCTGTGGGAGTTTTAGTCTTCGGAGGTGAGGGTGCCGGGTAGGAGTCTTGCGATCTTTTCCTGAGTGACTGCTTTGGTGAGCTTGCTGCTGGGGAAACAGGGTGGGAAGAAAAATCTTCAAAAATTTTGGGGTGCAAAGCTTGCGGGGGAGAGGCTGGAACTGCTCTCCGAGCCCTCCTGAAGCCGCTTTGAGGGGTGAA
>NZ_JABZXW010000039.1 GCF_015265375.1 Rothia sp. (in: high G+C Gram-positive bacteria)
CCGATACCGATTGCCTGCTCACTCGGGGCGTAATCGCCCTGATGCAGATCATAGGTGGGGTCACCGGGGGCACGGGTACCCAGACGGAACATGGAGCCGGGAACTTCCTGCAGCATCCACGCGAAGTCTTCGCCGCCCATGGATTGCTCGACCAGCACGATGGAGTCCTCGCCCAGCTCAGCGCGAGCCGCGTTCTCCAGCATGGTGGTTTCCAGGTCGGTGTTGACAACCGGGGGCACGCCGCGGATGTGCTCCACACGCGCGTTCACGCCGAAGGGCACGGCAACCTGCTCGATGACTTCATCCAGCATGTTGCCCGCCTGGCGCCACACCTCAACATCCAGGCAACGCATGGTGCCCGCCAGGTAGCCCTCGGCGGGAATAGCATTGGGAGCAACACCGGCGCTGACCTGGCCCCATGCCACCAGCACGCCCGAACGCACGTCGGTGCGGCGGGTCAGTACGGCGGGAACCTGCACAGCAATCTGGCTCATCGCATAGATGAGGTCTTCGGTCAGGTGCGGGCGGGAGGTGTGACCGCCGTGACCGCTCAGGTGAATCTTCACGGTATCGGAGGCGCTAGTAATCGCACCGATACGGGTACCGATCTGGCCCAGGTCCACCTTCGGGTCGCAGTGCAGGGCAAAGGCACGCGGAATGTCCTTCAGCAGACCCTGCGAAATCATCTGCACCGCGCCACCGGGAAGCTGTTCCTCAGCGGGCTGGAAGAGGATACGGACGCTACGACCCAGCGGGGTCTTCTCGTTCAGTTCGTGCAGTGCCAGCGCCACGCCGAGCATAACGGTCTGGTGAATATCGTGGCCGCAGGCATGCATCACACCGGGCACGGTAGAAGCATAGGGCAGGTCGGTCTGCTCAACAATGGGCAGAGCGTCAATATCGGCGCGCAGAGCCACAGCGAAGGGGCCGCTCCCGATATCTACGTAGCAGCCGGTACCTTCGCAAGCAACGGGGTTCATGCCGGCTTCTCGCAGTCGATTCATGAGGCGCTCAGTGGTCGCCACTTCACGGAAGGAAAGCTCCGGGTTGGCGTGCACTTCGCGGCGGAACTGCACGAGGGTACCCATCATGCGCTCCACCCAGTCGTCGAAGACAGGGGTGGACAAATCGTAGCGAGAATTAGCGAAAACCATACACAGTAGAATAACGCCGTCCGCCGGGGTTTACCTACCCGCTCCCCCTTTCTGACAGCCCTCGAGAATATCTATGACTTTATGACAGATTGTGAAGAGTTTTTGTGCACGCCGAAGCCCCTGAAAATGCTCTGTGCCATCATTTCCATCAGACTTTTTCTGTCAAACAATTCAAGCCGCCACCCGGTGTGGGCGACGGCTTGAATCGTCAATGCTGTATCAGCTGATACCGCGTACTCAGATTAGAGCGAGCGGCTCAGGATTGCCTGCTTCACCTCGGCAATAGCCTTGGTAATCTGGATGCCACGGGGGCAAGCCTCGGTGCAGTTGAAGGTGGTACGGCAACGCCATACGCCTTCCTTGTCGTTGAGGATCTCCAGACGCAGGTCGCCTGCGTCATCGCGCGAGTCGAAGATGAAGCGGTGTGCGTTCACGATAGCGGAGGGGCCGAAGTACTGACCGTCGGTCCAGAAGACCGGGCAGGACGAGGTACATGCTGCGCAGAGGATGCACTTGGTGGTGTCATCGAAACGTGCACGGTCCTCAATGGTCTGCAGGCGCTCACGCTCAGGCTCGTTCGAGTCGTTGATGAAGAACGGCATAATCTCGCGGTATGCCTGGAAGAAGGGCTCCATGTCAACGATGAGGTCCTTTTCGCAGGGCAGACCCTTGATGGGCTCAACGGTAATCGGCTTGGTCAGGTCAAGGTCCTTCAGCAGGGTCTTGCAAGCCAGGCGGTTACGGCCGTTGATGCGCATTGCGTCCGAGCCGCAGATGCCGTGTGCACAGGAGCGGCGGAAGGAGACGGAGCCGTCTACTTCCCACTTGATCTTGTGTAGAGCATCCAGCACGCGGTCGGTGCGGTACATGGTCAGCGGGAATTCATCCCAGTACGCCTCGGAGGAAACTTCCGGGTTGTAGCGACGAATCTTGATGACCACATCGTAGGTGGGGATGGAGTCGGAGTCGCCGCCGGTCATACCCTCAAACAGCTTGACGGATTCCGGTTCGGGGAGTTCGTTTTCAGCCATTTTAGTACTTACGCTCCTTCGGCTCGTAGCGGGTGTAGACAACGGGCTTGGTTTCGAATCGCAGACCCTTGACACCCTCAAACTCGGATTCGGGGTCGAGGTAGACCATCGAGTGCTTCATGAAGTTAACGTCGTCACGCTTGGGGAAGTCCTCGCGGTAGTGACCACCACGGGATTCCTTACGGTGCAGTGCACCAACGGACATGACCTTTGCCAGCTCAATCAGGAAGCCGAGCTCAACAGCCTCGAGCAGGTCGAGGTTGAAGCGCTTGCCCTTGTCCTGGATGGCGATGTTCTTGTAGCGCTCTTCCAGTTCAGCAATAGTTGCCAGTGCTGCGCGGATGGTCTCGTCGGTACGGAACACCTGCATGTCAGCTTCCATAGCCTTCTGCAGGTCTGCGCGGATAGCGCCGACCTTCTCGGTGCCCTTACCTTCGAGGATGCCGTTGAGCATGTTGAGAACGCGATCTGCTGCGTCGTCCGGAACCGGTACAAACTCAGCGGATGCTGCGTACTCTGCTGCCTTGCGGCCTGCACGCTTACCGAACACGTTGATGTCCAGCAGGGAGTTGGTGCCCAGACGGTTTGCACCGTGGACGGACACGCAAGCAACCTCACCAGCTGCGTAGAGGCCGGGGATGGTCTCCTTGCTGTTGTGGTAGACCTCGGTCTCGTTGTTGGTGGGGATACCGCCCATTGCGTAGTGCGCGGTGGGGAACACCGGGATGGGCTGGTGGTGCGGTTCCACTGCCAGGTAGGTACGAGCGAACTCGGTGATGTCCGGCAGCTTCTCGTCGATGTGCGAGGGCTCCAGGTGGGTCAGGTCCAGCAGCACGTAGTCCTTGTGGGGACCGCAGCCGCGGCCTTCGCGCACCTCGTTTGCCATTGCACGTGCCACGATATCGCGGGGTGCGAGGTCCTTAATGGTGGGTGCGTAGCGCTCCATGAAGCGCTCACCGTCAGCGTTACGGAGAATACCGCCT
Source organism: Rothia sp. (in: high G+C Gram-positive bacteria) (assembly GCF_015265375.1). GTDB lineage: Bacteria > Actinomycetota > Actinomycetes > Actinomycetales > Micrococcaceae > Rothia. The sequence continues at coordinate 3,169 of NZ_JABZXW010000039.1, forward strand.
TCACCACGAGCACCCTCGGTGACGAGAATGCCCAGGCCAGCCAGGCCGGTCGGGTGGAACTGAACGAATTCCATGTCCTCCAGGGGCAGGCCTGCACGCAGTGCGATGGCCATGCCGTCGCCGGTGAGGGTGTGGGCGTTGGAGGTGGTCTTGAAGATCTTGCCGCAACCGCCGGATGCGAAGATCACGGACTTAGCCTGGAAAACGTGGACCTCACCGGTTGCCAGGTCGTAGGAGACGACACCGGCGGGGCGGGGCTTGCCCTCTTCGTCCTTGACCAGAATCAGGTCGAGCACGTAGAACTCGTTGTAGAACTCCACATTGTGGCGAACGCAGTTCTGGTAGAGGGTCTGCAGAATCATGTGGCCGGTACGGTCAGCTGCGTAGCATGCGCGGCGCACAGCAGCCTTACCGTGGTCACGGGTGTGACCGCCGAAGCGGCGCTGGTCGATGCGGCCTTCGGGGGTTCGGTTGAAGGGAAGACCCATCTTTTCCAGGTCGAGCACAGCGTCAATAGCTTCCTTAGCCATGATTTCTGCTGCGTCCTGGTCGACCAGGTAGTCGCCACCCTTGACGGTGTCAAAGGTGTGCCACTCCCAGTTGTCCTCTTCAACGTTAGCCAGAGCGGCGCACATGCCACCCTGTGCCGCACCGGTGTGGGAGCGGGTGGGGTATAGCTTGGTCAGTACCGCGGTGCGAACTCGCTGGCCGGCCTCAATGGCGGCACGCATACCTGCGCCACCGGCACCGACGATCACTACATCGTACTTATGTACCTGCATGATGTTCTTTCTGTGTTTTAGATGTTTTCGTTTGTCTCGGATACGTCGCCGTTAGCGTGCCGAGCAGAAGCTGGGGAGCAGTTCAGCCGCTGCGCCGGAGGGGCAGGGGTCGAACGCGAAGATGGTGAGGGTACCAATGAGCAGGACGAATGCGCATGCTGCGAAGAGGATGATCTTCAACCAAGCGCGCAGGCGGTCCTTCTCTGCGTAGTCATCGATGATGACGCGGATACCGTTAGCACCGTGCAGCATAGCCAGCCAGAGCAGCAGCAGATCCCAAACCTGCCAGAAGGGGTTCGCCCACTTGCCGCCCACGAAGCCGAAGTCGATGGCGTGGATGCCGTCGCCGACCATGAGGTTGGAGAACAGGTGGCCGAAAATCAGCACGACGAGTACGACGCCGGACAGGCGCATACCGAGCCAAGCGAACATCTCAAAGTTGTTACGCTTGGAGGAGGAGCGGTTGTACTTCACACCGTCGATGCGGTTGTCACGCAGACGGGGTACATAGGTGCGGGGCTTAAGCGGAGTAGCCATAGTTTAGTGACCTCCCATGTGCGAGAAAACGATCGGCAGGTGACGTGCTGCGAAGCCAGCAACGGTGATTGCCCAGAGGAAAAGCACAACCCAGAGAATCTTGATGTGCGTGTAAGTTGCCTTCTGGCTGATTTCGACGTTGCCGTCCTTGTTCTTCGCCTGGATGTGCTCCACGTGTGAGTTGGTTGCCTTACCCCAGAAGTCAATGAGGATAATGCGGATACCGTTGAACGCGTGGTAGACGATGGCGGCGACAAGCGCGGTCTCACCCAGACCCATGATGGGGTTCTTGTACAGGCTCAGTACGCCGTTGTAGGCCTCCGGGGAGATACGCACGACGGCAGTATCCAGGATGTGTACAAGAAGGAAGAAGAAAATCGCGATACCGGTAATGCGATGAGCAACCCAGGACCACATGCCCCAGCGGCCGCGGTAGAGGGTTCCTTTAGAACCATTCAACACTGAATAACCTCCTGCTGCGACGGCGAGCTTCCGGGTTCTGAGGGGTCATTGTGACCCTCAGCTTCCGGGCACAGCTGTGTGCTCACCGACTGCTTTTGTTCGTCTGTTACTTCCAAGATATCAGGTAAATTCACAGCTTATTGACACCCTGTTTAGGGAATTTTTACAGGTTCTAAAAGTGAATTAGGGCATGTTTTTATTACCATATCGCCTACTTCCCCGTGTTTGTGGGGAACTTACCTTAACCTAACCTCAAACATCGCCTAAATGAGAGCCGCCTGACACTTTTTTGTTAAAACCTAAAAGAATTCGATATATGACAAATTCACCCGCTATTCTTGAAGCGATGAATACTGCACTCACTCGATTCCGCCCGCTCATTCCCGCCGGCGGTGTTGGCTCGCGTTTGTGGCCCCTGTCCCGCGCGCACGCCCCGAAGTTCCTGCTCGACCTCACCTCGTCGGGCAATTCTCTGCTGCGTGACACCTACGACCGTCTCATCGATCTCAGCAACGGTTCCGTCATGGTGGTTACCGGCACTTCGCACGCCAATGCGGTTACCCAGCAGATTCCTGAACTGCGGGCCGCTGACCTGGTACTGGAGCCCTCCCCCAAGGATTCGGCTGCAGCTATCGGCTTGGCTTGCGCCATCATCCACCGCCGCGAACCGGACGCTATTATCGGCTCCTTCGCAGCTGACCACGTCATCAGCCCGGTGGACGAGTTCCACCGTGTGGTGACCGAGGCTGTCATCACCGCGGCAACCGGCAAGATTGTCACCATCGGCATTACCCCCACCGAGCCCTCCAGCGCGTTTGGCTACATTCACGCCAGCGAGTCCCTGGGCATCGAGGGTGCACCCAACGCGCACGCGGTGGACACCTTCGTGGAGAAGCCGGACACCACTACCGCACAGAAGTACCTGGATTCCGGCGAGTACACCTGGAACGCAGGCATGTTCGTGGCACCGGCAGCCCTGATGCTCAAGCACCTCGAGGCGAACGAGCCCGAGCTGTACGCGGGCATCATGGAGATTGCTAACGCATGGGACACCCCCGAGCGCGAGGCCGTCATGGAGCGCGTGTGGGAGACCCTGCCCAAGACCGCTATCGACTACGCTGTGGCTGAGCCCGCTGCGGCAGCGGGCGACGTTGCAATGGTTCCCGGTTCCTTCAGCTGGGATGATGTGGGAGACTTCGACGCTGTGGCACGCCTGAACACCGAGAAGAGCGGCGAAGAGCTGACCATTCTCGGCGAGAAGGATAACGTTATCAACCACGGTTGTTCCGGCATTATTGTCGCGAATACCGACCGCAAGATCTCTATCCTTGGCCTCGACGATATCGTTGTGGTGGACACCCCCGACGCCCTGTTGGTCGCTCCGCGCTCCAAGGCACAGGCTGTCAAGGATGCAGTGGGTGAGGTCAAGGCGCGAGGCCTGAACAACCTCCTCTAAGTTTTTAGCCCTAAATGTTTAGCTCCGAGTAGGCGCTTGAACCCTACTCGAGCAAAAGACACCTCTAGAAACCGGCTCTCTTCTTTTCGGAAGGGAGCCGGTTTTTTATGCCCTGATGAGCCATTTCGCGAGTCGATTCAAGGCTTTCACCTAGTGGGGGCACAAAAGGACACTTCCTTCGGCTGGGCAGGGGCAGAATACCTTACACACCCCGCGCAGGTTGCACTTCCAGAGTCTGATACGAGCCAAGGATTAACCACTATAGAGAACCATTCTCATGTTAGTCTTGGTGCATGCACATGACCCGTAAGTTTTTCCTCACCCGCGCCGGCGCACTCGGCGCAGTAGCCGCCCTCGCCCTGACTGCATGCGGCTCACAGGCCACCCAGAATACACAGACCAGCCCCAGCGCCTCCACCTCCGCGAGCGCAACTCCCGCACCCATCACCGAAGGCAAGGGCGCGGCAAGCCGCGTCGCCATCACCTACGACGGTGGCGTGCTCGTTTACGACGCCAAGGACATGAAGCTGCTCGCAGACATCCCCAAGGAAGGCTTCCTGCGCCTCTCCGACGCTGGCGATAACCGCCACCTCGTCGTTGCAGACGGTAACAGCTACACCTTCCTGGACACCGGCGTATGGTCCGTAGCGCACGGCGACCACTCGCACTACTACACCACTTCCCCGTCGCTGTCCTCGCTGTCTCTGGCGGCTGACCACACCGGTCACGTCATCAAGGACAACGGCAAGGTCGCGGCATTCGCTGACGGCACCGGCTCCTTCGCTGTGTACAACCCGGCGAAGCTGACCCATGACAAGCGCACCGCCTCCTCTCTGGAGACTACCACCGTCACCCTGCCGAAGCCGCACCACGGCTTCGCAATCCCGCTGCCCAACGACCAGTACCTGGTAGCGGTCGGCGACTCGAAGACCCGCACCGGTGCCGCTGTTGTGGATGCTCAGGGCAAGACCGTCACCGAGAGCCCCGCCTGCCCCGGCGTTCACGGTGAAGCCATCGCCAAGGACGGCGCGTTCTCCATCGGCTGCACCGACGGCGCGCTAGTCTACAAGGACGGCAAGTTCACCAAGATCACCAACCCCGAGGACCCGTACTCGCGTTCCGGCAACCAGGCCGGTAAGGCTGACTCCCAGTACGTTCTGGCGGACTACAAGACCGACAAGGACGCTAAGCTGGAGCGCCCCGAGAAGTTCTCCATTATCGACACCGTTGCGGCAACCCGCACCGTCTACTCCCTGCCTTCTGGCGTGAGCTACACCTTCCGTTCGCTGGCTCGCGGTCCCCAGGGTGAGGCGCTGCTACTGACCACCGACGGTAAGCTGCGCGTCTTCGATCCTGCAACCGGCGCCGAGCTGGGCTCCGTACAGCTCATGGAGGCGTGGACCGAGTCTGAGACGTGGCAGGACGAGCGTCCGGCACTGTGGGTGGACGGTAAGACCGCCTACGTGACCGACCCGGCGACCAAGAAGCTCATTGCGGTGTCCCTGTCGAACCCGGCAGCACCGAAGGAGCTGATGAGCGTGGAGCTTCCGAAGACCCCGAACGAGATCCTGGGTGTCTCCTCCTCGAACGCTGCACCGGTTGAGGCTGAGGCTCACGGCGCAGAAGCTCACGGCTCGGCTTCCTCCTCGGCTTCCGTTGACGCGCACGAGCACGAAGCTCATGAGGGCCACTCCCACTAGGGCTCTCACGCTGAGATAAACCTAGTGAAAGCATAAAGAGAGATGCGACCGATAGTTTATCGGTCGCATCTCTCTTTATGTTTTCCAGGTTGATACGCCTGCTCCTAACGCAACGGCAGAACCGTCATCTCTTCCCAGTCCTGCCCGTCATAGGAGTAGCAGTGTAGGTGATCCACGGTGAAGGTGCGCTGCTCGGCGGGCAGAGCATCAAACACCTCACGGGCGTTCGCCACCTGCTCTTCCGTGAGCCCGTGACCCAGGGTCACGTGCGGCACATAGGGGAAGGACGCCGCGCCGGCACCGAATAGCTCAACCAGCTTCTGGTGAATCTGCTCGAACTCGGCCCTACCCGCCTCCAGGTTCAGGTACTCCACCTCGGTGACCGGGCGGAAGGAGTGTACCGAACCCCAGCGCGCCTCAAAACGCGGCGTGTCCAGCGCCTCGCGGAACTGCGGGGACTGCACCGCAGCCAGCAGCGATTCTGTCAGCTCCGTCAGGTACACGGTCACGTGCGTGCTAATCGGTGCCGCAGCACCGCCAACTACCGTGCGCTTCCACTCTTCCAGGCGCTGAACATTCTCACCGCTCACATGCGCAATAACGCTCAGGTAGCGGTGACCGGGTTTCAGGGTCGGGGATACAGGAGCCGTCGTGGGGCTCGAAGAGTTCTCTTGTGCTGTCATCTCAATCGTGCAGGTAATGCGGCGTCTCAGCCGGACTGGCTGAACAGCGCGCTAGATTGCTGCGGCAGGCAGGAAGCCAACCTTCTTGTACACGTTCTCAATGGTGACCGTAGCGATCTCGCGGGCAGCGGATGCACCCACAGCCAGCAGGCGGTCCAGCTCGGCGGGATCGTCCATCAGCTCGAGGGTACGCTCACGCACCGGGGTGAGGCGCTCCACCACGATATCGGCAAGGTCAACCTTCAGGTGGCCGTACATCTTGCCCTCGTAGCGTGCCACGATCTCGTCGATGCTCTCGCCGGTCATTGCCGAGTAGATGGAGAGCAGGTTGGAGACGCCGGGCTTAGCCTCGCGGTCGTAGGCGATGACGGAGCCATCATCGGTCACGGCGGACTTAATCTTCTTCTGGGTTGTCTTGGGGGTGTCCAGAAGCTTAATCAGGCCCTTGTCGGTGGCTGCAGACTTGGACATCTTCGAGGTCGGGTCCTGCAGGTCGTAAATCTTAGCGGTTTCCTTCAGAATCACCGGCTCGGGCACCACGAAGGTCTCACCGAAACGGGAGTTGAAGCGCTGAGCCAGGTTACGGGTCAGCTCCAGGTGCTGACGCTGGTCCTCGCCCACGGGCACGCCGTCCACCTGGTAGAGCAGGATGTCGGCAGCCATCAGAATCGGGTAGGTGAATAGACCCACGGAGGCGTTCTCGGCACCCTGCTTCTGGGACTTGTCCTTGAACTGGGTCATACGGGAGGCCTCACCGAAGCCGGTGAAGCAGTTCAGAATCCACGCCAGCTGGGCGTGCTCGGGCACGTGCGACTGCACGAACAGCGGGGTGCGGGTCGGGTCAATGCCGGAGGCGATGTACTGCGCCGCGGTCAGGCGGGTGCGCTCACGCAGTTCCTCGGGGTTCTGCGGAACGGTGATGGCGTGCATATCCGGGATAAAGAACAGGCATTCGTTATTCGGGTCGTCCTGCAACGCCACCCAGTTGTTCACGGCACCAATGTAGTTACCCAGGTGCATCGAATCAGCCGACGGCTGCGCACCCGAGTAGATACGCGCCTTCTGCTGAGAGGCGTTAGGGATGAGGGACTTATCCTGCTTCTTTTCGTCTGCCATAGTTATTTCCTGTGCAGTTCTTCCTGTGCGGTGCTGCGGACGGTGCAGCACATCTTCAAAAACTTATCTGTAGGTGGGTCCGCGTCTTACTCGCCGATGCGGTAGTCAACCACCAGCGGCGCGTGGTCGCTGAAACGCTCATCGTAGCTTGCCGCGCGGTCCACGACCGCCTCCACGGCGCTTTCGGCGAGCGCCGGGGTCGCCATGTGGTAGTCGATACGCCAGCCGGCGTCGTTATCGAACGCCTTACCGCGGTAGGACCACCAGGTGTAGGGGCCGGGCACCTGACCCGCCAACTCACGAGCCACATCGCGGTATCCGATATCGCCGAAGAAGCGGTCAAAGTAGGCGCGTTCCTCCGGCAGGAAGCCGGCACGCTTCTGGTTAGCCTTCCAGTTCTTAATGTCCAGCTCGGTGTGGCCCACGTTCAAATCGCCCACAATGAGCACGTGGTCCGAGTGCTTAGCCAGCTCAGGCATGCGCACCAGCATACGCTCCAGGAAGCGGTACTTATCCTCCTGCTTCTGGGTGCCGACCTCGCCGGAGTGAACGTAGGCGCTGACCACAGTCAGGGTCTTGCCGTTGGGCAGAACGTAGTCCGCCTCAACCCAGCGGCCCGAGTCGTCAAAGTACTCTTCGCCGATGTTCGAGCGGGTTGCGACCGGCTGGTTCTCCAGAACCTCACCGGCGGAGTTCGGGGTGCGGCGGGTCGCCACCAGAACGCCGGCACGGCCCTTAGCGGCAGCCTCCGCGTGCAGAATATGCCACTGGGATTCGTCCAGCAGCTCACGCACGATAGCGTCGGGGGCGCGCACCTCCTGCAGGCAGAGAATGTCGATGTCACGGCTCGCCAACCACGCCGCCATATCCTTCTTGTAGGCGGCTCGGATACCGTTCACATTCACGCTTGCCACGCGAAGCAGACCGCTCGGGCGCGGTGCAGGAGTAGTAGAAAAATGCATAGTCTTAATTATGCCAGTTTGAAGGAAGAGAAATTTTCACTCGTGCGCGTTTTTTCTCTGGCTGAACGGTAAACTATTGGGTGATGAATTCACACTCCTCACAGACCACCGACCACGGTGCCCCCTCACATTCTGCGGGCACCACCACACCCGAAAGTACTGCTCACAACGCTGAGAGCCGCTACGAGCTACCCCCGATTCCCGGCCCGAAGTATGAGCAGGTTATCCACTACATTGAGCAGCGCTACATTATTCCCGGCAAGCCCGGCGATAAGCTGCCCACCGAGCGCATGATTCAGCAGAACTTTGGGGTGAGCCGCCAGACGGTTCGTAGCGCCCTGAAGGTTCTGATTGAACGCGGCCTGCTCTACAACGTGCAGGGCTCCGGCACCTACGTTGCCGAGCGTAGCGACGCCACCTACATTCCGCGCGTGGACACCTTCGTTGACGACATGCGCCGCCGCGGCTTTGAAGGCTCCACCCGTATGATTGCGACCCGCTGGATGGACGCTACCGAAGAGATCTCCACTCACCTGTCCGTGCCGGTGGGCGAGAAGGTGCTGTTCGTGCGCCGTCTGCGCCTTGCCGACCACGAAGTCATCGGTTTTGAGCGTTCCTACTTCGTGAAGGCAGCCGCAAGCAGCATCCTGGACGCCATGATGGCGGAAATGTCCGGCACCTCGAGCTCCCTCGATCAGCTCGCTGACACTCCCAGCGCCATTAAGCACGCTCGCGTACGCACCAGCGCGGCGCTCTTCACCGACGCCGACGCCGAAGCGTTCAACCAGCAGGTACCCGTGGGCGAGGCGGCGTTCAAGGTCTGCGCAACCTGCTACACCGAAGAAGGTAGCCCCGTCGAGTATGCAGAGACCCTGTACCTCGCCGATGCCTACTTCTACGAGATGATTCTCTAGCATCTGCCTTTTCTTGTGATGACAGTGTGAAGGGCGGTGCCCCGGTAGAACAATCTACCGGGGCACCGCCCTTTTGAGTTATCAGCTCTGAAATGCTGCGAGCCTTATGCCGCCTGACGCTCCGCGGTCTCAACCACGTTCACCAGCAGCTCCGCGCGGGTCATCGGGCCCACACCACCGGGGTTCGGGGAAACCCAGGACGCCTTCTCGGCAGCTTCGGGAGAGACGTCGCCGAAGAGCTTCTTCTTGCCGGTCTCCGGGTCCTCAGCGCGGGAAACACCGACGTCCAGCAGGATTGCGCCGTCCTTGACCTGGTGAGCCTTCAGCACGTGCGGAACACCCACAGCGGCGACAATAACGTCTGCCTCGCGCAGCACCTCGTCCAGGTTCTCGGTACCGGTGTGCGCCAGGGTTGCGGTTGCGTTCACCTCACGGCGGGTCAGCAGCAGACCCAGCGGGCGACCCACGGTAATGCCGCGGCCGAGCACCACAACGTTCTTGCCGTTCCAGTCGATGCCGTGGCGCTTGACCAGCTCAATCACACCGTTCGGGGTGCAGGGAAGCGGAGAATCCAGCGGCTCAGAAACGTTCAGTACGAGCTTGCCGAGGTTGGTCGGGTGCAGGCCGTCAGCGTCCTTCTCGGGGGCGATGCGCTCGAGCACGCGGTTGGTGTCCAGATGCTTGGGCAGGGGCAGCTGCACAATGTAGCTGGTGCACGCCGGGTCGTTGTTCAGCTTGTCGATCTCTGCGTCGAGCTCTTCCTGAGTGATGTCACCGGGCAGGTCCACGCGGATGGAGTTAATACCGATCTCTGCGCAGTCGCGGTGCTTAGCGCCCACGTACGAGCGGGATGCCGGGTCGTCACCGACCAGGACGGTACCCAGGCCGGGGGTAATACCCTTAGCCTTGAGCGCCTCGACGCGCTCCTTCAGCTCCGCCTTGATGGCTGCGGCGGTTGCGTTACCGTCTAGAATCTGGGGCATTATTTTTCCTTCCATAGATTGCGGCGGGTTCGCCGAAACGGATGGTCTATGTGTTGGGTTCTAGGGTGTGTGCTTAGGGGCACCACTCCCCCGCTACCTCCCTCGACGGATGTGGCGGGTAGAGCAGCATAAAGCATGAGGGCGAAATAACCCCGCCCGCGCATCAGCCACACAGGCGGATGCGCGAACGGGGTTATTCATGGATCTACCAGTTCTCGCTGCCCTGGTAGAGGGGGTACTTGGCGCAGAGCGCGTCCACGCGAGCGCGCAGTGCCGCAATGTCCGGGTTCGGCAGCAGCACGGAAGCGATAATGTCAGCCACCTCGGTGAAGCCCTCGGCGTCGAAGCCGCGGGTAGCCAGCGCGGAGGTACCGATACGCAGACCGGAGGTCACCATCGGCGGGCGCGGGTCGTTCGGCACAGCGTTACGGTTGACGGTGATGCCGGCATCGTGCAGCAGGTCCTCCGCTTCCTTGCCGTTGAGGGCGTGGTGACGCAGGTCGACGAGCACCAGGTGAACGTCGGTACCGCCGGATGCAATCGAAACGCCGGCGTCCTTCACGTCCTGCTGCAGCAGGCGGTTCGCCAGAATCTGTGCGCCCTCAATGGTGCGCTTCTGACGGTCTTTGAAGCCCTCGGATGCGGCAACCTTGAATGCGGTAGCCTTTGCCGCAATCACGTGCATGAGCGGGCCGCCCTGCTGGCCGGGGAACACTGCGGAGTCAATCTTCTTCTTCAGTTCCTCAGTGCAGAGGATGAAGCCGGAACGGGGGCCGCCCAGGGTCTTGTGCACGGTGGAGGAGACCACGTGTGCGTGCGGGACGGGGTTCGGGTGCAGACCCGCAGCCACCAGGCCCGCGAAGTGTGCCATATCCACCCACAGGTACGCGCCGATTTCGTCAGCAATCGCGCGGAACGCGGCGAAGTCCAGGTGGCGGGGGTATGCGGACCAGCCGGCAATAATCAGCTTGGGGCGCTCAGCCAGAGCCAGCTCACGCACCTGCTCCATGTCAACGCGGCCGTTCTCATCCACGCCGTACGCAACAACGTTGTACAGCTTGCCGGAGACGTTCAGCTTCATGCCGTGAGTCAGGTGGCCACCGTGTGCCAGGGACAGACCCATGATGGTGTCGCCGGGGTTCAGCAGCGCGTGCATGACGGCGTTGTTCGCCTGCGCACCGGAGTGGGGCTGAACGTTAGCGTGCTCAGCGCCGAAGAGTTCCTTCACGCGGGAGATAGCGAGGTCCTCAACGATGTCAACGAATTCGCAGCCGCCGTAGTAGCGGCGGCCGGGGTAACCCTCAGCGTACTTGTTGGTCAGTACCGAGCCCTGGCTTTCGAGGACGGCACGGGGGACGAAGTTCTCGGATGCAATCATCTCGAGGGTGTTCTGCTGGCGCTTGCGCTCCAGCTCAATGGCTTCTGCAACCTCGGGGTCGAGGTCGGCGAGGGGCATCTCGAGGATCTTCTGCTCGGACATTACGCTCCTGGGAGTGTTTTTGCGTTATCTTCGGTCGCTCATCATCGGGGTTGCCGCGGCGTGTGCCGGGCGGTCTTCGGGAGGCGGCGGGCGCCTCCAGCTGAAAACCCCGAATGAAAAAATATGAGCTACACCTCATAATACCGTAAAGCCCGCTTTCCTTCGAGAAGGAAAACGGGCTTTACCAAGCATCACGATGAAGTTTTCACGGTGTCTGCGCGAGTCCAGCGCGGAGCGCGCAACACACCCCGGCAAGGCTTATCAGTAGCAGTTTACGCAGGTCTGCGAACCCTACGCCTGACGCAGGATAGCGGAAGCATACTCCAGGTACGCCTCGCGAGCGCTTTCCTTCTTACCGCCAGCCACCAGCTGGGTCTGCACCACGTAACCGGTCAGCACCGACAGCACAGCGGCACCAATTACGGTCAGCCACTCCTCGAGCTCCTCTTCGGTGAAGTCCAGCTCAGCGGCACCCCAGGTGCGGTAGCGCTCCAGGGACTGATCGCGCAGGTAGCTCAGCTGCTCAGAAACCACGGTCGCCAGCTGCGGCATTGCCACAGCCTCACCCCAGGTGACGAGCAGGTGACGGCGAATCTTGGGGGTATCCAGCACCTTCAGGCACCCGAACACGTAGTCCCAGGGCTGCTCGGCGCGGATGCGGTCGAAGGGCGCCATGTCCATGCGGGCTGCCGCCAGGATGATCTCATCCTTGGAGGAGAAGTGGTTATAAATCGCTCCAGCAGACAGGCCGGTGGCCGCAATAATATCGCTCATCGAAGCCTTCTGATAACCGTGCTTGATGAAGCATTCGCGGGCGGTCTCTACAATCTGAGAACGCCTGTTCTTTTTGTATTCTTCGCTGACTTTAGGCACAACCTAATCCTAGCGAACTTTTAGCCAATCCGTGCGCATCCTGGTCGCCGTTGACGCGCCCGCACGCGCAAATTCGGCGCAAAATAGAGCAAAAATTCTATAAATCTGCTTGCCCACAATACGGATGCCCTGCGGGCGTCCTAAGTAGCAAGCACGAAAAAGCGGGGCACCCGGGTTCCCCTCGAAAGGTTCACCCTAGAATGCCCCGCTCACGGCAGGCAGCTCAGCACGCGCTGAGCCCGCTACACGTTTTTAGTGGAAGAAGTGGCGGGTACCGGTCAGGTACATGGTCACACCGGCAGCCTTAGCCGCCTCGATAACTTCCTCATCGCGGATCGAACCGCCCGGGTGCACAACGGCACGCACGCCAGCGTCCAGCAGTACCTGCAGGCCGTCAGCGAAGGGGAAGAACGCGTCGGATGCTGCAACCGCACCGCGGGCACGCTCGTTACCTTCACCGCCGAGGGTGTTCGCACGCTCAACCGAGAGCTTGCAGGAATCCACGCGGTTCACCTGACCCATGCCGATACCCACAGCGGCGCCGTTATCGGCAAGCAGAATAGCGTTGGACTTGGGCGAACGCAGTGCACGCCACGCGAACTCGAGGTCGCGCAGGGTTGCCTCGTCAGCAGCCTCGCCAGCAACCAGGGTCCAGTTCTTCGGGTCATCGCCCTCAGCCTGCAGGCGGTCAGCCTCCTGGAAGAGCGCACCACCGGAAATGGGGCGGTACTCGATAGCCTCGCGGGCGAAGTCCTCGGGCAGCACCAGCAGGCGCAGGTTCTTCTTCTCACGCAGAATCTCCAGCGCCTCGGGCTCGTAGCCGGGAGCCACGACAACCTCGGTGAAGATGCCCTTGACGGTCTGAGCCATAGCGGCGGTCACCGGGCGGTTAGCGGCAATCACGCCACCGTATGCGGACAGCGGGTCGCAAGCGTGCGCCTTCGCGTGAGCGTCCGCAATCGGATCGGCGGCACCGGGGGTTGCCACAGCAATACCGCAGGGGTTGTTGTGCTTGATAACGGCAACAGCGGGCTCGTCGAAGTCGTAAGCAGCACGCAGAGCGGCGTCAGCATCAACGTAGTTGTTGTAGCTCATCGCCTTACCGTGCAGCTGCTCCGCCTGAGCAATACCGGGGGCAGCGGCGGGGTCAACGTACAGGGCGGCACGCTGGTGCGGGTTCTCGCCGTAACGCAGAGTCTCGCTACGCTCGAAGCCCAGGCCAGCGTACGGGGGCCAGAAGTTAGCGCCCTCATCCTGCAGGAACTGGGATGCAGTCCAGGTAGCCACAGCGGTGTCGTATGCGGCGGTGTGGGCGAATGCGCCAGCGGCAAGGCGGCGGCGCTCGTCCAGGGAGAAACCACCGTTCTTAGCGGCCTCAACGGTGCGCGCGTAATCGGCAGGGTCTACAACAATAGCGACGGCGTCGTGGTTCTTCGCGGCAGCGCGAACCATGGAGGGGCCGCCAATGTCGATCTTCTCGATGATGGCGTCCTGACCGGCACCGGATGCGACGGTCTCAACGAAGGGGTACAGGTTCACGACGACCAGGTCGAACGCCTCAACGTCCAGCTCTTCAAGGGTGTCGATGTGCTCCTGCTTGCGGCGGTCCGCCAGAATACCGGCGTGGATGCGCGGGTGCAGGGTCTTCACGCGGCCTTCGAGGCACTCGGGGAAACCGGTCACTTCGGTGACCTCGGTGACGGGTACGCCTGCTGCCGCGATGGTGGATGCAGTGGAGCCGGTGGAGACCAGCGCGACGCCAGCCTCGTGCAGGCCGCGGGCGAACTCCTCCAGACCGGTCTTGTCGTAGACGGAAATCAGGGCGCGGCGCAGGGGCACGCGATCGAGCTCAATAAGAGACACAAATACTCCGATGCTTTAGACGTGCACGCCGGATTTCGGCGGCACAGCTGGTGGATGGACGTAGCCTACCCGCGAAGAAGGGCAGGATATGTGTGGGGGTATTCCCCGCCGCTGTGCACCGGCTCCTCGAGGGTACGCGGGTGCCACAACGGAACGTGTATGGGCGGCGGGGTTTGAGCTCGGCTCATTCCGCCGCGAAAAATGTAGTGGGCGGAACTAGCTGTGAGATGCAGCGAGAGACGCGATGGTCTGCACGAGCAGGCGGCGCTCCTGCACCTTAATGCGTTCGTGCAGGGTCTCTTCGGTGTCGTCATCCAGAACGGGCACTGCCGCCTGGGCGAGGATGGGGCCGGTGTCAACGCCAGCATCCACAAAATGGACGGTCAGGCCGGTAATCTTCACACCGTGCGCCAGGGCGTCACGCACGCCGTGCGCACCCGGGAAGGAGGGCAGCAGGGCGGGGTGGGTGTTGATGATGCGGTTGCTGAAACGCTCAACCAGCTGCGCGTCAACAATGCGCATGAAGCCGGCGAACACAATGTAATCGGGCTCGTAGGAAGCAATCTTTTCTTCCAGCGCACGGTTCCAGGAGGGGCGGTCGGCGTAGTCGCCGGGCTGAACCAGGAAGGTGGGTACACCCGCCGCCTGGGCACGCTCAATGCCCAGACAGGGCTTGTCGGCGCCCACTGCCGCAATTTCGAGGGGAAGCTCGCCCGCCGCTACGGCGTCGAGGATGGACTGAAGATTCGTTCCGGAGCCGGATACCATAACCACAATTCGCACCCGACTAGTATAACCCGTCTCACACCCTTATCCAAAGGGGTAAGAGGTTCACAACGCACCCAAAACCCAAAGGTGAATACGAAGAAACCCCGGCGGGACAAATCCTCACCGGGGTTCACTAGGGTTTGCAGGAGTTAGCGGGGCGAAAACTCAACAGGTCGCGAACTCAATAGGTCACGGGCACACAGGGCGGTACCCTTATAGGTATGTCTACTCCCCCGCAGAACACTCCGAACAACACCCCGAACAACGGCGCACCGCAGAACCAGCAGGTTCCGCCGCGAGCGCCTCAGCAGGCACCTCAGAACATGATGCCGCAGCCTCGAGGGCCTCAGGGTAAGAAGCCGCGCAAGCCCATCGACCCCATCGAGCAACAGAAGGCGAACATGCGCACCGCCCTGCTGCTCATCGTAGCCGCTCTGGTCATCTTTGCGGCCTCTTCCTTCGTGCTCTCCACGATGCCGCTCTTCTTGGCGCTCTTCCTCTTCGCGCTGGTCGGCATTGGCCTGAGCATTGTTGCGATCGTGCGCACCGCAGTCTACCGCGGCCCCTGGTTCTTCTACATTGCCGCGGGCGTCAGCATCATCTACGGCACCATGACCCTGCTCGGTGGCATTGGTCTCGCCTTCATGCCCGGCGCGCAGGAGTACCGTCAGTGCCGCGCCGCCGCGCTGACCCAGACCGACATGTACACCTGCGACCAGAAGTTCCAGGGCACGATGGACAAGCTCACCGGCGCGTCCAGCTCTAGTTCTTCTGCAGCTCGTTAGGGGTTCTGCGCGCTAGTTCTTCTTGCGGGCGTTAGAACCCTGCGCATTAGAGCCCTGGGACTTCGAGGAGCTGACATCCAGCGGGGGCAGCTCCACGGTAGACGCCTCATCGGTCACCAGCGGAAGGATGCCGGTCTGGCTACGAACCTCAAAGATGCGGCTCATCGCCTGATCGGCTGAGAGGACATCCAGCTCGCGATCCACAAAATCACGTTCTAGGTCGTTCTTCTGCTTCTTGCGTGCCGCCTTAGCCGCCTTCTTCGCCTCGCGCTTCTGCGCACGCTCAAGCGCGCGGTCATTGGCGCGATCCGGCGCGGCAGATTCAGCGTGGGCGGCGTCAGCCGAGTTATCCTGCGCTGATTCATCCTGCACGATGGCGGGCTGCTCAAGACCAAAACCGAAGTACGCCATAATGCGGCTCGCGCGACCCTTCGAACGCGGCGTTTGCTCCGCGGGCTCTTCAACAGCGCTCTCACGCTCAGCCGCTACAGATTCAGCAGCCTTGTAGACGGGCTCCTGAATCAGCTCGCGGGTCTCCTCCTCGGAGGGGTCATGCGCGTACACGGCGGGGTTATAAGTGCCGTGTTCGTCAGCAGTGTACTCGTTGGAGGCAGGCTCAACAGATGCTTCAATGCTCTCGTAATCCTCAGCCTGCGCAGAGTCAGAGTGGGCAGAGTCAGAGTGGGCAGAGTGCAGGTAATCGACCTGCTGCACGGCCTCAATCGGCTCGTACTCCTCAGCAGAGTGCTCTTCAGTAGCAGCCTCTTCGGAGGAGGGCTCTTCAGCCACCTCTTCGCGCTCTGCAATAATCTCGGCGAAAGCGTCCGCCGCCGCACGCTGCGCCAGCTGCTCGGTCGCTTCCACGGGGACGGCAACCACAGGCTCCTGCGGATGCACCGGAACATGACCGGTCGCCACCTCAGACACAGCAGACTGCTCAGACTCAGAGACATTCTTCTCAGAAACCTTCTTAGAGGCAGCCGCGCGTGCCGCCTCCTCAGCCTCACGCTCTGCAGCTTCACGCTCAGCCGCCTCACGTGCCGCGGCTTCCTCAGCCTCACGCTCCATACGCTCTGCACGTGCCTGCGCACGCTGCTCACGACGCTCCGCAAAACGCTCACGGCCCTGTGCAAAACGCTCACGAGTCGAGGCAGTAAAACTCATCAGACGCTCACCCAAGTTCGGGCGCTCATCCGCAAAACGAGGCAGCTCACGGCTGCTATCCGGCACCAGGGCGCGGCTCAGCAACATACCGAAAGTCACGCCGGCACCCACCGTCAACGCGGTATGCGCCGCAAAAGTCAGCGGCTCAGCACCAACCTCCGTAAAACGACCAATACCCAGGGAGCCGTACGAAATCCAGCCCAGCCACAGGGCACCAAACGACGTCATAATACCGGTCATCACACCCAGCACCACCGCAGAAATCAACGCAGACAGCGGGCGGAACGGAACCTTCAGGGAAACCCACTCATCCAGGTGATCCTCACCCTCACGCAAGAACCACCAGCCAGCAATCGCACCGGCACCCAGCGGCACCAGCAGACCCACCAGACCGAACGTGCCCATCGACTCGGGCACAGCACCCAGAATCGGAAGCATCGGCAAAGTACCAACATCACTACTGGTCAAACCAACCGAGG
>NZ_JABZXW010000101.1 GCF_015265375.1 Rothia sp. (in: high G+C Gram-positive bacteria)
ACCACCCGCCACCCCGTGCTCCTGCACCGCGCAGAAGACGAGGCGGCGCTGTCACCCGAACGCTTCCTGCCCACCCTGCCGCGCACCCGCACCTCCGGCATGAACGCCGGATCGCAGGCACTACCCGGCCTCGACCCGAAGATTGCGCGCGCCCTCATTCCTATTACTACCTCGGCGCTGCCGCAGGGCATTGCGCTCATTGACGCGCCCGATATCGACTCCGTCTCCGAGGAAAACCGCACCCTCGCTAAGGAATTGCTCTCCGCTGCTGACCTGTGGCTCTTCGTCACCACCGCCAACCGCTACGCCGACGCCGTGCCCTGGGAGCTGCTCCACGAGGCCGCCGCACGCTCCATCGCAATTGCCGTGGTGCTCAACCGCGTGCCCGAAGGCGACGAAGAAGCCATCGAAAACGACCTGCGACGCATGCTCGACGAGGCGGGAATCCACGCTGTACTGATTCACACCGTCACCGAACAGCCGCGCGACGAAAGCGGCATGCTCGCCCCCGTCAGCCTCGCCCCGCTGACCCTGTGGATCCGCGAACTCGGCGCCGACGCGCCCGCCCGTGCCGCCATTGCCCGGCAGACCCTCGCCGGTGCCGTTGAAACCCTCGCGGGCAACCTGCAGGTGCTCGCCGCCGAACAGGCCCGCCAGCAGGCGGCGCACCAGTCGCTTGCCACCATCGCCGCCGAAGAATACGAGAACGCGCTGACCACCATCGACGGGGCACTCTCCGACGGCTCCCTGCTACGCGGCGAAGTGCTCTCGCGCTGGCACGACTTCGTGGGAACCGGCGACTTCTTCCGCTCCCTCGACAGCACCATCGGTCGCCTGCGTGACCGCGTCGGCTCCGCCCTGCGCGGCCAGCCCGCCGCCGCCCAGAAGGTAGAAGACGCCCTTGAAAGCGGCATTCACGCCGTGGTGCTGGATGCAGCCGCCCGCGCCTCCGAAAATACCCGCACCCGCTGGCGTGCCAGCCGCGCCGGACGCTCCCTGTTGGCGCGCCTGGATGCGCCGCAGGCTACCTCTGCTGTGCCCGAACAGAACGCAGAAGCTAAGGGCGAGGTGCAATCCGCCGAGGACATCTTCTCCGCAGCCGTAGCCGAGCAGATTCGCCTATGGCAGGGCTCCGTGCTCGAAATGATTCGCGAAGAAGGCGCCGACAAGCGCAAACGTGCCCGCTTCCTCTCCCTGGGCGTGAACGCCGCCGCCGTGATGCTCATGGTCGCCGCGTTCAGCCTCACCGGCGGCATTACCGGTATTGAGGCGGGTATTGCGGGCGGTAGCGGCGTGGTCGGCACCAAGCTGCTCGAGTCCATCTTTGGTGAAGACGCCGTGCGCCGCATGGCAACCCGCGCCCGCACCGACCTGCTCGACCGCATGGCTGGGCTGCTCACCGAGCACGCCCAGCCCTTCACCGCCGTGCTCGAAGAAACCGACCCGCAGGCTGACGCCGAGGACATTCACCGCGCCGCCGAACAGGTGCAGGCAATCGCCGCGGAAATGAGCGCGCAAAGCCACACCGCGGCCCGCGCTAACGGCACGGTTGCCCGCTAAACCACTCCGGACAGGCATCCCGCACCACAGACGAAGAAAAACGCACTATGACTACCCCCGAGAACAAACTCGAGAACGCCAGCGCAGAGCGCAACACCGAGCGAGGCGCCGCCCCCGGCGTGGCGACCTCGCCCTTCGCGCGCTCCGTCGCCTCCCTCAAGGAAGCCATTAGCTACGGCGAAGGACGAGTCCCTGAGACCGTGCTGCTCGACGCCGCCGAAACCCTCGAACGCCTCAGCCAGCGCCGCGAACTTTCCACCGAACACACGGTCATCGGCTTCTTTGGCGCGACCGGCAGCGGCAAATCCACCCTCTTCAACGCCATCGCCGGGCAGAACATCGCCCTCTCCGCGCCCACGCGCCCGACCACTTCCACCGTGCAGGCGGCAATCTGGGAGGCAGAAGGCAGCGAAGAACTGCTCGACTGGCTCGGCATCGACAAGCGCGTTTACCCGCAAACTCAGGCGCTCGCCGCCGGAGGAGAAGCAACCAAGGATAATGGGGCTGGCGGGGGAGTAGCCGCACCCAACGCGGTAACCGAACCCGCTCCCGGACTCTTCAACCGCATCCGCCGCGCAGTAGGCGGACGCGGCGAAATGCGCACCCGAACCGGCGGCCTGATCCTGCTGGACATGCCCGACTTCGACTCGGTTACCACCACCAACCGCGACCTCGCCGCCCGCATGATGCGCTACGTAGACGTGCTCGTCTGGGTCGTCGACCCCCAAAAGTACGCCGACGCCGTCATCCACCGCGACTTCATGGTGCCGCTTGCCGCATCCGGTGCGCAGGCGCTCTGCGTGCTCAACCAGGCGGACAAGCTCGCACCCGCCGAGGTACCCGCCGTGCTCGCATCCCTCACCCGCCTGCTGCAGGCTGAGGGCACCGACGCGCACCTGCTCGCCGCGCCCATCGCCGTCTCCGCCCGAACCGGTGAGGGCGTGGATGTGCTCCGTGACCTGCTCGCGCAGGTCGCCGCCGCCAAGAGCCTGTCCTTGCAACGAACCGACGCTCAGCTGCATGCCACCGCCTCCCAGCTGCGCACCTACGCCGGAGGAGAGGGCACAGTGCTCGCCGGAGCCTACGCCCTCGAAGCGGAACAAAAGCTCGTGCAGGCATGCTACACCTCCAGCCATGCCGAGCAGGTTCTGCAGGCGGCAACCGCCTCCTACCGCCGTGCCGCGGGACAGCGCACCGGCTGGATCCTCACCCGCTGGATGAGCCGCCTGAAGGCCGACCCCCTGCGCCGCCTGCACCTGGGACAGCAGGACGAAACGAAGAGCACCTCTAAAGCTGAGAAGTCCGCGAGCATGCTCGGCTCCGAGAGCGAGAACGCACCCGAGCTGGTGGCCTCCTCGCTGCCCCCGCTGAGCGCGGCGCAGAAGGCGGGCATGGCAAACGCCGTGCGCCAGTACAGCAAGCAGATGGCGAACCGTATCGACGAGCCGTGGAAGCGCAGCATGAAGGAAGCCGCGCTCTCCCGCGAGGCGGAGCTACCCGAGCTGCTCGAACGCGACATGATACGCATCGACTACGGTCTGGGTCGCACCCGCGCCCCCTGGGTCATCTTCAACGCCCTGCAGTGGATTGCGCTCCTCAGCGCCCTGGCGGGTGTCGCCTGGCTGACCCTGATTTCCGGCATGGCGTACCTGCAGATTCAGCTACCGCCCGGCAGCTCTCAAGAGCGCACAAAAGAATCCCTCCCCCCCTCAATC
>NZ_JABZXW010000004.1 GCF_015265375.1 Rothia sp. (in: high G+C Gram-positive bacteria)
TCCACGGGGCGGGCGCCTTTCTGTTGCTAGAAGCTATGCGCTTCTAGACTGAAATTTTTAGGAAGCAGAAGCCGATGCAGAAGCGGAAGCCTCAGAATCAGACTTCATGCCAGTCAGCTTCCATGCACCGTTCTCGTATACACCACGCAGGGTACGCTCGTTGACGTTCTCACGGCCGCTTTCGGGAACCTCCAGAACCTTATCCTTAGATGCCATGAATTCGCCGCGGGTAAGGGTGAAGCGAACATTCCAGGTGTATGCCTTACCATCGCGAGTGGGCTGAGCGGTAAGCATGGTGATGGTGACGGTCGGGTCGTGCATCCAGACTTCGCCCTTGACCAGCTTTTCGCCGAGGGTGCCATCTTCCGGCTCGAGCATCGACTTGAGTTCGCTCTTGTCCATGGCGCTTTCACGCAGGGGCTCGGTCTTGCCGGTGCGCATGTAGTATTCCATGGCTGCGCCGAAGAATGCGATGGACTGGTACAGCCCCTCTACGCTGTTCTCGTTGGCAACGGCAGGCTTGACGGGTACGGGTACGTTCTTGGCCGGCTCAGTGCGGGTTGCCAGCTGGTAGTCGGCAGGCTTGGAGGTGTAGCCGTCCAGGACAGCAGCACCGGAGTAGTCGGCGCGTGCGTTGTTCACTTCGGCGTCCGAGGTAGAAGCGCTACCGGATGCAGATGCGGAGCCGCTGGATGCCTGAGACTGCGAACCGCATGCGGCGAGGAGGGTTGCGCCACCGGCGGCTACAACCAGGCCGAGTGCGGATCGGCGGGTTACGTTCTTCATTTTTCTCTCTATCTGTGGTGTGTTTTCCGCACCGTGGTGCGGGTGATGCCTGCGGCATCTAACGGGAAGACGGCACCACATGAGTGTGGTGCCGTCTTCCAGTATATGTCTTGGGCTGGGACCGTAAGGCTTAGCCGCCGTAATAGTAGTAGTGGCTGTAGGAGCTGCCGTAGTAGTCGCTGATGACGATGCGGCCGCGGCGGCCGTAACGGTGCGAGTAGTAGCCGTTGTAGGGGGTGCGGCGCACGGTGGGGCGGTAGGTGGTTGCCTGCGCGGGGGTGAGCAGTGCGCCGAGGGCGGTTGCTGCGCCTGCGCCTGCGGCGGCAAGTGCTGCGCGGCGGGTGAGGCGTGCGGGCTTCTTGGTGGCCATGATGTGCCTTTCGGGGTCGGTGTTTCTGTGAAGTGACATGGTGCGTGCACGGCGTGCGGCTGTGCGTTGAACCTTTCTTATTGTAAGCCTCAACGTTAATGTTTTTGCGTGCAGAGTGCACCTTCTAGTTGAGGGTTAGACCATGCGGGCTAGTCAACGTTTTTCCGGCAGAAAAACTGCGGAAATATTGGTTGAGAAACACGCCGGGCACGCACTCTATACGGGCTGAATCGCGGGCTACATGTCTACTTCGGCGAGGCCCGAAATTTCCTTATCCTTGATGTGCGGGATGGTGGAGTTCCAGTTCATCCACGCCTTGACCTGGGCGGCTTCTTCGGGGTTGTTCATGTCTGGCCAGCGCTCGTTTTCGATCCTGAATCGGGTCATTGCGAGGAGGTAGTAACCATCATCGCCGGGGCTGAAATTCGTAATTGTCTTGCCTGATTTTGTTTTAAAAGTAACGCTGTCTGACTCGTCACTATCAGAGGCCTGACTGTATGAGACTGCGTCGATTGCGTTGAGCGGGTAGAAGACCGTGTCTAGAAATGATTCACCCCTTTCGATTCCTTCCGGCGAGATTTCGGTGTAATCCTCAACAGGTCCGTAGAAGAAGCAGATAGCCATGCACATGGCGCAGAACGCTGCGATGTCGTAGAAAAGGTGGAATCCCATGTCGCCGAGTAGGTGCGTTAGGAACATTGCGACAGGAAATATGAGAGCTACAAAGCCGGCCAGGATGATATTGCGAAGCTTGCCTCGGATGATGTGGATGTTTTCGGCGCGTAGCTTCTTGTCGTGGCGGCGGCTCATCTCATGGACGATAGCGGTGCGGCAGATTTTGTACATCAGCCCAAGGCATAGTACGCCCCATACGGCAATCATGGTGTAGGTAATTATCATGGTGGTCAACTGCCCTTTCTGTTTATCGGTGACCGGCAGCCTTCCGGCAGCGATGCGGAGGGTGCGGGTTCGTTCTCAGAGTAGCTAACGAAATCGGGTGGTTAAGCCCAGATTCGCGTTATCCGCGGAGTGGTTGCCGAGTCTTCACCGGAGCATTGCGTCGAGTTAACCTTCTGGTCAGATACCGTGCGATAGGCTAAGGATGTACCCGCCACCTCACCGGGGCGAGCACGATTCACCAACCACCACACAAGGACGTACACACCATGAGCACAGTTTTTGAGACGACCCGCTTTGAAGACATCACAGAATAACAGCCTGCAGCCCAGAAAGAAGGTGAAGAGCAGTGAAAAAGAACTCCCCGAGGAAAAAGAACGTTTCAAAGAAAAGAAACAGTTCAAAGAAAAATGGTTACCCAAAGAAAAAATCTATTATCACAAAGAAACCCACAAAGAAAGTCGCTTTCAAGAATTTTCTTCGCTCAAAGGCTAACGATATTTGGCGTGACCGCGAGAGAATCCTACTGATGTTGTGCCTTCTGGCATTTCCTGCATCCTTATATTTCATTTCTTATGTAAATCCGTACAACGACTCCACTATCTGCACTGTTACGTCAGTAGAAATCGTTGAACATGAGGACCCCTACTCAATCTCCGGTGAATTCGAGACGGAAGAGTGCGGAATCATCACAACATCGAACGCCCCCGATGGAGAACGTATCTACCCCTACCTCCAGAACTTCAAGACGGGCAAGAAATACAGGGCATATAAGTCTCTACTGACCCGAAACGATGAATTCGACTTCAGCGTCCTCCGCTTCGAAGAGATCAAAGAGTAACCCCACCCCCGCAGAAAGGATTCCACCATGGAAGATATCGGCGACTTTATCATCGGCTTTTTTGAAGTGGCCCTCGCGTCCTCAACAACCCTGCAGCGAGTATTTCTGTGGATTCTGTTCTCTATATCCATTCTTCTCATGTTTGTCCCCACCGTGACGGGTGAATACGCGTGGAGCATCCTATCCATCTCGATAATGCTTTTTTCGGTCGTGATGATTGACGGCACACACAAGCACAGTGTGCAGGATGCAAAGAACGGCGGCGCGTACCATTACTTTCTGCTGACGGTGGGCACGTTCTGCGTTGCCGCAATTGCTCTGCTCGCTACTCTCTCCCTGGTGGGTGTCCCGCAGGTTGCCTCCACCCCGCAGGTGGACGGCATCAATTTCGCGCCCTGGTATGTGGCGGCGTCGGCGCTGGTTCTGCTGCTGTTCTTCTATAACGCCGCGCAGCCGAGCGAGGAGATCCCTTACCTGCACCGTATGGAGCGCATCAACCGGTACGTGCGCACGGTCGTGCTGGGTGTGAGTGCCCTGATGGCGTTCTTCTGCCTGCTGATTCCGGTGGTTTCGTTCGCCGCTGCCGGTTATGAGCCTGTGGGTGTTTCGGTGGTGCTGTGCCTGGTGCCGGTTTTCCTGATTTTTGTGCGCCGCGCCCTGTTCAAGCTGTGGGCGGCGACCTTTGAGGAGGGCACTGCCGGGTATGGTGTGTTGCGTGGCTTCTGCGTGACCCTGGTGGGTTTGGGTGGATGCTTGGCGGCAGCCCGTCTTGCCGTGGATGTTGTGCAGTCTGGTAGCGGCTTGTCGCTGGTGTACGTGGTGCCGGTGATTGCCTCGTACCTGCTGGTGAAGAGGTACCTGACTGTGGGTGTCGCTATTGCCGAGAAGGAAGATGAGGAGGACCCGGAGGCTGAACCTGCAGCCAGCTAAACCGTGGAACCCCGCGGGCTGAGGGATATTCATTCCCCACTGTAGAACCATACTGTTTTATCGAATCTATAGGCCTAGTACATATATCAGCCAAGAGAATTACTTGAGTGATAAAAGGAGGAGTTGATTTAACTATCACCTCAAGGTTGAATCGAATCTCCTAATGAGGCACCGACTAGGACGAAATATTATCAGTCCTCTCAGATTAGGCTGATAAAGTGGTACCGGGTTCTATCTTTTTGACTGGGCTCAAATCTTCACCTATCTCCTGCAGACATCGCATGATCGCGTTCCGGATATGCCACTATCCATTGTTTGCATGACACATAACTCAACGAAAAGATCATCATGACCGACCACACCACTACACGTCAGCGTTTGCTCCGCTTCCCTTTGATTTTGGGTGTAACGACGGCGCTTATTTTCTCTTCCTGCTCCACGGGTAGCAACAATAACAACCCGTCTCCCGATAAGGGTACTGTTACTTCTCAGAGTCCCCGCCAGGTAGAGAACGCTACTAATGTTCTGCAGAACGTGAATATTCAGATGGGTCGTGACGGCGAGGTTTCGTCGATTGAGTCGACCAACATTTACGTCAATGACAAGGATCGTACGAGCTCCTCGAGCAATGTGCAGTTCAAGCCGAAGGACGTCGTTAATGACCTTCCTGTGCGTGTGAGCCTGCAGTATTCTACTGAGCGCGGTAGCGGCACTAACCTGAATGATTTGAATGGTTACAGTGGCGAAATCACGATTAAGGTTACGGTTGAGAACCTGACGGTGAAGACCGAGGACGTCACCTATGATGCATCCGGTACTAGCCGTACTAGCCCTGCACCGGTTGGCACTCCGTTCTCTATTGCTGCTTCTACTGTTCTTTCGGGTTCTCCTACTCAGGTTATTACGACCCCTGATGCTGCTGATTCGTCGACGAATGGTGTGGTGAGCACCAATGATGAAGGTAAGGCTGTTGTTCAGTGGGGTGCTATTTCGGCGCCTCCTGTGACTGGTAGTTCTTCCTCTTTTGTGTTGAAGGTTAAGGCGAAGGATTTTAGTGCGCCTACCTTCAACATTTCGGTGCAGCCTGGTTTTGCTTCTGATTTGTCTGGTGCGGGAATCATTACTAACGGTTTCACCTCTCAGGATGCGTCTCAGGTGGCGCTCCTGCAGCGCACTATTGATACCGTCAACGAGGTTAATACGACGTTGACTAGCGCTAGTTCGCAGGTTGCTCAGGTGCGTCAGAGCCTGGATGATACGTCTGCGACCTTGGGTAAGGACACTGCCGAGCATCTGAAGACTCAGAATGAATCGTTGACGAAGACTATGCAGGGTCTGCAGGCGAATATTGAGAGCCTGCAGAAGGATCTTTCTGAGGCTTCGCGTACTAATAATTCTCAGCTGATTTCTCAGTTGGAGCGTACTGTTGCTGCTCTTCACTCTATGCTGGGTGATACGACGGCGCGCCCCAATGTGTCTGTTTCACATAGCGGCGGTCGTTGTGTTGTGCATCGTGAGGAGGGTGCGAGTAGCCGTAGCGTGTACGGTAATTTGGTTCAGCTGTCTGCTGTTCTGAATGCGTATGCGGAGGCAAGTTCGGATTGCCAGCAGGATCTTACGGCTTCGATTCGTGAGATTGTTGGCCCGGAACACCCGACCGCTGAGACTTGTTCTTCTAACGGTTCGGTGACCTGCGCCCTGTTCGGTGCGTCGGTGACGGTGCAGAGCTCTCTGATTGCACTGGTTGCTACCGGTGAGAAGATTGTGGATCACCTGCAGCCGGAGTATTTGAAGGGTGCGAACAACAACTATTCGGCGTTGAAGCGTCAGATGGATGAGCTTGTTGCGCAGGTGGAGAAGGACCCGTCTTCTCTTGATGCTGATGCTGTGCGTTCTTTGAGTGAGAAGGTTAGTGCGGCTCGTCAGAACGTGAATCAGATGAAGGAAACGTCGAACCGTCTGATTGAGAGTATCAAGAACGTTCATTCTCGTGCGGCTTCTGCTCGTGCAGAGCTGGTGGACGGTTCTGGTTCTATGAGCGCTCAGAATAAGGAACTGGCGGAGCAGCTTTGTGCTCTGTCTACTGAGCGTGGCGGTTCTCTGTCTGCTGAGCAGGTGGAGCATCTGCGTGGATACCTGACGGCTTCTTCTTGTGGTGGCGCGGCTTCGCCGTCTGCTTCCCCGTCTTCTGAGGCGCCGTCTGAGGCTCCTAGCCCTGCACCGTCTGAGTCTGCTTCTGTTGCTCCTTCTGAGGAGCCGTCGAAGAAGGTTGAGGCTCCTTCCGCCGCTCCTTCTTCTGAGGCGCCTTCCGCCGAGCCTACTGCTACGGAAGGTAATACTCGCGTCATTACGGTGGAGAACGCGAACGAGCGTACCTACACGTCGAACACCCCTGCCGCACGTACTCCGATGGAGCAGCGTATTGCTGCCGCGGTAGCCGCGTGGGATGAGGTTCTTGCCGCCACTTCGATGGATGACCCCAAGGAGGGTCTGGCTCGCGACGCCAAGGACCTTAACGACGCTGTGAACGCGGTAGATGGTGCCCTGGGCGAGGTTGAGAAGACCCTGAACGATGCCGCAAACGCGCAGAACCAGGACGCGGAGAAGAAGGAAGAGCCTACTGAGGAGGCTAAGGTTTCTCTGCGTGATCGTATCCATTCAGCTTCGGATGCTGTCAATGCTTTGGGTAAGAACCTGGAGGATATGACGAACATGCAGGCTGACCTCTCCACCGCTATTAAGGAAGCGTTCAAGGAGTCTGCCGATGAGACTCGCGAGAGCCTGACGAGCATGATTAGCGAGGAGATTCGTAAGGTTTCGAGCGATGGTTCTTCTAGCGCTTCGGCTGCTAAGGAGGCGTTCTCCGCTTCGGTTGCTGGCATTACTGATACCGCGAATACTGTGGTTCAGGTGGCTGGTGAGTCTATCGAGGTTCAGCACAAGGATATGAATGATCGTATTGAGGGCCTGCGTCAGTCTCTGGATTCGGTGACTGAGCGTTCTCTGGTTGCTCTGAGTACCCGCGCTGAGAACGCTACCCGAGATTTGGCTGGTGCATCCGTTCAGCTGAATAACGACCTGTCGAAGCTCATGCTCGATTTGGGCGATAGCAACGCTGAGGGCGCTGGCCTCTTGGGCGCGCTCAAGAGCAATAGCGCGAAGGCTGGTGCGGCTGATTACCAGCTTGCTTTGGCGATGCAGAATGCTCAGGGTTACACGAACCTCCGTTCTGAGGACATCGCTGCTCTGCAGAAGCGTCAGGCGCAGTTCAAGGCGTCCCTGCAGCGTCTGCGTTCGCTGCCGACCTTCCACCTGTCGAATGCTGGCAGTGCAGAGGTGAAGACGGTGTACACCTTCCAGATTGGTGATTAGCCGTGGGGTTTTCCCCTCATTTGGGCTCTGATTCAGGTCCTCACCGCCGCGAGGGCAGGCGGCTCACTCAGCGCACCGTGGTGTGGTGTGTCAGTCTGTGTGTGCTGTTTAGCCTTGCGGTGGTGGGGATCTGGTATGGCGTGCGCGCTGTGACTCCTCAGCCTTTGCCGCTTGGCACGGGTACGAACCCTGCGTCTGCGGTGACGGTTCAGCAGGCTATTTCTCTTCCTGCGTCTGGTCGTGAGCCTGTTATTGGTGTTGTTACTACTTTTGGTGATGATGCTGAGGGGTCTGCGTGGCGTCTGAATGCTCAGGGTGCTCGTGTTGCGCAGTACCGTCTGGCTTTGGGTAAGTCTTCTGTGAAGGTTCTTTATGCGAACGATAAGGGAACGGAGCAGGGTGCCCGTGAGGCGGTAGAGAAGCTCTCTTCTGAGGGTGCTCTGGGTATTGTGCTTGCTTCTCGGGGTGAGCATCTTCGGGGTGCTACGGCTGCCGCTAAGGAACGCAATGTTGCGGTGATTGAGGCGTATGACCGGGTAGATGCTGGCGATGGGGTATGGAGTTTTGCTCTGGACCCTGAGCAGGAGAAGCAGGTCTATACGACTGCTATTCGTTCGCTCGCCGGTGCATCCAGCACGGGTTCTTCGCAACAGCTTAATGGTGTGCGCACCATCCTGCTGGATGCGGGTGAGGGCTCTGCACCGGACCTTCCCTATACGAATCGCGTTCAGGTTTCTGCTGATGAAGACAGCATGAAAGACATTCTCAAGGAGCTGACGCGCCTTCTGGGGGACAAGTCTTCGGGCTCTTCTCCTGTTCTGGTTTTGACGGGTTCGGCGTCGACTCAGGCAAAGGTTCTTCGTTCTCTTCAGAGGGCGGGTATTACTTCTCCGGTGATTGCGGGTGAGGAAGCTTTGACGGAGCCTTTTATACGTCTTCTTCTGGAGAACGGTGGTTCCTTGACTGACAATATTCGCATTGTGGGGCGTGTGCAGGCACGTGCTGCGGCGTTGAGTGCTGATGATGCCGGTCGCGCTTCTTCGGCATTTGTGTCAACGGTTGAGCGTATGAAGAATGATTCTTCGCTCAAGGATTTGTCAGGCGAACAGTCGTTCTCGAAATCGGCAGTGTGGGCGGATGCTCCCTCCCATAACGCGCTTTTGGCTTTTGCGTATGCCACGAGCCAGGTTCGTGAATACACTCCTGAGGCGGTTCGACGGGTTCTAGGAACCCTTCGTTTGGACGCTAAAGATTCTACGGTCGCGTATCCGTTGGATTTTTCGTCTTCTTACGCCGCTGGAGGGCAGGTGGGTCTTCTTTACCCGACCGCGGAAGCTTCGATGATTCAGGGCGGGTCTTCCTCGACGGATGCGGTGAACCCGCCCGTGTGGATGCTTCGCACGTTCACCTCAGAATCTCGCGACTAGCTTTTCCGAGCAAAGCCTAATCCGTACAGAGCCAGCCCATCACACCCCGGCTTTCGGGTATTACTTCTAGTCCGTCCACCAGCGGGGCTCACGATTTATCTATTTTGGAGAACACCTTATGCGCTTTTTCCTTGATCTTGAAGAGCATAACGGGAGCTATGAACTAGACTCCTGGCAGCCTGAGACGACCATCGCTGATCTCATCCAGGCGACCGGTGGCCCCTCTCTGCCTGCCGACGAGCCGCTGTATTGCGATAACCGCCCGGTGACGGCATCCTCCACCCTGGCGGAGGTCAAGCCGATGGAGGGTATGCGCATCTCTAGGGCACCGCTCTCCTACCCTTCCCTGGTGCAGGGCTGGAGCGTCTGCTTGAGCGGCGGTTCGACGGTTACCCTGCCGCGCCCTATCCCCTCTTCGCGTCCTCTGGTGGCGGGTCGTTCCCCGTACGCCGACATTGTGCTGCCCACGGCGAGCGCGTCGTGGGAGCATCTGCACCTGCAGGTGGTTCATGATGAGTCGACAAACACTCAGAAGGTGCGTATCACTGACCCGGGTTCTACGAACGGTAGTTTTGTGGACGGCCAGAAAATCCCTGAGGAGGGTCTGACTGTTTCTGAGAGCACCACTATCCATGTTGGGGATTGTATTCTGACTCTGCAGCCTGCTCCTCAGGAGAAGGCTGCGCCTCGCCCCGGTAGCGCCCCGAATGTGAGCGCGTCGGGTACTGCACCGTTTAACCGTCCGCCGCGTCAGGGTGCGTTGAGCGCCCCGGATAAGGTGGAGGCACCTACCCGCAAGAACGTTTCTGACCCGCCGAAGTTCAATATTGCGATGGCGGTGGGTCCGATTATTATGGCGGCGGCAATGGTCGCCATTATGCAGGAGATTCGTTACGCCCTTTTCGCGATGCTCAGCCCCATCCTGAGTATTGGCATGTGGGTGGAGCAGAAACGTCGTCACGCTAAGGATAAGGTGAAGGAGCGTGTGCGTTTTGAGCAGGAAATGGAGAAGTTCAAGGAACGTATCGCTCTGAGTAACCGTGAGGAAATTGAGCGTCTTCACGACCTTGCCCCGGCACCGGATGCCGTTCAGCTGCGGGCGCTTCTTCCTGCAATGACGCTGTGGCGTCGCCGGAGCACCAGCCCTGACCTGTTGACTTTCCACATGGGTACTGGGCATATTCATTGGGCTCCTGAGCTGACGAAGCCGAGCAATCCTGAGCCTGAGGTTCAGCATATTCTTGAGCACAATACCCTGTGGGATGCCCCGCTGGTTGCTGACCTGCGTGAGGGTGGCGCTATCGGTATTGTGGGTCCGCGTGAGCAGTCTCTTGCCCTGGCGCGTAGCCTGGTGCTGCAGGCGGCGACCCACACGGGTCCTGCTGATATGACGATTGCGGTCTGCGCAGATTCGGCGCGCTCGCAGGACTGGGTGTGGACGTCGTGGCTTCCACACATGCATATGGCGCAGAACCAGCAGATGCGTTGGTTTGCTTCTGGTAAGGAGCAGTCGGACCAGATGCTACGCTCTCTTTACCACGACATTGAGTCTCTTCCGACCCGCGGCCTGTGCGTGGTCGTTGATTCGGATACCCTCACTGAGGGCCGTGAGTCGCCGGCACGCGACCTTTTGGCGTATGGCGATGAGGTGCGTCTGATGGCGAATAAGACTGCTGCTGCGGGCGCTCGCCGTGTTGCCGGTATTGTGTTGGCTTCTTCTGTTGACCGTCTTCCGGCGTCGTGTACTTCGGTCGTGGAGATTGGTGAGGAGGCTTCTATGACCTATTCGGAGCCTCGCCGCCGTTACACGGTTACCGATGGCGTGCTCGCCGGTGTGAGTGCTGAGGATGCTCTTCATGTGGCGCGTACTTTGGCACATCATGAGGACCCTGAGCGTCTGCTGCTGGGTGGCGGTTTGCCTCAGCTGGTGAAGCTGCCTGAGCTGGTTGGTTTGCCGACCCCTCCGGGTGCTGAGGATATTGAGGCATTCTGGTCGCAGGCTAATGGTTTCAGCACCGAGATTGGTGTGGGCGACTCTGGTGCGTTCACGCTGGACTTGGTGAAGGACGGTCCTCACGGTCTGGTGGGTGGTACCACTGGTTCGGGTAAGAGTGAGTTTTTGCGTTCGTTGGTGGCGGGTTTGGCTGCGCACCACGATCCGAGCCGTTTGAACTTCATTCTGGTTGACTTTAAGGGTGGCGCGGCGTTTAAGACGTGTGAGCGTCTGCCGCATACGATTGGTACTTTGAGCAACTTGGATGCTCAGTTGGCGCACCGCGCTATTGAGTCGTTGGAGGCGGAGATGGACCGTCGTCAGCGCCTGTTTGCGGCCGCTGGCGAGGGTGTGGACAACATTAAGGATTATTTGGCGACGAACCCGCCGGAGCCGATGCCTCGCCTGCTGCTGGTGATTGACGAGTTCGCGATGCTGGCAAAGGACTTCCCGGATGTCCTGTCGTCGCTGGTGAGCATTGGTGCGGTGGGTCGTACCCTGGGTGTTCACATGATTCTGGCGACTCAGCGTCCTGCTGGCGTGGTGAATGATGACATTCTGGCGAATACGAACTTGCGTGTGGCGTTGCGTGTGCAGAGCCGTGAGGATTCTTCGAACGTGATTGGTGTTCCGGATGCTTCGGAGATTTCGCGTTCGCAGATGGGTCGCGCCTATGTGAAGCTGGGCCAGAATGATATTTCGCCGGTGCAGACTGCCCTGGTGACGGGTCAGAGTGGCACTGAGGTGGTGACTTCTCTGGAGATTCGTGCAACCGATAGTATCGGTATTCCTCGTTCGGAGCGTGCACGTCCGAAGGTGTCGTCGAGTGATGCGAATGACCTGGATCTGCTGATTGATGCTGTTGTGGCGGCTCATGCGGCTCGTGGTGCGGTTGCTCCTCGTAAGGTGTGGCCTGAACCGTTGGGTTCGTATGTTGATTTGGCTGATTTTGGTGTGCGCGGCTTCCCCGACCCGGACCTTCCTACTGTGGGTGGTGTCCAGGACGGTGTTCTGATGTGCACTTTGGGTGATGAGCCTGAGCTGCAGCGTCAGGTGCCTATGGGCTGGAATATTGAGATGAGCAACCTGCTGCTGGTGGGTGTTGCCGGTAGTGGTACGACCACGACGATTCAGTCTGTGGTGCTGGGTTTGGCTCAGCATTATTCGCCGGAGGACATCGATATTGTTCTGGTGGATATGGGCGCTGATGGCTTGTTGCCGTTGGGTTCTTTGCCGCATGTTGTGTCTGCTGTGGGTACCGGTCAGGGCGCTAGGGAGCGTCAGGCTCGCTTCTTGCGTTTTGTGAAGTCGGAGCTTGATGCTCGCCGTGCTGACGCGTCACGCCGTAAGCCTCTTTTCATTGTTTTGGATGGTTTTGCGACGCTGCGTGATGAGTTCTCTGACGCTGTGAGCATGGATTTGTTGGCGAATTTCTACCGCGTGTATGCGGACGGCCCTGCTGTTGGTATTCACTGCGTGGTGTCGACAAGCCGCGCGAAGAATATTCCGTCACAGATTCTTGACGCTTCGTTGCAGACGTGGTTCTTCCAGCTGAGCGATATTCACGATTATTCGTCGCACGGTATTCGCGGTACGAATGTTCCGGCTGCGGTTCCCGGCCGTTGCGTTGATCCGAAGCGCCTGCGTCAGATGCAGGTGGCTACTCCCGCTGTTGGCGTGGAGGAGGCCGTCTCTATGATTCGTGAGCGTTTCCCGCAGGCTCCCGCTAAGCGTGACGTGATTGGTCAGCTGCCGTCGTGGGTTTCGTGGGAGAGCATGCCTGCCGCTGAGTTTTCTCCGAGCCTGTGGCGTATCCCTGTGGGTATTGCGGAGGCTACGTTGGAGGCGTGCGCTTTCGAGCTGTACGAGGGTGAGCACGCCATGGTTGCGGGTAATCCGCGTTCGGGTAAGTCGTCTCTGCTGGTTGCGTTTGCTCGTCTGGTTTCTCGGGCGAGGGCTGCGGCGGAGCAGGCGGTATCTGCCGCGTTAGCGTCTGGTGATGCTACCGCGGCGGAGAACGCACGCATGGATGCCGCTGAGGTTCCGGAGGTTTGGGCTGTCTTCGATCAGCGTTCGGGTCTGGTGAATGCGCCGGAGGGCGTTTTTGACCGGGTGTTTGAGAGCAAGAACGCTTCTGCTCAGGTGCAGGCGGCTTTGCAGGATGCCGCGGGCCCGGTGCTGTTGCTGATTGATGATGGTGACCGCGTGGATGACCCGATGAACGTTTTTGATGCGATTGTGAAGGGTGATTTCCCGGACGTTCACATTATTGCTACGGGTAAGCCGACTGATTTGCGTCCTTTGTATAGCCATTGGACGAAGGCTATTCGTAAGTTCCGTACTGGTGCTGTAGTTCAGCCGAATGTTGACACGGACATGGACATGTTCGGTTCTATTCCGAGGCGCGCCCCGGTTCAGCTGAGCGTTGGTCGTGGCTATGCGTTCCTTGCTGGGTCGCCGGTTCTGGTGCAGCTGATGAGCCCTGAGGATTCTCAGCACCGTGGCGGGCTGTAGGGCTTGTCTGGCGTGTGGTGAGGTATCGTGTAACTTTACCGGCTATTTTGCTGTAGGGGTCGCCTCGTCTGGGGCGTCTTCCTGCTTGTTGTGAAGTTGATGTTAAGGAGTTAGCCCGTGACTGTACCTGCTGGTTCGCCGCAGTACTCCGGCTCGGAGCGTCGTGATGCTCATCCTGCCCCGCAGGCTGCTGGTCAGCCTGCGGGGGGCTTGG
Source organism: Rothia sp. (in: high G+C Gram-positive bacteria) (assembly GCF_015265375.1). Taxonomy (GTDB): domain Bacteria; phylum Actinomycetota; class Actinomycetes; order Actinomycetales; family Micrococcaceae; genus Rothia. The sequence continues at coordinate 13,345 of NZ_JABZXW010000004.1, forward strand.
TTGCGGGCGCTCCCCTTGGCTCTTCGTATCGTTTGGTGCGCCGGGTGGGTTCTGGTGCGGTCGGTGAGGTGTGGGCTGCTACGATGAGCGGCTCGTGGGCTCTATATGCGGCGAAGATTCTACGCCCGGAGCTTGCGGAGAACCCTGTGGTTCTTGAGTCTTTTGTGCGTGAGCGTTCGGTGTTGTTGGCGCTGTCGCATCCTCATATTGTGCCGTTGACGGATATGGTGGTTGAGGGTGGCGTGTTGGCTCTGGTGATGGAGTTTCAGCATGGCGGTTCGTTGCGTCAGAAGCTGGATTCTGAGGGTCCGCTGCCGGTTCGTTTGGCGTTGAGTCTGATGGTGCAGGTTCTGAATGCGGTGGAGTTTGCTCACCGTCAGGGCGTGATGCATCTGGATGTTAAGCCGGAGAATGTTCTGCTGAGCGGTCTTTTGGGGGAGTCTCTGGATCAGCAGGTTCGTGTGGCTGATTTCGGTATTGCTTCTTTTACTGGCTCTGCGGGTTCGGGGGCTTCTCGTTCGTTTTCTGGTACTCCGGGGTATATGGCTCCGGAGCGTTCTGCGCATGGTGTGGCTACTCCGGCGGTTGATGTTTATGCGTGCGCTGTGACTCTTCATGAGTTGTTGGTGGCGGCGCGTCCTCTTCCGGCGCGTGGTGGTGCGGTGCAGGTGTCGCCGCAGATTCCGGCTGAAATGGCTGAGGTGCTTCACGGGATGTTGGCGGAGAACCCGGCTCAGCGTCCTGGGGCGGCTGAGGCTGCCGCTAAGTTGCGTCTTTTGGCTGAGGGTTTCGCTACTGATGTGGTGCTTCCTCGGTGGGTTGAGGTGTCTTCGGGTGCTGTGGGCTATACGCCTACGGTGGTTCATGGTGCTGAGCCTGCTGTTTCTGCGGTGCCTGGGCAGAATGTTACGGAGCTGTATGGTGCGGGTATGCCGTCGCTGGGTCAGGCGCAGAATGAGACGGTTATCCGGGCTCCTTTTGCGGTGGAGCAGCCGGTATATGTGCCTGATGAGGTCGGTGAGGAAGAGGAGCCTGCCCGTTCGCCGTTGCGCCGCCCGCTGGTGTGGGGCGCTATCCTGGGTTCTTTGATTCTTGTGGGTGTGCTCGCTTTTGTGGGTTTGAACGGCGGTAAGGGGGCGTCTAAGACGGCTGAGTCGTGGTCTGCGTCGAGCCGTAGTTCGGCGTCTTTGCCGAGTGGTTTGGGTACCCGTATTGAGGGTACGTATAACCCGCGGGATAAGAGTGCCCGCCTGACGTTTGAGTTTTCGTCGCAGAAGTCGGCTCTTCGGGGCGATATTTTGCAGGTGCTTCCCGGTGTTGAGGGTGGTTCGTGTGCTTCAGTGACGTGGGATGCCGGTCAGGTGTCTTCTGGTGTGTCGAAGAATCAGTCGAGTGTGACTGCGGTGGATGTTCCGTGTTCGTGGAATCTGTCTGGGGTGAGTATCCCGGCTAATGGTGTGGTGCAGGTTCGGGCGAATGTGTCTGCTGAGTTTAAGGATTCGCGTGCTTTTGAGGAGTGGGTGAACCGTATTGATTCTGAGACGTCGAAGGCTATTTCTGACAGGGAGGTTCGTTCGACGGCGTACCCAATTCAGCGTTTGCGGTCGATTGAGTTGCGGGTTCCTTCTCGTGTGGTGAATCAGAGTGTTTTGCCGGTGACGGTGGTTCCGGTGTGGCCGAGTGGTGCGGATGAGTTGAACCCGTTGATGGTTTTGCCGCGTACGGGTGAGTTTTCGACGCTGGTTCAGGCGATTTCTCCAGATGCTCAGTTGATTAGTTTTTCGGATGGCTGTTCGGGGCATGTGTTGGTATCTGAGGATCAGCGGGTGGTGACGGCGCTGTCGGTGACGTCTAAGTGCCGCCTGAACGCGCAGATTGGTAATTTCACGAACCTGTCCAGCAGCGACTTCGCGATTATCACCCGATAATGGTGGCGCTTAAATGAGCCGCCGCTGGTACGCAGAAAGCCTCTGGGCTGAGAGGTAATCTCTCAACCCAGGGGCTTTCATTTTTAAGCTCCATTCTCAGAAGACTTACTCTATTTTGCCTCGACGCATCTGACGCTCACTCTTCGTCACGCCCACCACATACTTCGTCTCACACAAGTCATAAAACTGGGCATAAATATCGCGCGAAGAGCCATACATCCCCACCACGCTCATCGCATCCAGGCCGTCCTCCTCAGCCCAACGTCCGTGATCATCACGGTAAAGCACCTGCGCCATAAGGATCGTGGCATCAAACTGATACGGGTCAAAACTACAAGTGCGCTTACCCATCTCAGTACTGCCGATACGCAAGAACCCGTTCTTCATGTTCTTCTCCACATGGGCGAACGTGATGGAGGGGTAGGTGAAAGTGCGTTCCTTCCATCGCCAATTACGCCACCGCACGTGGTCCTCGCGCAGCTCGAGGTAAAAGGCGTAGCAGTGATTCAACGGGATAGCACCCAGCAGGCCTATACCTAAGACACCAATCAGAAGGGCGGCAATAACCAGCCCTGCCTGTGACTCATCAGCAAGGTCATCGTATGCACCTATAGAGAGGAAAATTAGCGGCACGCCAATAAACCCTAAGATGGTGAAAAACCAGAAGGTGATAAACGCCGCGAGGGGCCTCTTCTGCCTCTTGTTTAGGGTGGGTTTGCCGAGCTTAATGCGGTAGCCCGGTATTAGGGCGACGATAAGTCCTCCGAGAAGTCCGTCTTCAACAGCGCTCATTACTTCCTACCTTGTTTCGATTGAGTCTGTTTACCATTAGTATTGTCCTGCTTAGGCTCATTAGGGGCATTTGTATCAGGCGTTTGTTCCCCCTTTGATTCCTTATAGCGGTCATATAAATCCTCAAGGCTATCATTAATATGAAGTCGTTCATCCGCATAACTTGTCACCGAATTACGTGCTTCATCCGCAAAATATTTCCTGGTACTTTCTGCCCGGGACGTACTATTCAAATACGTTCCCACCGTGTACGGACGAGTGCCCATTTGTTTCAACGTACTCGGATCCCCCACGTTACCGGCAGGGGCCTCATAATCCCCATACCTATTCTTTGCGCTTGTTATACCATTCCATACCAGCTCTTCAACACGTACTTCTTTACCCGTACTCCACGAATCAAAGGCGCTCTGACCAGCCGATGATACAGCATTAGCCGTCACATCAATTCCCTTGCGAAGTGCTTTTTCATTCACTCCAGGAATATGTTTAGATGCAACCTTAGACAGGGAACCAGACACCGGACTAATCATGCTGTTGAGGCCACTAAACGCCATGCTAGATGCAACCTTGGTAGCGTGCTCCTTCAGCGAATACTCATGTTTACCGCCCGTAGCCAAATTCAATGCCAAGTCCTTAGTACCATCAACGGCGCTAGTCACACCGCCCTTGATACCTTCAACCGTCATACGAACCCCCGTAGCCTTCAGTACACGCGTCGGGGTAGAGGCTAGTAGCCTACCGGTACCATTCGCAGCGCCTTTGAACAGCTTGGTTGCAGCACCGTTCGCCCACTTGCCCATACCACCGCTGATGGCGCCGAAAATACCACCAATTACGCCTGATTTGGCAACATTACCCCAGTCGACTTTTCCAGTATTAGGGTCTTTATTTTCATCAATAGCGTTAGCTGCCGCCATAGTACCACCGGCGATAGCGCCTAAGACGACAAGAGCAGTTCCACCCGTAACAAAGATAGCAGCGATAGAAGCTACCACTCCGACTACAGTAAGAATGCCTTTAATGCGGTTCGTCCACTTATCTCGAATACGCTCCTCACGGAACTTATCGAAGTCCTCTACCGACACCGGCGACAGGCCCCACGGGTCCACCAAAGAAACCGGGTTACCACCAACCAGCGAGAACGGGTCAGCACCCCAACCAGCACCCACTGGCGCGGCCAAAGGATCAGGCGCCGTAAAGCGAGCCACACGCGAATCCACCACGCGGGCACCCAATACCTCAAAACCAGTAGAACCCAGCACCACGCCCGAAGCTGCAGAAACACCAACCAGCGAATCCGGCAACACAGGCGCACCACCAGTAGCAGAAGCGCCCTGGGCAGACGGCACAGCAGGGGCAGCAACACCCAAAGAATCCCAACCGTACGGATCCAGCAAACCGGCACCAGAACCGGCACCAGGAACCAGTGAACCCACAGAAGGCATCGACGAACCGCCCACGCCCAGCACACGCGGAACAAACGAATTCTCATCCCACACCAGCGGGTGCATCATCGAAGCATCAAAACCAGCCGCAGAACCAACACCAGCACCGGTTGAGGGCACACCAAACTCAGGTGCACCAGTAGGCGCACCACCGGCAGCAAGCACACGACCATCAGTAGAAGCACACAGCAGCGAGAAGGACACGGCAGAATCGTCAGCAGAGCCCCACGATGCCACCGAGTTCACAAACCCAGCCGCACCATAAGTCAAGGACGAGCCGGAACCATCCGAAGAAACCTGCAGAAGACGCGAATCATTACCGTCATAAGAGAACACGCTCGTCGAGACCGGCACCAAAGTGACGCCTTCAAGTTCCACGGACTCCGGGCACTGGCCCAGCCACGCCTGAGCGTCCTCAACAGCAGAGGCAAATTCAGCCGACTGGGAGTCGGTCTTTGCCTCATCCTGCACGCCGTAGACGCACACTGCGCGAACGCGGGCACCCTCATCAGTGACCAGCACCTTCACCCAAGCGTGCTGAGGCTGGGCGCTATCAAAGTACTCAACGCGCACCAGCGCGCCAGCGGCATCATAGGTCCAACGCAGGGTCTCGGTGCCGCGAACGGCAGACGAGAGCATCTGCGCGTCAGTGTAGGTGTACATGACCAGGCCAGCGGGCGAATCCACACCGCTAATACGGCCCAGATCATCACGAATAATCTCAGTGTGCAGAGCCTCAGAAGAGTCTGCCACAGCCGAGTCTGCCTCAGCGGGCTGCTCGGTCACAGAGGTCATGTGTGCGCCACGGTAACCGAACTCGCGAACCCAAGTGCCCGCCAGGTCAGACACCTGTGCACGCACCAGTGCGTCTACCGCGTTGTACTCGAAGGAAGACTCCACACGAGACTCAGAGGTAACGGTGGTTCCTTCCAGGCGATACGCGGTGATGTCAGTCTGCTTGACCATGCGGCCTGCAGCATCATACGCATAAGCGCTCGAACCCAGAGGGTGCACAAACTCAGTGCGCAGACCATCAGCATCGTAAGCGTAGGACAGCTCGTAGCCGCCGGTCTCGTCCATGTAGGCGGTACGGAAAGACTCCGGAATCTGGGCACCAAACTCACGGCGCTGACGGACCAGACGGCCCAAGCGGTCGTAGGACTCGACCGTTACCACGGGAGCACCAAACGCATCAACGCCCGCGTGGTCATAAGTCGTCATCGTACGGCGCGCAGAACCACGCTCCATACGGTACAGCAGAGAGCCGTTCACCGAATGGGAACAGGGAACACCGTCACGGTCATAACCAAAGGAATGTACAGCACCATTACCGTCAGTGCTGGTCAGCAGACGACCGGCAGCATCATAGGTAGAGGTAGTGCGTACACCCAGCGGATCCGTTACCGCCAGGACATTACCCATCAGATCATACTCGTAGCGGGTAATACGACCGGCAGGGTCCATTACGGAGGTAACGTTACCCGCCTCGTCATAGCGGTAATGGGTCACGCCACCGGCGCCATTAGTCACCGCGACCACCTGAGAAGCGGCGTCATAGGTGAACGAACGAGTACCCCACTTGTTATCGCGGATGCTCTTCACGCGGCCGCAGGAATCCCAGGTGTAGAACACCGGAGAAGCTACGCCGGAACCGGTAATGGACAGCACACGACCGCACGCGTCATAGCGAACGCGCGCCTCAGAACCGTCACCGTACACCTGGCGAATCAGTCGGGAGTCAGCGTCGTACTCGTAACGAGTCACAGACTGCTCCGCAGTGCCGGCAGCCTCATAGGTTGCAGCCAGTCGACCGCACGCATCGTAGCTGTACTCGGTCACACGGCCCGCGGGGGAAATCATGCGCACCATCTGGTTCGAACCGTTGTACTCGTAACGGCTCAGACCGCCCTCAGCGTCCAGCACCTCCACGGGGTTACCCGCACCGTCGTAAACCATCGTGGAGACAGTCGGGTCGTCCGCATCTGCACTAACCTGCGGACCAGAATCATCGGAGAGAACCTCGCTACGCACCGGGCGGCCCAGGTGGTCGCACGAGATACGCACCCGGTCAACACCATCATTAGTGGTGAAGGTCTTGCGCGAGGAATCGACGGAATTACGTACGCTCACGCCGGTCGGGTCAATCAACGCGGTCAGGGCGCTCGCGGCATCATACTCGCGAGTCCACACACCACCGGCGGGGTCAATGGTGCGGACCAGACGCATCAAACCATCGTAGGCGTAGTTGAACTGCGCGCCCCCCGGCAAGGTAATGCGGTCAATATTGCCGTTCGTATCAAAGGAACGCTCCATACGGCGGCCCAGCGGGTCAACCACGGCAACAATGTCACCGCTCGGACCATACTCGTACTCAGTGCGAGCACCAGCAGGGTCCACCGATGCTACCAAGCGACCGCCAGCAGCATACTCAAAACGCCAGCGGGAACCATCCGGGTTCTGACGGCACACCATGTGACCGGCAGAATCATAGGTGAACTTAGTTTCATGGCCAAGAGCGGAAATAATCTTCACCAGGTGCCCTGCAGCAGAATACTCGCAACGGGTCAGCTGTTGCTCAGCGTTACGAATACCGGTCAGCAGACCACACTCGTCATACTCAAAGGAGACGGTAACGCCCTCAGGGCTCATTACACGCTGCAGCAGGCCATCAGCCCACTCAAAACGGGTCACATGACCGTTGCCGTCGGTCATGGAAGAGGGATTACGCTCAAAATCATTCGCGTACTCGTAAGTCACCGTAGTCATCGGGCTTACGGCAGGGCTCTGGGCAGACTCCTGCCCTGAAGTAGTCTTATCGAGGGCGTTACCCTGAGCCTTAGCCTCCATACGGGCACGACGAGCCAGACGGGCAGCACGGCGAGCGCGCGGGTCCGTCTCAATAGCACTCATTGCCACGGAGACTACGCGGTCATACTCGTCATAGGCGAAGAGGGTTTCAGCGCCCTCATCGGTGACCTCACGAATAATGCGGCCGCGCTCATCACTGTAGCGAGTAGTACGGGAACCATCGCGGTCCACCACGCTCACACGGTTGCCAAAGTCATCGTAAGCATAGCTAGTACGCCCACCTTCCGCATCAACAATAGCGGTCAGGCGTGCGTACTGGTCATTGACCCAAAGGTTCGTGTAGGAGGCGTCTTCGTTCGAAACATCGGTAATGCCGTTCGGCAGGTAGCGGTAGCGCACACGACGACCGTATTCGGTGTCCTGCTCGGTAATGCGACCGGTCGGGTCGTAGTAGTTCGTCACCTCAACAGCACCGGTACTAGCCACCACGCGGTGAATCAGGCCAGCAGCGTCATGTTCATAACGGCGGGTACCGGCGTCACCGTACACAGCACACAGGTGAGTACGACCGTCAAGGGTGACGTACTCGTAACGCACAGACTGGCCGCGTGAAGAATGAATAGCACCGACAAGACCAGCTTCGGTGTACTCCACGTTGATACGTGCACCACGCTGATGCACGATAGCGCCAACACGATCCTCTTCATCGCGCAGGTACGCGACAGCGGTACCTGCTCCAGCGCTCATGCCCAGGTAAACACCGGTGAGGCTAAAAATGTGCTGAGTGCCAGAGTTGTCGGAAATACGCAACAGGGACGAGGCATCGTAACCCGTAGCGTGCAAAATATAACGCAGGGAGGGGTCAGCACTAGAACCCTCTTCACCCATCAGCTGGGTGAGGGGCAGTTCTTCAAGCCACCACGCTTCACGCGGAGCACGAGCATAACCGTGGGTGCCGTCTTCACGAACAATTCGGTCGAAGGTAACCTCACGGCCTTCAGGCATCGTCCAGACAGCATTCTCAGCGTTCAGCTGCACGCGGCTCTCAATATTCGAGGACCAGCCAGCACCGAACACACCGGATACAGCATGCTGACCGAAGACAGCCACACTGTTGTACATACGGGTCACAGTGCAGGCAGAAACCACACCCGAGAATGCCATATCGGTCTCTTCTTCAATGAAGTTACCGGTCGCAACGTTCACGGGGTCATTCACATAACCACTGGTAGCGGGCTTACCTACAACAGCAGGTGCAGGAACTTCCAAATCATGACGTTCGGTGCTGACACCCGCTGCAGCAATTGCATTGCCCAATGTCTCATTCGAGACGGCGCTAATCTCGCCCTCACCACCAGCCTGTTTGAAGGTATCGGCTACAATACCCAACCAGGTCTTATCGTTGGCGTTCGACTTATTCCATTCCTCAAAGGTGGCAATAAGACTTTCAGCATCAATAGTTCCCCACTGGCACTTAGCCGCAAAGTCAGAAGCAAGGCCACGAATATGACCGGGCTCAGCGTCAAAGCTAGCGCCAAGGTTTCCCAAGGTATTAGAGAGAGCACGCACGGTCGAAGGGCGCGCCGAAGAAACAGCCATACCCGAGGAACGGGTTTCAGTATTCTCACGATTACCCAGTGATTTAGTATCAATCGCGGTATTCGGCACATACGGCTCCACCTTCGCAGGAGCGTTTCCCCAGAAGTCATCCCACGCCTTGTGGAGACCAAACCACTCGTTCTCATAGTCGCGTGCCTTCTGACGGTTCGCCTGCTCCTTGTGAGCCGCTTCCTTCAACTGATCAACGACACTTGCTAACTGGCTGAATATACGGGCAATGTCATAGCCATCGCTTACAGCAGTATCAATGTTAGAAGCAGTAACCTCCGCATAGTGTCCTTCAAAATCCTCGAGAGCAGTTGCCAAAGAGGACTTGAGCCCAGGCATAGCATTATCGATGTTTTGTGCTACTTTACGGCACGCATTCGCCAAGGCATCGGATGTTGCATCGTCGAACTTAACATCCTCTTTATTAGCGTAGGGGGGATTCGGGCCGGAAGACATGATAGGACCTCTGAAAATATCTTAAGTGCGGAAGTGGGGTGATTAAACACGTTATGACAGGCACGCGCACCATGCCTGGAAATAACATGTGTTGAAGCCGGATAACAGAAAACGCCGCCTACCGCACACCGCCCCACAGCTGGGGATCGGGGCGGTAAACGGCGTTTACCAGGGGAGGCTTAGGAGCCGCCACCTGCCTGGAAAATATCGGTAGAAATCTGATTGAGCTGCTCACGCAGGTCGGTCAGTTCCTGAGTCAAGTTACGCAGGGTGTTTTCTACACCGGGCCAGGTGTCATTGCGGAAACGCTCAGCCAGGGGGCCGTCCCAGTTGTTGGGATCCTTCAGCTGGTTACCCTGCTGGTTGAGGTTATTGATTTCGTTCTGCAGGCCGCCGTTGATGATGTTCTGCAGGGCAGTAATAGCATCCTTGGCTGCCTGCGATGAGAGTACGCGATCAGACACGGTGATCCTCTTTCGTCGTTGAGTTGCCGGAAGATGTGCATTAGATACGCGAATATCAAATACGCACCTTTAGTGCTTCGCACCACTTTGAACATTACACCATCTCATGCTAAAAAACACTCCAAACATCCCCTTATGGGAAAAATTTCCAACAGTGGACACTGCGCCATAGCGTGTAGACAAACCCGTTTCTAGCTCACTAAAGAGCTTCTTCAAGTACGGTATGCTTGTGAGATATACGCCACCTCACTAGAGGATATACACATTTAAGCGATTCGCAACCACACACGAAAAGAGGACTTTCATGTCTGAAAACACCCAGCAGCCGGCTGCACCGCAGCAGCCGCAGTTCACCCAGCAGGCACCCGCCGTACAGCCTGCATACGGCGCACCCGTCGAGGCACCGAAGAAGAAGTGGGCGGCAGTAACCGCGCTAGTCCTGGGCATTATCTCTGCCCTGACCGGTATTTTTGTGATTGGTTCGTTCCTGACCATCCCGACCATCATTTTCGCTGTAATCGCTCTGGTCATGGTCAAGAATGGCACCGGTAAGGGTAAGGGCATGGCGATTACCGCCCTCGTGCTGGTTCTGGTGGCATATATTGCGACCTTTGCTTTCTTCCAGATTCGTGCGGCGAACCTTGAGAAGTCTAACCGAGAGGCCCGTGAGGTTATCCAGAAGTGCGAGAACCACGAGCCTGGTTACTACATCACTGAGAAGGACGGTAAGCGTTACTGCAACGCTGGCGGCTGGGTCTACGAAATGGACAAGTAAACCCATTTATATGGTCCGATAAAAGCCTCATTTCGAGACGGAGGGGCGTTCGCACACACGCGGCAGTCGCCGCGCCTGCGAGCGCCCCTCAACCATATCTTTAGTGAGCACTACGCATCTGAATCGTCCAGATAACTCCTGGAGCACCGAATAGAGAAAGCCCCCGTAGCCGAGAGTCATCCTGAACTGCGCCCCGAAACTTGGACGCTTTAAATACTAGCCGTTATGCGGCCTCCTGCAGGGCCTGATCCCGGTACTCTACCGGAGTCAGGCCCCTAAGCTTCACCTGACGCCTTACCGTATTCCAATGCGTAGTATAGGCATCAAGATCAGCTTTGAAACTCTCAAAGGTCTGCCAGTCTTGGCCGCGAAAAAACTCGTCCTTCAGATGCCCAAAGACCTGCTCAGTAGCGCCGTTATCGATGCAGTTACCTTTACGTGACATACTCTGAACAAAACCATTATCAGCAAGCATTCTGACATAGGTCTCGTGCTGATACTGCCACCCCATATCCGAGTGCAAAATCGGTTCAACCCCTTCAGGTTTAGCATCCATAAGTATCTGAAGCATCTCTTGCTGCTGGGCAAGATTAGGGCACATCGAGATCGAGTGGGCAACAATCTCCTTGCTGGCAAAGTCGTAAACCGGCGCCAGGTAGGCCTTACCAAAGGAAAGCTTGAACTCAGTGACGTCGGTACCCAGTTTCTGCCAGGGGCCATCGGCCTTGAAATCGCGACCGATGATGTTCTCGAAACTTTGCCCCACGTCCCCCTTGTAGGAGTTGTACCTGTGGTAGGCCCTCTCACGGCGTATACCGCAGCGCAACCCCATCTGACGCATCATCTTCAAAACCGTCTTATCGGCAATGCGCACCCCTTCCTCAGCGCGCAGGCACATGGCTACCTGCCTGTGACCGCACCCGTTGGGGGTTCGCGAAAAGATCTGTGCGACCTTGGGACGTAGCTGCACTCTGGTTGGCTGTTGGGGGTGAGCCAGTGCGTAGTAGTAGCTCGACCTGGCAAGGCCAGCAGCTTCGAGGAGATCACGCACCGAGTGTCCCTGCCCTGAAAGCTGCGCGACCACTAGGGCTTTGTCCCGGTTTGGGAGCGTCTGTGCGCCTTCAGGGCAATCGATTTTTTTAGGTACGCCACCTGTGCCTCAAGCTTGCGCACACGCTCGGCGAGTTCCTCCTCACGCGTTGGTGGCACCGCCCGCACCGACCCCTTCGGCCTGCCCTTGGGCTTAGGCTTAAGCGCCTGCGCGCCGCCCTGGCGGTACAGCCTGCACCACTGCTTCAACGGTGTCACACTCGCAATACCGAAACGCATCATCGCTTCAGGCTTACTCATTCCACCATCAACCACGGCCCTGGCTGCGGCAACCTTGGTCTCATAGTCGTATCTGGTGTGCTTTACTCCCATGGCAAGAAGCCCGTCCTTCCCGATGACGCGGTACATTTTCTGCCACTCTCTCACAGTCGCGGCGGACACACCAAGCCTGCTGGCGGTCAAACGATAGCCACGTCCCTTCTCAAACATTTCCGCTGCTTGCTCCCGGAGCAAACGATCATGTCTTAATCCCAGATGCACGGACATGAAAAGCCTCCCGTTTCTTGGACTTTAATTTTGTTGTCCAAGAAACGGGAGGCAGTTCATCCTCTCAGCCGCGGGGGCTTTATCGTATCAGCGTGTCCTCACGCGGCGAGCGCTAGGAGGCGCGGCGGCGGGAACGCAGCACCATCACAGTGCCGGCACCAAGCACCAGTGCGCCACCCACAGCCACAGACACCGCACCAAAACCAGTACGCGCCAGGCCGCCCTGCTGGGAGCTCACGCCACCCGACGCGGCAGACACACCGGACTGACCCAGGGAGCCGCCACCGGTACCACCACCGGAAATACCGCCCGGGTACACGCCGCCAGCAGAACCATCAGCCGAACCGTCAGCTGAACCCTGCGCATTCACATCACCGGCAGCACCGGAAGCACCAGCCTGACCGGACTGCGCAGCACCAGACTGTGCGGAGCCGGGCTGGTTAGCACCAGCGGTACCGCCCGGGGTTGCCGAATCCACACGGCGCACACCACTAAAGTCGTCCTTAGCCGCATTCGGTTCCTTCGGCACGGCAGTCTCAAACGAGCACGCATCCGACGCCTTCTTACCCACAGCAACCGCAAGCTGCTGCACCGGGCTGTTCACCTCAGTACCATCAGCCAGAGTCGCGGAATAGTGCACATCAAACATGTACTGGCCGGGCTCAGAGAACACCCAGTTCGCGTGCGCGTGCGTCGCGTAATCAATGTCGATCGTGGTCTTGCCGGTCGTCGAATCCAGTAGCACATCCGCACCATTCAGCGACTCAGTGAACATTCCGAAGCGCGCACCCTCAGGCATGACCTTCGGCACCACGTGCAGGCGCACCGGGCCGCGCAGCTGCGAGTAGTCAATGTCCTGCGTGTTGTAGCCGGGCCAGGGCAGGCCGCTCTGCTGGGTCTGCGGCAGGCCGTAGAAGGCGGTGCCGACCGGGCCCATGAAGTTCAGCTTCTCATCAGCCATACGTTCGGTGCGCACACGGCGAGCGTTCTCGCTGACAGTCCACACGACCGAATCGAGCGGGCGCACGGTCGAATCAGCGTCAATGATGCCGCTGTCATCGCGCAGACCCACGGACAGCTGGCGGTCCTTCAGGGTCGCCTGAATGTCCAGGTGGCCGTGCGAAATCTTGGTACGGCCGTCAATCTGACCGGGCACGCACTGGTTACCGGGGGTTCCGGGGGTGGACGGCTGCGCAGACGGTGCCGGGCTAGTCGGAGCAGGTGCGCTCGGGGTCGGGTTCGCGGGCGCGGGGCTAGACGGTGCCGGAGTGGAGGGCGCCGGAGCAGGCACGCTCGGCTCTGCGGAGGCGGTCGGCACCGCAGGCACGGTCGGAACCTCGCTGGGGGACACCGACGGAACGGTGCTGGGCTCAGCGGTCGGAGCCTCGGAGGGAGCCTCGCTCGGCTCGGCAGAGGGCGCGACGGTGGGCTCAGCGCTCGGCGACGGATCCACCGGAGCAGGCTTCGGCGCATCGCTAATGGGTGCGCTATCGGGAGCCAACGCACCGTGCGCGGTGTACTTGGTGCCCGGCTCGTAGTTCGCCGCAACCTCAGTGGTGGAGGCGGAAGCGTTCATATCCGGGTGGGTCAGCATCTTCACGCGCAGCGCCGTGCCCTTGTAGAACGACTCGTCACGGAAGGTAAAACGTGCCACGCCATCCTCAACGGATCCTTCCAGGTCGAGGTACGGGTAGACCGGGTCATCCTGGGCGTAGAAGCCGCCACGCATGAAGCCGCGCACCTTCGGGTCCTTGAAGCGGACCTCAACGGTGCTGAAGCCGTTGCCGTTCGGGGTGACGGTCACGTCGTAGTCCATGCTGGTCGGCGTGTACTGCTGGGTGCTGAGTACGGTGTTCGCCTGATCCGGGATTTCTTCGGGCCAGGAGCCGTTACCGTCGTCGCTGTACACGCTCTCAGCCTTGCCGGGCTCGTAGGTGAGCTTGTGCGAGATCCAGCGGGACGCCTCCGCGCTGTTCTCGTCGGAGGTGTCGGGGGTGAAGACCGCCTGCAGCTGGGAGCCCTCGCTACCGAGCATTTCAGACCAGGTGGCGGTACCGTTCACGACCGGCAGGTCGGTCAGGAAGTAGCCGTTGTTGTACAGGGTCAGGGTGCCCTTGAGGTTCTTGTTCGCGGCGGTGAAGGTGATGTCGCTGAGCTTGTCGTCGGCATCCTTGTTCTTAGCCGGGTCGGCGTCCAGGCGGTGCGGTGCCACGGACAGCACGTACTTTGCGGCGTCCAGGTCACCGACGGGTGCCGCATTGTAGCGGTCAACCGTGGGCACGGCGGTGGGGGTGCCGTCACCGAGCACGGGCTGCATGCCGCCAACCTGCCAGACCAGCTTCGACGGCTTGGAGCTAATGATGCGGCCGTCGGTGGAGCGCGCCACGGTGCGGTAGGTGACCACGTAGCGGCCGGGGCGGGTGAAGGTCGTGGTGTTGTGCGTGTGGCTACCCTTGTCGAGCAGCCAGGAGTGCCAACCGTTCGAGCTGCTGGAGAGCATGCGGTACACGTCGGCGGGGGCATCGTCCGGGTTGTAGCGGAAGAGCTCCATACGGCCGGGGCCCTCAACAGAAAGGATGTCGGTGGCGAACACGCCGTCACGGAAGCGTTCGGTGGGCACCTTAGCGGAGGCGCCCAGGCCAGCCCAGATGGGGTCCTGGTTGCCGGAGGTTAGGTGCGGTGCCATGTAGAGGGTCTGGCCAGGTTCGCCGAGGAACGCCAGGGAGGGCGAGTCGCCCAGGGTCATGGTGTACTGCGACTTGCCGTCGCGGCCGCTGTAGCCCTTGCCGACCCAGTTAACGGTCTTGTCCAGTTCGTAGGTGTCTGCGCCAGTCTTGTAGGGGTTCGCCTCGTTCATGAGGACGAAGGTGCCGTTCTGCTCGTCCCAGTAGGCCTTGGGGGCGTCGACGTGGCCCTTGGTGGTGACAATTTTGCCGTCGTCGGGACCTGCTGCGGCGGGCAGGGAGGGGGCAGCGCCGGCAAGCGCGAGCAGTGCTGCAGCGGAGAGGAATGCGGCTGCGCGGCGGAGGGCGGGCTTGCCGCCGGGGATGAAGAGTGCGGGGGTGTGTGTGGTGACCCGTCGTTGGGTCTGCTTCTGAGAGCTCATGACAACCTTTCTCATTTTTCTATTTCCTAGGGTAGCTCTTTTGCAAATAATTGTCATTTAGAACCTAAGTGAGTATAGTGATTCTCAGAAACACGTGTGCGCCGAGGCGCGCCCAAAAACGCACACCACGTACATCCACAAAGAGAAAAACACGGCAGAGCGCACCCCGGACGCAGGGGAGAAACCGGCAACAGGCCGCCGGACCCAGCACCGGGCAAGCCCCGAAAGTATCGGGCAACGCGCCAGCCAACGAGCAGTCATCCAAGGAGCCACCATGCAAGGACGCACCAAACCCCTGAGCCTACTCAGCGCAACCACCCTCGGATGCACCCTCGCACTCGGGGCGCCCCTCGCCCTCCCCCAGGTCGGCACCTTCACCGCCGCACAGGCACAGGAAAACCAGGCAGGTACCCAGGCGCAGGAAAACCAGACCGGCACCCAGGCGGGTACCGAGTCGCGCGGTTACGTCAACTACGAAGGCGACTACGTCATCGCCGGTGTGCACACCGAAATGCTCAACGCATTCCTCGACGGCAACCAGTTCACCCTCGGCACCCTCGCAGACACCGCCCCCGGCCAGCAGGGACGATTCAACCCCGCCCGCACCGTCTTCCACCTACCCGACGTCGAAGACGCGCACACCAACGTCGTAGCAGGCTACGACTACATCGCCCCCGAAGGCACCGACATCTTCTACATTCCCTCCACCCGCACCCGCGGCCTGCTCTACCCCGGCCTCGGTGCGGAAGGAATCCGCCCCGGCGCACTCAAGGACAACACCATCAACCTTGAACTCGTGCGCAGCAGCGTACCCGAAGGCGGCCGCGCCGAGGTCTTCACCGAATCCGGCCGCGACAACCCGCGCGTTTTCAGCACCAACGACCAGCTCGCACCGCACACCATCACCGCTGGCGGTCACGAACACCTCAGCTGGGCGTTCACCCGCAAGGGCATCTACCAGCTGACCTTCCGCGCCACCGCAACCCTTGCGGATGGCACCCCGGTCAGCTCCGAGGCGACCTACACCATCGCCGTGGGCACCAACGCCGAGGACGGCTTCAAGCTCCTGAACGCGCAGAACGCCGCGAAGGAAGCAACCAGCAAGGCAACGAAGGAAGCGACCGAAACCCCCGAGGCGAGCGCTACCGCCACCGAGAGCGCCACCGGCAGCCCCAGCGCATCTACCTCCGCAAGTGCTGAGGCGAGTGCTTCTGCTGAGGCGAGCGCATCCACCGGTATTCGCCGCGTGGACGGATCCGTGAACGGTCAGAATGCCACGCAGGTGACCGACCCGAACGGTGCGAAGGCAGCGGCGAACGGTGAGCAGGCATCCCAGGGTGGATCCGGTGTTACCGCCATCAGCGGCACCGACAACACCACCAATAACGGCTCTGACAAGGGTGAAAACAAGAGTGGCAAATCCCCCAGCGTGAAGGGCTCCAACGCCCAGAACGTCAGCGCCCCCAGCAACGGCGGCGGCATCACCGGTAACGGTGTGCTGTCCTCCGGCCTGCCCGGCAGCCTGAACCAGCAGTGCATCGCCACCGAGGTTCCCGCCGAAGACGCCAAGGACAACAAGGACGCTCAGAAGGACAACAAGCAGAGCAACCAGGCAGCCCAGGCACCGACCAGCATCCCCACCCTCGCCGTGGTCAACACCGCCGAGCACAGCGGCCGTGAAGAAGTCACCCACGGCCACTTTGACGTGGGCCCGATCCTCAACGGCGGCAACCTCACCAGCAGCGTGAAGGACGACCGCACCAGCCCCGCCCGCCACGTCTCCCCCGGCGCCCTCGAGTTCGTGCTCAATGACGCCGCGAAGATCAACCTGCCCGCAGGCATGGAGAATATCGCCCCGGCGGGCACCCCCGTGCACATGATTGGTGCAACCCAGCAGCAGGGCGTGCCCTGGCTCGGCTGGAGCACCCAGGACCCCGAACTGCTCAAGCAGCTCGACGGCCCCGTCACCATGAGCCTCAACGGTTTTGAGGGCCCCGGCACCATGTCCACCTTCCTCTCCGGTAACTTCGGTTCCGCCGGTCAGCAGGTCTTCGATTCGCGTAGCGGCGGCTCCTTCCAGGTGCCCGCGAACACCCACCAGCACAGCAACTGGGTGTTCACCGCCGAGGGCCGCTACACCGTAACCATCGGCTGGACTGCACGCCTGAAGAACGGCCAGCAGGTCAGCAGCGAATCGGTTCTGCACTTCACCGTCGGCAACCCCGATAACGCCCCGGCAAGCAACAACGGCCAGGGTGCGGCAGAAACCAAGCAGGACGGCGGCAACTCTAACAGCGCTAACGGCGCCAACACCGGCGGCGAGAAGAGCACCGCAAAGAACCCCGTCAACGGCACCGTGGACGAAGCCACCGGCATCGTCACCAAGCCCGACGGATCCAAGGTGCGCATCGTTGGTAAGACCGCATCCGGTGAGGATTGCGCCCTGACCAGCCAGGAACTCGCGAACGCACAGAAGGCAGCCGCGGCGGGTAAGCTGCCGAACACCGGTGTGGTCATCGACCCGTTCATGGTCAGCACCTCCATTCTGGCGCTGGCGCTCGGTGCCATGATTCTGCGTTCGGCACGCCGAAAGGGCCGCAGCGGTGACACCGCATAGCGGGCATACCGGCAAGGGGTCACACACCTATAGTCGACGCGCCGCCCTCACCCTCGCCTCCCGCATTGCGGCAGGTGCCGGGGTGGGGGCTGGCGCCTTCGCACTGAGCGGATGCGCCACCACCGAGAATGCCTCCTCCGACCGGATGCGTGTGGTCGCCACGACCCCGATTCTGGCGGATTTGGCACAGCAGATTGCAGGGGAGCGCGCCAGCGTGCACTCCCTTGTGCCCGCCGGTGCTGACCCGCACTCGTACGAGCCGAGCCTGCGCGATATCCGCGATGTCGCCTACGCCCGTTGCGCTCTGACGAACGGTCTGCTGCTGGAGCAGCGTAAGCTCAGCAAAATGGTTGAGGCGA
Organism: Rothia sp. (in: high G+C Gram-positive bacteria); assembly: GCF_015265375.1. Classification (GTDB taxonomy): domain Bacteria; phylum Actinomycetota; class Actinomycetes; order Actinomycetales; family Micrococcaceae; genus Rothia. The sequence goes on from NZ_JABZXW010000004.1 coordinate 31,299, forward strand.
ACCTGCCCGCAGGCGTTGTGTCCGTGGCGGTTGCGGAGAAGATTGAGCAGTACGGCGGCAAGCTGGAAGCCATTGTTGAGGATGCCTCCCTGGACTCCATCTGGCTGGGTTTACGTGTTGAAGAGGGCGGGCAGAACGAATCTGCCCCCGCCGATTCTTCGGATGCAGGCATGCGCTTTGAGGTGCAGAGCGTGCGGGCGCGCACCTCTACCGATTCGTCGAATGCGCAGTTGGCGGCGTTCATTACGCAGACCTTCGGCGCGGTGGAGATGCTGTGCGATTCGCATGCGCGCGGCGTGAACCTCACCCGTGAGGGGGACACCGCGATCCGCACCGGCGATATGGGTTCACTGGAGCTTCCGTTGCAGGCGCATACGCACCTGTCGTGGGCGTTTAGTGATGCCGGCGAGTACGCCATTGAGCTGATCGCCACCGCGGTCAATGCCCCGGAGTCGGTGCGTTCTTCGCGCGGCACCCTGTACTGTGCGGTCGGTCGTGACCCGCAGCAGCTGGTGGACCGTCTGGCGAAGGAGCAGAACGTTTCTACCTCGGACATTAAGGTTCTTTCCGCAGGTCACGCCGATATTACGGCGCGCACCGGCGACGGCAGGCTCGTGCTTCGCGCGGATTCCTCCCAGGGCGCCGTCGAGCACGAACTGAACCGCACCGTGGTCGCGGTCCCCTCCCGCACCCTGCAGGAGGTGCCCGCGGGCGGTAGCTACCGTTTCCTGCGCTCGGGCGCTTCGGAGCATCGCGGCCAGGTATACCTGCTCGCGCAGGCGGTTCTGGGCAAGCACGTACACGGCGAAATCGACCCGCACATTTGGCATTCGGTGCCGAACGCGAAGGCGAGCGTGCAGGTCATCCGCGATGCGCTGACCTCCGCCGATCCGGCGGGCGCGAGCGAGTACGCGACCCGCACCGAGCAGGTCATGAAGGAGCTTGACGCCCTGGACGCTCAGCTACGTCAGGTGTACGGGGCCCTGCCGGAGGCGGCACGCAACCTGGTCACCACGCATGACGGTTACCGCTACCTGGCGAGCACCTACGGGCTGCACATTGCCGGTTTTGTGAGTGCCAGTGCCAGCGGCGAGCCGAGTATTCAGCAGCGTCAGCGTCTGCGCCGCACGGTCGAGGATTTGAAGGTTCCGGCGATTTATCTGGATAAGTCCACGGCGATGCGTTCACCGGTTCTCACGGAGCTGGCTCGGGAGGCTCAGGTGCGTACCGGGGTGCTCTATTCGGACACCCTGGATGCGCAGGCCCCCCACTACGCGCAGATGATGCTGGCGAATGCTCACACGATTGCGCTGTGCTCGGGGGCTAGTTCCGGCGGCGATTCTTCGGGCGCTACTTGCTCGGAGGCAAGCACCTCATAACCCGACTCTAAGCTACCCACAAGCCCATATAGCCGTATCAGCATATAGATAATCTTTCACACACCGTTTCGGTCATGATCCAAGGAAGTCCTCATGATGAACTCAACCACCCGCTCTTCTCGTAGCCTGTCCGCCCTGGTGCTGGGCGCCAGCCTGATGCTCGCACCCCTGGGCGTGGCACACGCGGAAACCACTCCGGCAACCACCGAGAGCGCCTCCGCTCAGCCGAGCGACAGCAACCTCAGCCGCGGCGATCGCGCTCTCACCCAGACCCTGTCGGCTGAGCAGCCGGTCGCATCCGGCCGCATTGAAATTTCCGCCGGTCACGTGGATATGGGTCCTCGTTTCAACAACGGCAAGTTTGAGCTCATGCTCCACGACGACCACGGCGAGACCCCCGTCTGGCGCAGCCTGGACGAGGTCATCTACCGCGGTAGCGATAAGGCCATCCTGGAGGTGCCGAACGATCCGCGCTACTCCTTCGTGGGCGCACCCGCCGGCTCTAAGGTGTACGTGATTCCACAGACCGAAACCAAGGGCGTCATCTGGCCGGGTTGGAACACTCAGGATCCGCAGCTGGTGTCCAAGCTGAACCGCGGCGTGAACCTGACCCTGGAGCAGGTGAGCGGCCCCGGCACGTTCAGCCTGTACCTGGAGAACGGCAATTTCTCGGCACCGCAGGTGCTGTGGTCCTCGACCAAGAGCGAGCCGCAGAAGCTGTGGGTTGAGAAGAACACTCACACCCACGCGAACTGGGTATTCACCGCCCCGGGCGAGTACCTGCTGAAGGTCACCGCGAGTGCTGAGCTCTCTGACGGTTCGACCGTGACCGATACCCGCTACCTGAAGTTTGCGGTGGGTGACTCGGCGAGCACCGATGCCCTGTACGCGATGGAGGCGCAGGCGCGCGGTTCCTCAAACTCCGCTTCTTCTGCATCTTCCGATGCTTCCTCTAGCTCTGCTTCTCAGGCATCCGGTACTCAGGCGTCCGGTACTCAGGCGTCCGGTTCTTCGTCTGCCGCCGCGGCGAGCGACCAGAGCGGTTTCCGTGCTGAGTTCACGATTTCCTGGAGTCCTATTGTTGCTGGCATCGTGATCGTGGTGGGCGTGGGCGCGTTCATCGTCTCCCGCCGCCGCCGTTCCTCCGCGCAGCGTGAAGCACTGGATGAAGTGCGCGGTGACCGTTCGTGAGCGCGTCGGTAACAGCGGGTACTGAACCCGTTCTAGAGATTTCGAACCTGTACGCGGGCTACGCGCGCCGTTCCATCCTCAAGGATCTGTCCCTGACCCTGGAGCGCGGCGAGTTTGCGGGTCTGATTGGTGCTAATGGTGCCGGTAAGACCACGCTGCTGCGCACCATTTTGGGTCTGATTCGCCCGGCATCCGGTCAGGTTCGCGTGTTGGGCGAGTCGCCGCGTGTGGCGCGTGCGCACATCGGTTACGTGCCGCAGAAGCACCAGTTCCAGTGGGATTTTCCGCTGACCGTCAAGGACACGGTGATGACCGGTCGCGTGCGTGAGATTGGGTTCTTCCGCCGCCCGGCGAAGAAGGATTGGGTGCAGGTTTTTTCGGCGATGGAACGCACCGATGTTCTGCACCTGCAGGATGCGTCCATTGCGGAGCTTTCAGGCGGTCAGCGCCAGCGAGTGCTGCTTGCGCGCGCCTTGGCGGCGAACCCCTCCCTGTTGCTGCTGGATGAGCCGTTCACGGGCGTGGATGCGCCCACCCAGACCACGCTGACCCGTCTGTACCGTGAGCTGGCGGATGAGGGCATCACGATTCTGATGTCTACGCACGACATGCTGGCGGCGCGCGAGTCCTGCTCGCGTCTGTGCGGTGTGCGCGGCAATATTCACCTGGATGGTCCGGCGGACTCCTTTAGCCTGGAGCAGCTGCACACGTGGTTGCACGGTCACGATATTGAGGAGGCGCAGGGCCACGCCCGCACGGGCTTCACCTGTGCCGGTGGTGCGCTGGATGAGTACGGCCACGAGCTGCCGGATTCCTGCGCTTCGGCTGCTTCCGCCTCCCCCGCCCACGCTACTTCTACCGGGGGTGCCCGTTGATTACTCCTATCGATTTTCTTGCCGACCTGTTCAACCCGTCGCTGGCGTTCCTTCCGCGCGCCCTGGCGGCGGTGCTGCTCGCGTCGGTGGTCACCGGCGTGGTGGGTTGTCACGTGCTGATGCGCGGCATGGTCTTCATTGGCGATGCGGTGGCGCACTCGGTGTTCCCGGGTCTTGCGGTGGCGTTCGTGCTGGGCGGCAACCTGATGGTGGGTGGCCTGACGGCGGGCGTGGTGACGGCTATTCTGGTGGCTATTTTTAGTCAGAATCAGCGGCTGCGCGAGGATTCCGTGATTGGTATTTTCTTTGCCGCATCTTTTGCGTTGGGTATTGTGATTATTTCGTTGGCGCCGGGCTATTCGGGGTCGGTGCAGGACTTCTTGTTCGGCTCGATTGTGGGTGTCTCGAATGAGGACATTACCAACGCCGCGATTATGGGTGCCGTTATTCTGCTGGTGCTGTGGCTGTTCCACCGCCAGATTGTGACGGTCAGCCTGGACCGTGAGAGTGCCCGCGCGATGGGCCTGCCGGTGCTTGCCCTGGATATTGTGCTGTACGTTCTGGTGACCATTTCTGTGGTGCTGGGTCTGCAGACGCTCGGTAATGTGCTGGTGTTGGCGCTTCTGGTGATTCCGGCGTCGGCAGCCCGCCTGGCGTGCCGCCGACTGGGGTCGATGATGGTGTTCTCGCCGGTGTTTGGCGGTATCTGCTCGATTATTGGCCTGTACCTGTCGTGGGCGTTTAACCTGCCGACCGGTGGCACGATTGTGCTGTCGATGGTGGCGGCTTTTGTGTTGGTGTGGGCGGTGACGGCGGTTCGTTCGCGAGCGCGCGCCCAGCTGAAGAGCTAAACCCAGTTGAAGGACTAACCCCAGCTCAACCCAACTTTTCTACATATAACGCACGAGGCGCATCCCCGTTTGGAGGGGGTGCGCCTCGTGCGTTATTTACAGGTATTAAATACCCAAACTGAATCATGTTCATGTTTAAAGAACCAAAAGATACACTCCGCGTAATAAAAGCGCATAATTCAACACGTCGGGTTTAATGAAAATACAACCTATCAAATATTTCTTATGGGTTGATACATGTAGTGATAAAGCAGTCACTGCACCCTCATTAGAGCTTCAAAGAAGGAGTCATCATGAAGGCATATGTATACCACGGCCCCGACCAGAAGGGCGCCTGGGAGGAAGTCCCGAACCCCACCATTCTTGAGCCCACGGACGTTATCGCCCGTGTCGACACCACCACCATTTGCGGTACTGACCTGCACATCCTGAAGGGCGACTGCCCCGAGGTGGACCACGGACGCATCCTCGGCCACGAGGCTGTCGGTACCATTACCGAGGTTGGCTCCGCAGTGACTGACCTGAAGGTCGGCGACCGCATCATTATTCCCGCCGTGACCAGCTGCGGTAAGTGCTCCTACTGTAAGGCGAACCAGCCTTCGCACTGCCAGACCGTTGGTGGTGTCGGCTGGATTTTCGGTTACATGATTGACGGTACCCAGGCGGAGTACGTGCGTGTTCCTTACGCTGAGACTTCGGTTCACCTGGTTCCGGAGGGTCTGAGCGATGAGGACGTCCTCTTCCTCACCGACGCTCTGCCCACCGGTTTTGAGATCGGTATTCTGAACGGTCACACCAAGCCCGGAGACACCGTCGCTGTGGTGGGTGCAGGCCCCGTGGGTCTGGGCGCTATCATGACCGCTAACCTCTGCGGTGCCGGTCGCGTCATCACCGTCGATTTTGACGATAACCGCATGAACAAGGCGCTGGAGCTGGGCGCAACCGATAAGGTCAACGCGGGCGACCCGGACTTCATCGAGAAGATTAAGGCTCTCTCCCCCGACGGCCTGGGCGTGGATGTGGCAATTGAGGCTGTGGGCGTTCCGCAGACCTTCGAGACCTGCACCAAGATTGTTCGCCCCTATGGCAACATCGCGAACGCCGGCGTGCACGGCAAGCCCGTTGAGCTGCCCCTGAACACCATGTGGATTTCGAACGTTCGCATCAACATGGGTCTGGTCAACTGCAACACCGTCGGTAACCTGCTGAACATGGTCCGCTCCGGCCGCCTGAACGCTAAGGCGATGGCAACCCACCGCTTCACGTTCGACCAGTTCGAGGAAGCCTACGACCTGTTCACCCACGCTGCTGAGCACAACGTGGTGAAGGTTGTTATCTCCCGCGACCCGGAGGTTGCGGCATAGACTGCGGTAGGCTCATATACCGCTCATACTGAAACCCCGAACGTTTGTGAGGGATTTCGGTGGGATGTATTCATGACACTGCGAACATCCCTAGGATTCGCCTCCGGGTGGGAGTGGGTAGGTCCCACCCGGAGCGCGAATCGTCCTCCCCTACCCCGAGATGCAGTTATTTTCTGAAGAGACTAGATTGTCTGAAAATTCAAGAGATGCGTCAGCTCGGGGTTTTCTGTTCCCTCAACCCGTTCTTTGGGCAACCCGTTCTTTGGTGGGTTTAGGGGCGGTTCCTCAAGCATGATGCACCCTCCACCGGGCGCTCTGCCGACCCGCTCTTGCGGGTTCTTCTGCCAGGCAACCTCTACTGGTGGAGGGGCGCATCATTTGACTCTTCTTGGTCGGGCGGTACCTCCGATTCTGCTCTTCCTTGAAGGGAAAGGAAAAGGGTCGTACGCTTACGGTTCAATGGCGAACTCGTAGGCTGCGACCCTTTTCTCATGCCCGGTTTTTCGGTGCCCCAGGGATTTTCTATGCTCCGGGGATTTTCCGTGTTCCGGGTGGGCTATTTAGTTTTTGGGTTTCTCGCTGGCGGCTTTATCATCGCCGCTCTTCTCATTACTAGCGGCGTTCTGCGTGATGGGGTTGAACGCCTCCGTGGGGTCGTCTGCCCCAGATGCGGCAGAAGATTCGGTGGCGCTTCCGGTGACGGGCTCGGTGGGTGCATCTGCTAGATCCCCGGCAAGCACGTCAGTAGGATTATCGGCAGGCGCTTCAACGGGCACCTCCGCAACGATGGGTTCTTCCGAGGCGGGCGCCTCCGGAGCCTTCTGCGCATCCTCCTGCTTATCCTTAGCCGGCGCCTCTACAGGCTGCCCAGAAACACCCTGCTCAGTAGCTACCGGCTCACCGTGCGCGGATTCCTTCTTCGCATCCTTGTGCGCGTCCTTATGTTCGAGCCTGTAGATGATGCGCGGTTCCAGGCGCTCAAAACCAATCTTGGAGCGCACCCAGTTCACGAAGCGGTCGATACGGTCCTCACCCTCGGTGGTTTCCGCAACCCGGTAGTTGCGCGGCAGCATCACGCTGTCGCTGAGCACGCGCGGGTACTCATCAATCTCCTGAATACCCGCCATGTACATGTTCTCGCGGAACTGGTGAGCGAACTCCTGCTGACCGAGGAACAGCTGGTCGGCGTAGGTTTTAGCCGCCAGGCGCTCGCTGTAGGCGTCCTTGGAGTCGCGAGCGCCCTTCTTGGAGCCGTAAATATCCCAGAAGTAAAAGTACACATTGTTCGCGATAATGGCGGAGATAATGCGGTTCTGCAGGTACACGAGGGCACCGACGGCGACCGCACCAACAATCAGGAGCACCACGGCGAGCGGGGAGAGTGCAAAGTCAGACAGATTGCCGCGGTGGTTCGTGAACAGGCCAATCAGGTAGGCGATGGTGACCACGATGATGGGCACGCCGATGAAAATCACGGCCAGCGGAACCCAAATGTACAGCAGGGCACGTAGAATCAGGCGGTAGTAGCTAATCGAGTCGCCAATGGGGATGGGCGTAGGCTTCACGGAAGAGTGCGCACGCTTCATGAGCAGGCTGAAGATACGGTTGCTATCGATGCCGACCTTACGCAGCTTCGATTCGAGGGACGCACGTTTGAGGAAGACCCGGTAGTTTTCGAGGACGACGCGCTGGTCGGAGGTGAGCTTCTCGGGGTCGGGTAGGGCGTTGAGGTCCAAGCCGGCTTCGGTGAGGAGTTTGCTCCACAGTTCCAGTCGCGCCAGTTCGGAGGGTTTTGCCGCCGCCTGCGCCTGGTAGTTCTTGTAGGAGATGAAGATGGTGCTGGCACCGATGAGCAGTGTAATGAAGGGTGCAATCCAGTCTTTGAGTCCCATGGTGGCGTTCCTCCTTGATTGTGTGGAGCCGCTGGTTCCTCTGTCTTTTTCGGGCGACTTTTTCGGGCGTGAGCCCACTGTTTTTACCGTACCACCGGCACCTGTGCTGAACCTTTAAATGCGCAGGTGGGTGCGTAAATTAAGCCCCGCCTCCCGATGCTGCGGTAGCGTCAGGAGGCGGGGCATATGTATGTGGGTTAGTGTTCTGCGGGCTTCATTTCGCGCGGTGCCTTACGAATCATGAAGTAGCTAATGACGGCCATAACACCCATGAGCACGGCGCTGAATGCGGAGCTCAGCACCACGCCGGAGTCGAAGGCAGCGAATGCGGAGGAGAGCAGCTGGTTCGCCTGCTCGCCACCCACCTGGCTTGCGACCGTCACGGCACCGCCGAGGGTTTCGTGGGCGTGGTCGGCGAGAGTCTCATCCAGGCCGTCGGGTACAACCACATTTGCGCGGTAGACGGCGGTGAGCATGCCACCAATGATGACGGTGCCGAGCACCGTACCTGTCTCGTAGGAGGTCTCCGAGATCGCGGATGCCGCACCGGCCTTACGCGGCGGCACGCTGGAGAGCATCAGGTCGTTCGAAATGGTCTGCGCAATACCGATGCCGGTACCGAGCACAATGAAGATCAGGATAATCACCAAGTCGTTGTGCGCACCCAGGAAGGCGAGCACCGCGAACGCGGCAGCGTGGAGCGCCAGACCGAAAGACACCACCTGCGCCGGGTGGAAGTGCACCGCCACGCGCGCAATCACCAGACCGGCGATAATGATCGCCAGGGTACCGGGAATCAGCAGCATACCGGCGTACATGGGCGGCAGACCGGAGACCAACTGCAGGTGCTGGGAGGCGAAGTAGATGAAGCCAACGTCCACCATCATGGAGATGAGGTTTGCGGTAATCGCGCCGGTGAACACGGTGTTGCGGAAGAGGCGCACATCCAGCATGGGCTGAATATCGTTCTTCTCGCGGTTGAGCTGACGCAGCACGAACAGGACAATGAAGCACAGGCCGGCAAGGATGGTGCTGATAGCCACCGCATCGAACCCGGTTTCGGAGGTGTGAGTCAGACCGAAGGTAATGCCGGTCATGCCGGTCATAATCAGCAGGATGCTCAGCGGATCCACCGGGCTGGGGTTCGGGTCCTTCGACTCGGGAACCATAATCGGGGCGAGAATCAGCAGAGGAATCAGAATCGGCACAGCGAGCAGGAACACCGAACCCCAGTCGAAGTGCTCCAGCAGGAAACCACCCACAATCGGGCCCAGCGCCGCACCCGCCGAGAAGCCCGAAGCCCACACGGCAATAGCGATGCGGCGCTCGGTCGCATCCACAAAGATATTGCGAATAATCGACAGGGTTGCCGGCATGAGCATGGCGCCAAAAATGCCAAGCAGGGCGCGGGCAACCACGAGCATCAGCGCGGAGGGCGCGAATGCCGCGAGCGCAGAGATTGCCGCGAAGCCGGTCGAGCCGATGAGCAGCAGCTTGCGGCGACCGATGCGGTCACCGATAGCGCCCATGGGCACGAGCAGGGCGGAGAGCACCAGGGAGTAGGAGTCAACGATCCACAGCTGCTCCGCGGAGGAGGGGCTCAGCGCCTTAGCGATTGCGGGCACCGCGAAGGCAAGCACTGTGTTGTCGATGGAGACCAGGAGCACCGGGAGCATGAGCACACCGAGTGCCGCCCAGCGCTTGGTCTTCTGGTCGGGGGCGTGAATGGGCAGAGCCGTGGTGTGCGGATTGTGATTCGTCATGGGTTGTTTTCGTGCGTCTATAAGGTGTCGGCTGATGCGGCGGACGCGGCGGCATCAGCTCGGCCTGTCTTTTTTGGGGTGGTCCGGGACGGTGTGCTCCCGGCGCGGCCCAACAGGCGAAGATTAACTATACCAACTGGACGGTATAGTTTCAAGCGGTTAGACTGGTACCCATGAGCACTCCCAACCACCGCAAACAACGAGCTAACAACTCTAGCGAGCACATCCTCGACACCTACGTCGACCTGCTGATTCACACCGGAGAACGCGCCGCAACCCTCGACGCCGTCGCCACCGCCGCGAAGGTGTCCAAGGGCGGGCTGCTCTACCATTTCTCCTCCAAGAAGGCCCTGCTCGAGGCGCTCGCAGAACGCACCCTCGCCCTGGCCGAAGAGGACTTCGCCGCCATGGCGCAGGCGCCCGAGGGGGCAAGCGCCTACTACATCAATTCCTCCACGCCGGATAACACCCCCTTCGACCGTGCCCTCATCGCCCTCAGCCGCCTGGCGCAGAACAATAATGAGCTCGCCCAGCAAACCCTGGCCCGCGTGCAGGAGGGGTGGCACTCGCTCATTCTTGCCGAGCTCGGCGACGAACGCATCGCCCGCGCCGTACTACTTCTGGGTGACGGCATGTACTACAACGCGGCCTTCGGAGGCGGCTCCGCCAACCCGCAGACCGCCGACATGCTCACGTCCGACCGCGCCGCGCTGGAACGCGCACTACGGGTTCTCAAGGCCGCGGTGGTTGCCGATTAACGACCCCCGCACGCGCGACCACCCCGATGAAAACCCGAGCACCGACAGGCACCGAGGGTTTAAACTGAAGTAATACGTCATCACCCCAACCAAGGAGTTCCCATGATCTTTATTGCCGTAAAGTTCCCCGTCAAGCCCGAATACGCAGACCAGTGGATTGAGAAGACCCGCGCTTTCACCGAGGCAACCCGCGCCGAGGAGGGCAACAAGTTCTTCGAATGGTCCCGCAGCATCGAGGACCCGAACGAGTTCGTTCTGCTCGAGGCATTCAACGATGACGCCGCCGGCCCGCACGTGAACTCCGAGCACTTCCAGCAGGCCATGAAGGATATGCGCCCGATGCTGTCGGCAACCCCGAAGATTGTTTCTCGCCTGGTTGACGGCGAGGGCTGGGACGCCATGGGCGAGCTGCAGATCGACTAGTCTGCACCCCAACTCCGCATCTAAACTGCATAGTTAGACCCTCGAGTGCCCCTCCGTGCTGTTCTTGTGGACAGCGCGGAGGGGCACTTTCACGTGCGCCACACCTGAACTTTTTCCCTTGACACAGCACAGATGAAGCACGTTTTCTGGGCACTAGGCGCCTTGCGTGCATTTTTACCCTATTAACCCCTTAAAATGAGTAGAGTATGCACCCCTATCGATACCCATTCGCACAGGAGGCCTGAATGAGCATCGCATCTGAGCCTCTTCCCGGCGCAGTCGCCGTTGAAGAGCACAACGACGTGGACCACTCTTCCGTATCCCTCGCCGTCTCAACCGTTATCCTAGCCCTGCGCCCCAAGGAGAACGAGACCCACCCGACCCTGTGGCTACCGCTGGTTCGCCGCCTCCGCGAGCCCTACAAGGGCCAGTGGGCGCTTCCTGGCGGTCCGCTCAATCCGAATCTTTCTCTGGAAGAGGCTGCCGCTTCGACCCTGAAGCGTGCCACCAACCTACAGCCCGGCTACCTGGAGCAGCTCTACGCGTTCGGCGACGTTCTGCGCGCCCCCGAGGCACGTGCCGCCCGCCTGAACGGCGCCCCGGTTCCCACCCCCGCCGCCGATCACGAGCGCGTGGTGTCCGTGGTGTACTGGGCATCGATTCCCGCCACCGAGGTTGCGAACACCCGCGTGCACGAGAACATCCGCTGGTTCCCGGTGGATGAGCTGCCCGAGCTCGCCTTCGACCACAACGAAATCATTGAATACGCGCTCTACCGCCTGCAGAACAAGGTCGAGTACTCGCGTATTGCGCACTCCTTCCTGGGTGAGGAATTCACCCTGGCGCAGCTGCGCGAGGTGTACGAGGCAATTCTGGGCCGCACCCTGGATCCGGCGAACTTCCGCCGCCAGATTGCGGCATCGAAGTCGATTATTGACACCGGCCGCCGCGTGGAGGGCACCCGTCACCGCCCGCCGCGCCTGTACCGTTACAACGATGCTCAGGCGTACGCGGATGCGGGCCCGCTGGGCATGTACCGCGAGCGCCGCGAGGCGTAGTAGCATTTCGCGTGTTGTACGCGCGCAGATTTAATGCCTAAAAGGAGGGGCGGCGCCGATTGGTGTCGCCCCTCCTTTTGTGTTCTCTAGTACTCTCCAGTGCTCTCTAGGGGGTATCGGTACTTGTCAGAAGGTTTTGCGGGAGGGTGTTTGACTCAGCACCCGCACGCTCCCTATGCTGGAGCCATCAGCTCTCTCTCCATACTGCCCCGCCGTGGGGGTAACCTAAGGGGCTGAACGCAATGTTTGACCGAAGCCACCCAAGGCGCGACCGGGGTGCCCTTCGGAATCTAGGAGGCATCAAAGAAATGACCCACCGAGCATAAGCCCGGACTCAGAAGAATTTTTCGTGCGCTCACGCAGCAGCTCTACGGACACGTTTCCTACGTGTTCCAATCAGCGCGCACGCACCCGGGCACAGGTACATCCACCGTTACGCTCGGGTTTTTTCGCGCTCTTTTTGGGGCGATCCTCTTACCGCCACGCGCTCAGCATAGGCACCCCCAAACCGCCGGCACACTACTGCAACGCACCACCGCCAGAGTTCGAGGGCACCCGAGCATCCATGACTCGCATCTATGATTCAAGGAGCTCGTATGACACACGTACTTCAGCCGCAGGCGACCTTTCCCCGTTCCGCTTCTTCCCGCGATGCCCGCTCGCACGCCACTTCCCACGCGGCGGCGCACATTAGTATCGCTCATCTGCACTTTGCGCACCCGAGCCAGCCTCCGCTTTTTGCGAACCTTTCGGCAGTATTTTCGGCACCTCTGACCGGACTCATTGGTGACAATGGTTGCGGAAAAACAACCCTTATGCGGTTGATTTTGGGCGATTTGACCCCGAGTTCCGGTTCTTTGGCGGCGCCGGAACACATGGCGTATCTACCTCAGGATATGGGTCTGAATCGGAATCAAACCCTCGCCGAGCTCTGCGGAATCACCGAGATTCTGTGGGCACTGCAGGCGGTGGAATCCGGCGAATACTCCCCCGAACTCTACGAGACCATCGGGGATAACTGGGACGTTGAGGAGCGCACCCTAGCGGCTCTTGCGACCTACGGATTCACCCCGGCGGCACTGATTGATCGCGACAACCCGCAGGCGGTTCGCGCACTCTTTGCTCGCAGTATGCGCAGCTTCTCCGGCGGTGAGGCGGTCATCGCCGCGCTTGCCTCGCTGATGATTTCTGATCCCGAGTTCATCTTGCTCGACGAGCCGACAAACAACCTGGACTCCGCGGCGAAGGCTCAGCTCTTCACCGCACTGGAGGCGCTACCCTGCCCGGCGCTCATCATCAGCCATGACCGCGATCTTCTGGAGCGTGTAAACGTGATTGCGGAGCTTCATGCCGACCGCCAGGGGCTGGCGCATCTGCGCCTCTTCGAGGGTAACTACAGCACCTACCGGCAGGCATTGGAGACCGAGCAGCAGGCGGCTCAGCGTCGCGTGACCGAGGCGAAGAACCGGGTGCGTTCGGCGCATCGCGAGTGGGTACAGGCGCAGGAGATTATCTCGAAGAACATGGCGCAGGTCTGGAAGGACGACCAGCCGGATACGATTCTTGCCCTCACCAAGGACGCCTCACGTCAGGCGGCGGCAAAGCTTCGAGTTCTGCGCATCGGCAAGCAGGAGCAGGCTCAGGAGGCATACCAGAACGCCCAGGATGAGGTGCGCGTGCAGGAGAAGATCTACGCCGAACTGAGCCAGCAGCCCCTACCCGCGGGGCGCAAGGTACTGGAGCTGCACAGGGTTGATTCTCACCGTGTTGATTTTCGGGTTTCACGTGAAACATTTGCCATTAAGCAACCCACTAAGGTTGATTCTCTGCATTTTTCACCTGCCGAGGCTGATAGCGAGAGCAATCAGGGAACCCCGGCGGAACGCCCAGAACACCTGATTCTCAGCGGCCCCGAGCACCTGCGCATCACCGGCGCGAATGGCAGCGGCAAGACCACCCTCCTCGAGGCCATCGCCCACGCCAAAGACCCGGAGTACCGCTCCCCCGTGCAGCCCACCTACCGCGTCGGCTATTGCATCGAGGGGGCCTACATTCCCCAGCGCATTAGCCTTGACCCGGAGCTCACTCTTCTGCAGTGCGTGCAGCGGGCTAACCCCGGCGTGAGCGAACAGCATCTGCGTGACCAGCTGGCGCGCCTGCTCTTCCGTCGCGAGAGCGTGCACCACAAGACCGGCGAGCTCTCCGGTGGTGAGCGTTTCCGCGCGGCGGTGGCGCAGGTGCTTCTGGCCGACCCGGTGCCGCAACTTCTCATGCTGGATGAGCCGACGAATAACCTCGATATTTCTTCGGTGGATTGGCTGGTGCAGGCACTCGAAGCCTACACCGGTGCGCTCATCGTGGTGAGCCACGATGAGGATTTCTGCCGCCGCATCCGCATTGACCGCACGCTGGCGCTCTAGAATTCCGCACCAAACCCCGCGGGGCAACTTCTGAATACAACAAACGGGTGCCCGGCACCTCCGAATATGGAGGCGCCGGGCACCCACCATGGCAGCAGTCGGAACACGTTCACCTAACTTCACAGACTGCCTCATATTTATGTAACAAATCCTCCTCGATAGTTACATATTTGTCACTAAAATCCATCTTATTTGTAATTAATGTCCCGCATGAGGCTCAAAATGTCACTCCAGGAATTACAATATGTACATGTATACGCCTGAAGAACTAACACAAACACTCAACGAGCTACGGCTTCTAGGCAGAGACAGCCTGACCGTAGAGGTTAAATCAGCCCACATGGGTTACCCCTCTTCCGTGGCGGAAACTATCTGTAGCTTTGCTAACCTTCCCGACGGAGGCACAATCATATGCGGTGTCGACGAATCTCAGGAGTTTGCACCTGTAGGTGTTTATGATGTTGAAGATTTGCGGGCAAAGATTATTGATGCTGCTCAAAATCTTAAGCCAAAAATCGTAGTAGAAACCGACGATATAACTTTGGATGGCCATCAGCTACTCATCGTAACCGTTCCGGGTCTGCCGGTGCAGGAACGTCCCTGCTTCAAAGGTAATATAGCCTACCAGCGACTCGGAGACGGCGACTACCCAATGGATGGCTACGCGCTCAGTCTAATGTACGCGCAGCGCCACAAACCACACAATGACCTACAATCAATTCCCAACACATCCAGTGAAGATTTGGACAAATCCTACACCGAGGATTTCCTACACCAGGTGCGTCTTTCCTCAGCGCGTCTACGTAATGACTCCGACGCGGAGATCCTGCGCAAACGCAACGTCATTGATGCCCATGACGAGTTGACCTTAGCCGGGCTATGCGCCCTGGGTGATTACCCGCAACAATTCTATGCTGGGGCAAGCATTATCGGCATAGTTTCTGTAAGCGGCAACGCCCGCAATGATGACCGTTTTCGAAGTGAAGGCCCTATTCCCGCCATGCTTGAAGATACCCTTGCATGGCTTATGCGCAACATCAAGAACCGCACCGTCACAGCTCCCAATGGTGCGGGGCTCATCGATCAGCCAGAAATCCCCCTGGTCGCTCTCCGTGAGTTCGTGGCTAACGCACTCGTCCACCGGAGCTATGAACGGGATGCATCCGGAAAATTTATACAGATTTTTATCAAACGCGGCCGTATTGAAATCATCAGCCCCGGCGGTTTTTGGGGTATCCTGCCGAGTCAGGTAGGCCTCGTGCATCGCCCCGTGGCTGTAAACGAGGCGCTCTATGCTATCTGCCAGAACATTCGTCTCAGTGACGGTCACCGACTAATCGAAGGCGAAGGCGGCGGTATCCTAGCTGCACAACAGGCCCTGGTTGATGCCGGGTTGCGTAAGGCGCATATTATCGACGAGGGTATCCAGGTACGCGTCATTATCTACCGCCCTGCCGATAACACGCAGCCTACGAGCATAATGGAGGTATCCTCGCCTCCTCAACGTGCTGAGATACCGGAAAATCTATCCCCCACGGAATCCCAGGTGTACGTTGCTTTGACCCGAGGGCCCGCTACCGTCGCTGATATCGCGGAAAACACCGAGTTGAGTACACGGCAGGTACGTTACGCGCTACCCAAGCTAATCCAGCGAGGCTTGGTAGAGCAAAAAGCGCGTTCGGGACGCCGCGGTTTGGTGTACCGCACGCTGGCGCTCTAGAATTCCGTACCAAACCCCGCGGGGCAACACCTGAATACAACAAACGGGTGCCCGGCACCTCCGAATATGGAGGCGCCGGGCACCCGTTTCAGTTATCTCACCGCGGCTACGTCACCGCGCTGGCGAAAACTTAGATTAGAGGACCAGGCCCTTGGTCTGGGACACTGCGCGCTCGAAGCGAGCCTGAACGTCAGCCCAGTTCACAATGTTCCAGAATGCCTTGACGTAGTCGCCCTTGACGTTCTGGTAGTCCAGGTAGAATGCGTGCTCCCACATGTCCAGCTGCAGAACGGGGATCAGTGCAACGGAGATGTTGCCCTGCTGATCGTAGAGCTGCTCGATGATGAGGCGCTTGCCAACGGTGTCCCATGCGAGGATTGCCCAGCCGGAGCCCTGAATGGTCAGTGCAACGTTGGTGAAGTGCTCGCGGAACTTGTCGAAGGAGCCGAAGAACTCGTCGATTGCTGCTACCAGCTCGCCGGTGGGCTTGTCGCCACCCTCGGGGGACAGGTTGTTCCAGAAGATGGAGTGGTTGGTGTGACCACCCAGGTTGAATGCCAGGTCCTTGGAGAGCTTGGAGACGTTGCCGTATGCACCGTTCTCGCGTGCCTCTTCGAGCTGCTCGAGAGCTGCGTTAGCGCCTGCAACGTATGCTGCGTGGTGCTTGTCGTGGTGCAGCTCCATGATCTTTGCGGAGATGTGGGGCTCGAGCGCCGCGTAGTCGTAGGGGAGCTCGGGGAGAGTGTACTTTTCAGCCATGATGATGCCTTTCATTAGAAAACTTGGCTCGTATTAAAGATTACCAGCGTAGCGTTTACTTTACTTTTCACGAATTGGGGAGCGTCACATTTGCGTACCAACCCGCACGGGCCTGTGGATTTTAGCCGGGAACTTTTCCCCAAACCTGTGGATAACCCTGTGTATCAATAGGTTTTTCAAGCTCGGTGCCCCGTTCTGCCTTGAAATACCGGGGTATACACTCGTGTGAATAACAGTGCTGTAAGTTCTCCACACTGTGGATAACCCCTGTGGATAACACCTCTTTTTGGGGATGCGCGGGGGATAAACCGCAGAATTTTTACTTCCGTTCGGGGCGTTTTTCCCTCTACTAGCCAAAATATTGAGCCCCAAAAGAGGCTCTGAACAGCCTTATACGCTTCTTCTAGCCGGAGGCGGTGGATTAAGTGCACAGGGTTATCCACAGGTGTGGAAATTCTTGAGTTCCGCGGATTTAAAGGTGAAAAGCCCTTCTGTTTAAGAATTTACCCTCGGTTTTAACACCCGTAGAAGCCTGTAATTACAAGAATTTCCCTGCTGCACCCTCATTTTTAACACTCAGCGAGCTCGATACCGCCTCCATAAAATCACACGCGTGTAAGTTCTCCACACTGTGGAAAACCTCTGTGGATAACCATTTCGGCACGATACGGCACAGTAGAACTGCAGCCGCACGGTACAGATGTGCACACCGCCTCATACAGCCCTCCCCCGGCTCCCGCAGCTCCCTTGTCGGCGCACCTACATGAGGGCAAAAGAAAAGAGCACCCGATCATTGGATGCTCTTAGAGTGAGTTGATAGATATTCGAGTTAAAAAGATACGGTACGGAATGCAGCCCAACCACGAACTGCACCCGCACCGCACATCCGTCGGTAGAAATACGAGTTACTCGTACACCGACGACAATCACCGATAAATAGAGAGTCGAACCTATCGAAGCGAGCTTCCGGTCTCGCCTCGGAGGCTTCCTTCGACCCCGTTATGTAATTAGTGTACACGGTTTCATTACGGTTGCAAAGCCAAAACCGTGATTTTCTTAAAATTTTTGTTATCGTTTCGTTATTTTTCACCCCTGGCAACCTCTTTGCACCCCTCAGAATTTTCATTCACACCCCTAAAACCCTTGATATTCCGCGGAATTCGGCTCGATGCACGAGTGTGCTTCTTGGTACGTTCTCATCTATACTTGTACCGGAAATCTTTTTAAATATGTCGTGTATCACCTACCTACCCAAGGTTTTTGCAGTCACTGCGTGCAAAAAGATGACCCTAGCACCCTCTAAAAAATTAGCACCAAAGTGTCAACCATTACTTGACCGTACCAATTTCAGGTTGCGAGTAAGACCTTTCGCTACAATGGGTGCCAACACACCGCATCTCCCCTTAATAAGGGAGCTCCATATCCGATAAAAGAGGAACCAATCCCGTGTCCACACCAACCACGTCTGCGCAGCGGTCCGAAAATACCGCACACAGCGATTCCATCCAGTGGCTCTCCCCCCAGGAGCGAGAAGGCTGGCTCTTTATCAGCTCCATCATTTTCAACCTCACCCGCAAGCTGGAAAACCAGCTACAGACCGAAGCCGGCATTAGCTTCGTTGAATACATGGTGCTCGCGATGCTCTCCGAGTCCAAGGACAATTCCTTGACCATGACCGAGCTGGCAATTACCACCAACACCCTTCCCGCACGTCTCTCCCGCGTCGTGGCACGCTTGGAGAAGGACGGATACGTCCGCCGCTCCCTCAGTGCAGAAGACCGCCGCGTCAGCATCTGCCACCTGCTCCCCGCAGGCGAACAGAAGGTGCAGGAGGTCGCACCCGGCCACGTGAGCGAAGTACGCCGCCAGATTTTCGACCACCTCACCACCGAGCAGGTTGAGCACCTCGCAGAAATCGGCGAGGCAGTCCTCGGCAACACCCCCTCAAACGTCATCTCCATTGATGCACTGAAGCGTGGGGACTACCCCACACAATAACCTCCTCCACCTGCCCTGCGGGTGAGAGTTGAGAGAACCAGAGATAAGGCACATTCCCACCGGGAACGTGCCTTATCTCTTTAACAAATCTCTTGATCAGGCCCGTGTAGCCGCGAGCGCTACAGCACGCGCGAACCTTAAAACCCCTAAAGTAGCCACAAAGTAGCCCCAAGCACCGTCATCTGCGAAGAATTTTTAAAAATTTTTTACGCCGTAACGCACCGCCCAGAAACGCCGGATGATCAGCTACCGGGCACAAATGCATCGTGTATGTGCGTGGGAAATCTAGGCGATTCATGCCGCCTTAAACCGCGAAATATCAAGGAAACACACCAAATACCACCCAAACCAAAGGGTATATTCAGGTCACCCACACTAAGGGTAGTGGTGACAATATGTCAGGAATACCTTATCTACCCCACCGATTAGCCTTTTCTCTCTGTACACAACCCACTGCACGCCGTACGATAAACATCAACAGGTTGCACCGCGCCATCCGGCGCCTACGAAGCAATCACCATATAAGGAGAAACCATATGTCTAAGTCTTTCTACGACCTTCTGAACGAGCAGATCGGCCACGAGTTCGCAGCATCTCACCAGTACCTGTCCATGGCTATCTGGCTCGACGGCGAAGACCTGCCCCAGCTGGCTAAGTTCTTCTACCGCCAGTCCCTCGAGGAGCGCGAGCACGCACTCATGATGGTTCAGTACAAGCTGGACCGCGGCCACAAGGTCGAGATCCCCGCTGTTCCCGCAGTCAAGAACGACTTCGAGAACGTCCAGGAAATCGTTGACATGTCCCTGGCACAGGAGAAGGTTGTCACCGGTCAGATCGAGGCACTGTTCTCCGCAGCACGCGCTGAGAACTACGCACTGGGCGAGCAGTTCATCCTCTGGTTCCTGAAGGAACAGGTTGAGGAAGTTGCAACCATGGAGACCCTCGTGACCGTTGTAAAGCGCGCAAACGGCAACCTCTTCGACCTGGAGAACTACGTTGCACGCGAGCTGGGCGACGACCACGGCCAGGAGTCCGGCGCACCCGCAATCGCAGGCGCATAATCTCGCATTCGTGCGGCTAGGCCCCTAGTCGAACCCGCAGAATAGTTGCAGAATATTAAACGTTCCGCCCTCACCGCACACCGCGGTGGGGGCGGAACGTTTATGCATTTATCACCTGAAAACTCACCACAGTGCACCGTCCAGGAGCTAAAAGCCACCAGCGGGTACTCGAATACTCATACAGCGCAGAGTAAACTTAAAAGCCTTAGATGCCGCATAATACCGCGGCAGAAAGAGGAGAGAATGACTCACACCAACCCAGATACCCTCAGCCGCGGCTCATATAGCAACTCACGCCGCGTAGCCGATATTCTGCGTGCAGAATCCGTCGGCGGTACCGTCCTGCTCATCGCAACGGTGCTGGCAGTAGTACTCGCCAACACCCCCGCCTCCAGCTTCTACTTTGGTCTGCGAGACACCGTTGTTGGCCCGGTCATCCCCGGTTTCAACCACCTGCAGATGAGCATCGGCACCTGGGCGGCAGACGGTCTGCTCGTCGTTTTCTTCTTCCTCACCGGTCTGGAGCTGAAGAAGGAATTCGTGATTGGTGACCTCAAGTCGCCCTCCACCGCTATTGTGCCGATTGCGGCTGCCTTCGGTGGTGTTGCAGTGCCTGCCATTATCTACACGGCGCTGAACTTCACCAGCCCCACCGCTCTGCACGGCTGGGCTATCCCCACCGCAACCGACATTGCGTTTGCGGTGTCCGTTCTCGCCGCCGTGGGCACTTTCCTCCCCTCGGCGATGCGCGTCTTCCTGCTGACCCTGGCTGTTGTCGACGACCTCATCGCAATCTGCATTATCGCGATTTTCTACACCAATAACTTCCACGGCGAGTACCTGCTCTTCGCGCTGATTCCCCTCGCCCTGTTTGCGTTTATCGCATACCGTGGCGAGACCATGCTGCACCTGAAGCCTCTCGCCGCATGGGTTCTGCTTCTGCCCCTGGGCATTATCACCTGGGCGCTCTTCCTCGAATCCGGTATTCACGCCACCATTTCCGGCGTGGTTCTGGGCTTCCTGGTGCCCGTGAAGATGTCCGCACGCTCCGAGGCAGCGCACGCTGAACACGGCCTGGCGGAGGTGCTGGAGCACCGCTTCCGCCCCCTCTCTACCGGCATCTGCGTGCCCATCTTCGCGTTCTTCAGCGCGGGTGTGGCTGTGGGCGGTTTTGAAGGCCTCGGACGCGCCCTCACCGACTCCGTGGCGGTCGGCATCATGGTTGCGCTGGTTGCAGGTAAGACCATCGGTATTTTCGGCACCACCTGGCTCGTGACTCGATTCAAGAACGCTAACCTCGACCCGGACATCGCCTGGATTGACGTGGTCGGTCTGGCTGCAACCGGCGGTATCGGTTTCACCGTGTCCCTGCTGGTCGCTGAGCTGTCCTTCCCGCACGGCTCCCCGCACACCGAGGACGCCAAGATTGCGATTCTCGTTGGCTCTGTTCTGGCTGCCGTTGTGGGTGCGGCTATCCTGTCTCGCCGTAACAAGCACTACCGTGCCCTGGCTGAGAAGGAAAGCGTGGACGCTGACGACAACGGCATCCCCGACGTCTTCGAGGGCACCTACCGTGACCCGAAGGCTGAGCCGACCCAGAACTCCTAAGGTCTAGTACCTTCCCTACACCCCGATTCCCGCTGATAATGATGTCTCACCGCACTACCTCACGTCGCCGTCCAGCACGAGCAGAGCAGGCACCCGCGCCTCCCTCAAGGTATGCAGAGATATCAGCACGCGTGGTGATCGGGGTGTATTCTTTTGCCGCGCTACTGACCACGTTCGCGTGGATTATTACTCCTCTGCGGCACGGCCGCGGCTTCACCTGGTGGGAAGTCACCGCCGATCTGCTGAATATTCCCTCCACGCACACTCTGCCCAGCGCCATCACGATGATTGTGATGGTTTCCGGGCTGATTGTGCGCAAGCGTGCCGCCCTCATTGCCGCCATTGTTTTTCAGGTGCTGGGTGTGCTACTTGCGACCCATAGCGCCTTCACGCTGGTGTTCCCTGAGGGAATCATGCATAAGGACCGTATTTTCTCCTCGACGGTCGATACGCTCTCCATCGTGTTTGCGTGCGTGCTGGTGCCGTTCCTCTTCTCGATTCGTTCGGCGTTCCCGGCGCGTATTGGTCGCCTCTCGTGGGCGGGTGCGGTGTCTACGGCGGTGGGTGGCATCCTGCTGACTACGCTGGCGCTCTGGTACCTGTGCCGTATTGGCGTGTGGGAGCCGTTGCGTTCCATCACCCCGTGGGAGCTGCTGATGCACGGCATGGGTATTGAGCGTACCCATCCTGGCGTGTGGGCCGCCGATGTGGTCGCTTTCTTGGCGTCTTTTGGTTACGGTGCTTCGCTGGTTGCGGCGCTGTACCTGTTGGCGCGTGGTTACCGCGCCCCGGACGCGTGGACCGGCGAGAAGGAGCTGAAGATTCGCGCCCTGCTGCAGCAGTACGGCGCCAATGATTCGCTCTCCTATTTCGCGACGCGTCGCGATAAGCAGGTGGTTTTCTCTCCGGATCAGAGGGCGGCGATTACGTACCGTTCGGTCGGTTCGGTATGTTTGGCGTCGAGTGACCCGGTGGGTGACCCGGATTCGTGGGATGCCGCGATTGAGCAGTGGATGTTGCAGGCGCGTAGCTACGGCTGGGTTCCTGCGGCGCTGAGCGTGAGTGAGGCGGGCGCGCGCGCCTACAACCGTGCGGGCCTGTCGATTATTCAGATGGGTGAGGAGGCGGTCCTGGAGGCGGACCGCTTCACGCTCAATGACACATCGATGCTGCCGGTGCGTCAGGCGGTTCAGCGTGTGCGTCGTGGCGGGTACACGGCGCAGATGCGTCGCTTTGCGGAGCTGGATGAGCAGCAGCGTCAGCAGGTGGCAGAGAATATTTCGGCGTGGCGTCATGGCCGCGTGGAGCGCGGTTTTTCGATGGCTCTGAACCGTGTGAATGATCCGGCGGATTCGTCGTCTCTGCTGGTCTCGGCGCATGATGAGGCCGGTCAGATGGTGGCTCTGCTGTCGTTCGTTCCGTGGGGTCCGACCGGTCTGTCGCTGGATGTTATGCGCCGCTCCCCCGAGGCACCTAATGGTGTGGTGGAGTTTATGGTGGCGTCGCTGATGGAGCAGGCGGCGTCGCTGGGTGTACGTCGGGTGTCGCTGAATTTCGCGATGTTTGGCCATATTTTTGAGGCTGCCGATCAGGTGGGCGCTTCGGCGTGGAATCGTTTGGCGTCTCGTTCTTTGGGCGTGCTGGATCGTTTTCTGCAGTTGCGCCGTCTGTATCGTTTCAATCTGAAGTTTGCCCCGCTGTGGGTTCCTCGTTTTTTGGCGACGGAGCCGACTTTGGCGATGGCGAATGTTGTGGTTGCGTCGGGTATGGCGGAGGGCTTTTTACCAAATTTGTCGGCGCGCCGTTTGCAGGATCAGGAGCAGGTTCTTTCTGCAGATGAGTTGGAGGCTCTTCGCCAGTTGCAGGTATCTGCTGTGGAAGAGCTTCCTGAGGTGTCACGTAGTGATCAGACTCAGCATCGTCTGCGTCATTTGGAGGCGCTGCGTTCGGCGGGTATGGAGCCGTATCCGCTGGGTGGTGAGATACGCAGTAATGGTGCGCCTATTCTAGGCGTGAAGGATGCCCTGCGTATATTCTCTTCTGAAAATATTCCTGATTCAGAATTTATGGTTTCGGGGCGTATTCGCGCGCTTCGCAACCACGGTGGAGTCCTCTTTGCGACCCTGATCGAGGGTGGCGAAACCCTGCAGGTCATCATGGAACGCGCCCTCGTGGGCGAGCGCCTGCTGAGCATTGCATCCCGCAACCTGGATACCGGTGACATCATCACCGTGCAGGGTGCTTACGGGGCGAGCCGCAACGGCACTCGATCACTGATTGCCTCCAGCTGGCACATGGCGTCGAAGAGCCTGCACCCCATCCCCTTTGATTCGTTTACCGACCCGGAGGCGCGTCTGCGTCGCCGCTCCACGGACCTGCTGGTGCATCCGGATCAGATGCAGAATCTGCGTCTGCGCACGGCGGTGATTAAGGCGCTGCGTGCCCGTCTGGATGCGGAGGGCTTCCTTGAGGTGGAGACCCCGATTCTGCATACGGTGCACGGTGGCGCGAGCGCGCGTCCGTTCCGCACGTATATCAATGCGTACGGTGAGGATTTGACGCTGCGTATTGCGCCGGAGCTGTACCTGAAGCGTCTGGTGGTGGGCGGTAGCGGTCCGGTGTATGAGCTGGGTCGTGATTTCCGTAATGAGGGTGCTGATGCGACCCATAATCCGGAGTTTACGGTGCTTGAGGCGTATCGTCCGTACGCGGATTATGTGCAGATGCGCGAGTTGACGGAGCGTCTGATTAAGGATGCCGCCCGGGCGGTGTTTGGTTCGGTGTCTTTGCCGTTGGGTCATAAGGCTTCGAGCGAGCGCACGGTATCTGATGTGTCGGGTCCGTGGCGTGTGGTGTCGGTGTGTGATGCTCTATCGGAGGCGCTGGGTCGCCGCGTGGATGTGCAGACGGATTTTGAGGAGTTGCTGGCTTTGGCGCAGCAGCATGGTGTGCGTGTTCACGAGGGTATGGGTCCGGGTGCCATCGTTGAGGAGCTGTATGGTGAGCTGGTTGAGGCGCATACGGTGGAGCCGACGTTCTATACGGATTTCCCTGCGGAGACGAGTCCGCTTGCGGCGCCGCATCGTAGTGTTCCGGGTTTGGCGGAGCGTTGGGATTTGGTGATCAATGGCATGGAGATGGGCTGTGCTTATTCTGAGCTGGCGGATCCGCTGGTGCAGCGTGAGCGTCTGACGGAGCAGTCGTTGAAGGCGGCTTCGGGTGACCTGGAGGCGATGGAGGTGGATGAGGATTTCCTTTACGCCTTGGAGACGGGTATGCCGCCGACGGGTGGTTTGGGTCTGGGTGTGGACCGTTTGGTGATGCTGCTGGCTCAGACTCAGATTCGTGGGGTGTTGTCGTTCCCGTTTGTGAAGCCTGAGCGTTCGTAGCCCGACTGATACCCCCGCTTCTTCGTTATGCCCGGTGCGAGGTTTTGTGCCTTGTGCCGGGCTTTTTGCGCCCGCCCTGCCGGTGCCGTCAACACCTCCACGGAGTCTATATTTACTCTGCCCATATATTAAGTATTCGTTACATTTTGGCTTGGGCCCCTTTTTTAAGTTGCTCCGTGAGGGTTGCGCACCCCACAATGAGGTGACTAATCATACGGAGCGTATGTGCCTCCGTTACGCGGCTTTGAGTCCGCACCACCCAGCAATGTAGCCCACACGTTGCCCGTCTTCCGGGTTTGAGCGTGCGGGCTTTTTGCTTTCAAGATTGGAGTGCCGAGTGGATTTTCTTCTGAATATCATCGGGGACATTAATACGCAGACTGCGGAACTGACTTCCTCCGTGGATGCCGTGCAGAACTGGATGTGGAGTAATTTCCTCTACTACGCTCTGATTGCGGCTGGTCTGTACATTACGATCCGTACTCGCGGTGTGCAGTGGCGTTCCATTAAGGAAATGGTCCGTGTCCTGGGTGACCCGGTTGCTCGTGAGGCTGACGGTAAGAAGAGCATTTCTTCGTTCCGTGCGTTTACTGTTTCGGCGGCTTCTCGTGTGGGTACCGGTACTGTTGCGGGTGTTGCTTTGGCTATTGCTATGGGCGGCCCGGGTGCTGTGTTCTGGATGTGGGTTATTGCTGCTGTTGGTGCGGCTTCTGCTTTTGCGGAGTCCCTTCTGGGTCAGCTGTACAAGGAGCGCGGTAAGGATTCCTACGTTGGTGGTCCGGCGTACTACATGAAGCGCGGCCTGAATGCTCCGTGGATGGGTTACATCTTTGTGGCGTTCATTGTGGTCACTTATGCGTTCGTGTTTGTGGCGGTTCAGACGAATGCTGTGGTGGATGCTGCGGCGAACTCGTTCAGCATTGATGTTTCGGGTACTAACTCGATGGGCTTCCGCATCACTATTGGTCTGATTATGGTGGCGCTGACTGCGGCTATTATTTTCGGTGGTATTCGCGCGATTTCTTCGGTGACTGAGTGGCTGGTTCCGATTATGGCGGTGCTGTATCTGCTGCTGGGTCTGCTGGTTGTTCTGCTGAACATTGGCAAGGTTCCGGAGATGCTGCTGATGATTTTCCAGGGTGCTTTTGGCATTAAGGAGTTTGTGACCGGTGGCGCGATGGGTGCCGTGATTTGGGGTATGAAGCGTGGCCTGCTGACTAACGAGGCGGGTATGGGTACTGCTCCGAACGCTGGTGCGACCGCTACTATTTCCCACCCGGCTAAGCAGGGTTACGTGCAGACTTTGGGTGTTTACTTTGACACGATGATGGCGTGTACTGTGACTGCGTTTATTGTTCTGCTGTCGAACCCGACCTATGGTGATCGTTCTCGTGGTGCGTCGCTGACTCAGTCGGCGCTGGCTATGCAGCTGGGCGATTGGGCGGTTCACTTCCTGACTATCGCGATTTTCATGTTTGCGTTCTCGACTGTGATTGGTAACTACTACTACGGCGAGTCGAATATGCGTTTTGTGACTGAGCGTAAGCTGCCGATGAATATTTTCCGTGCGCTGGTTCTGGTATTCGTGTTCTTCGGCGCGATTTCTTCGCTGGATCTGGTGTGGACTACCGCGGATATGTTGAATGCCGGCATGGTGATTGTGAACTTGACGGCGGTTCTGTTGATGACTCCGCAGGTTGTTGCGGTGTTGAAGAACTATGAAGCTCAGCGTAAGGCTGGTTTGGAGCCGATTTTCAAGGCTTCGGATATGCCTGAGTTGAAGAATCTTGCGGCGTGGGATGGTACTGATGCGGTGACTACCCGTGAGTTCTGGGCTGAGTATGATGCGAAGGCTGCTGAGCGTCGTGCTGCGAAGAAGGCTAAGAAAGTTAGCCGCTAGTTTGTGAGCTACACGCAGGTTTCTGTGTAAGGCTTTGTGGAGGGTCCGTCCTGCTGTGTTGCGGGGCGGGCCCTTTTGCGTGCTTGAGGGGCGTATGGGGCTGCCCATCGGGGTAGGCTCTGAACACCTCCTTGAACTACCCTGAGGGCTTGTGGATTCCTCCGGGTCTGTATGCTTAGGAAGGATATTAGGAGGGCTTATGGATTGGCGTGCCGTACTGGAGCTGGTGGTCACGGTTGTATTTCTGGCAGGTATTGCGTTGGCGCTATTGTGCTTAGTGACGATTCATCGGAACCCGCATTTTTCGGAGGTACAGAAGCTGAAG
The DNA here is from genome assembly GCF_015265375.1 of Rothia sp. (in: high G+C Gram-positive bacteria). Taxonomy (GTDB): domain Bacteria; phylum Actinomycetota; class Actinomycetes; order Actinomycetales; family Micrococcaceae; genus Rothia. Next base: position 58,033 of record NZ_JABZXW010000004.1, read on the forward strand.
TGGCTTCTGCTGGTGCTGTGCCTGCCGTATGTGGGTCCGGTGACGTGGTTGTTGCGTGCGCGTTTGGAGCGTATTGACCGGGAGCGTGCTGAACAGGAGCGTATGGCGCGGGAGCGGGGTTCCGCGGTTGCGTCCGATGCGGCTGCTTCCGGTGGAGCGTCTGATAGTGCCCCGGATAGCGCCTCCGATAGTGCTTCAGAGTCTCTTTCTGACACCCCCACCAACACTAAGTAACGAAGGTCACACACTCTCGATTGGACAGCACCGCATGCAGTCCGTATAGTTTTATGTGTTGCCTGCGGTGATACACCGTAAGACACATGCGCGAGTGGCGGAATAGGCAGACGCGCACGGTTCAGGTCCGTGTGCCCGTGAGGGCGTGGGGGTTCAACTCCCCCCTCGCGCACCAACGATCCCCGGTTCGAAAGAACCGGGGATTTTTTCATATCCATAACCAATTCCCCGCTAAATGACGGGGTTCCAGAGCGATGGCGAGTGCATCACCTAAAATAGAACCGGGTGTGTTCATTCACAGGACACACAGCTAACGCACAGACACGCTCGTTAAACTGAGCCTTTCGGATAAAGACCGTTTGCGCGGTCTGTTGCTCGGAATGGTCGTTGAGAAGGAGGCGGCATGAAGTTTTTCGACAAGCTGGGCAAGCTGGAGCAAGGCATCGGTCGCACTGTCGGCCTTTCCAAGGGCTTCGGCACCTTTGCGAAGGCGGATGTCGCTAACCGCGTCCGCATCATGATGGATGACGAGTCCTACGTGGACGGCAGTGGTCGCACCATGGCTCCTAATGTCTATACTCTCCGTTTTGCGCCGGTCGATTTCCCGCGCGTGCGCGAGTGGGGTAACCCGTTCGCTGTTGAGCTGTGCGATTTGGCGATTTCGCACGCCCGCGCGCAGGGTTACACCCTCATTGGTGCGGTTCGCGTGACGTTCAACGTTCTTGATTCTCTCTCTGAGGGCGAGTTTGAGGTTGTTGCGACTTTCGAGCCGTTCTCTGTGCCGGAGGCTCCGGCGTCCCCGTCTCTGCGCGGCGCCACTAACTACGCGCCGGTGCGTCCGCCGCGTGAGTCTTCTTTGCCGACCCGCATTACGAAGCCGGCTGCTCAGCCGGCTCAGCCTGCACCCAGCCCTGCGCCTCAGCAGGCTCCTGCGCCTCGCCTGAACATGCCTGTAGCGCCCCCTGCGGCGGCTCCCCGTTTCTTCTTGGAGATTGAGGGTCGCATGCACCCGGTGAACCACCTGCCGTTTGTGCTGGGCCGCGGTTCTGATGCTGATTTTCGTCTGGACGATAAGGGTGTTTCTCGCCGTCACCTGCAGCTTTCGATGCAGGGTGGTGCGGTGGTCGCCTCCGATATGGGTTCTACCAACGGCACGTTGATTAATGGTGCGCCTCTGCGTGCGCCGGTGGTGCTGGCGAACGGTTCGCTGCTTCGCATGGGTAATACCCGCATCATCTTCCATAGTTCGACCGGAGGTGTCCGTTAATGGCGTCTGAATTGACCGTTACTATCCTTCGTTACGCTTTTCTGGCTCTGATTTGGTTCTTTGTTTTCCTGGTGGTTTCGGCGGCTCGCCGTGACCTTGGTTTGGGTAAGAACTATCGTGCGGCACCGGTTGATGCGGTTCCGGAGGCTACCCATATTGCACCTCCGCCGACTCGCCCTTCGCAGCTTGTGATTACTGCCGGTGCGCAGGCTGGCGCGATGATGCAGCTGGGGGACCACCCGATTACTATTGGCCGCGCTAATGACATTGAGGTGTCCCTGCAGGATGATTACGCCTCGGGTCGCCATGCGCGCCTGTTCCCTCAGGGTTCCCGTTGGTTCCTTGAGGATTTGAATTCTACTAATGGTACGTTCGTCAATGGCGAGCGTCTGACTCGTGCGACCCCGATTGAGCCCGGTGATGATTTCCGCGTTGGCGGTACCACCATGCAGTTGAGGGGCTAGTGTATGAAGATTGCTTTTCGTTTTGAGGCCCGCTCTGATACGGGTCTGAAACGCTCGAAGAATGATGACTCCGGCTACGGTGGTCGTTTCCTTGCGGTCGTTGCTGACGGCATGGGCGGTCACGTGGGCGGCGATGTCGCGTCGGCTACGACGGTTCTGAATCTGACTCCGCTTGACCATCCTGATTTTGAGGACGGTACCGGTAGCATTTACCTGGCTGATGAGATTCAGAGCGCGAACCTGATTATTAATGAGCTGGCGGCGAATGATCCGCAGCTGGCGGGTATGGGTACGACCTGTACTGCCCTGCTGATTGACGGTGACTGCATTGAGCTGGCTCATATTGGTGACTCGCGTGCGTATCGTCTGCGCCCGGGTGCTGATGGCGAGTTTGAGCAGATTTCTACTGACCATACGTTTGTGCAGCGCCTACTCAATGAGGGTCGTATTACCCCGCAGGAGGCGGAGAACCACCCGCATAAGAACGTGATTATGCGCGTTCTGGGTGACGTTGACGCGTCCCCCGAGCTGGAGTTGAAGACTCTGGACGCTGTTCCCGGCGAGCGCTGGGTGCTCTCTTCGGATGGTTTGGATGCTGTGGTATCCCTGCCGGAGATTGAGCAGGTGATGCGTTCTACCGATGACCTGTCTGAGATTGCTGACACTCTGATTGCGATGACTTTGGAGCGTGGCGCTCCGGATAACGTGACGGTTGTGTCTCTGCAAGTGATTGACCGTGAGGTTCTGCCGGTGGATGAGCCGGTGGGCCCTTCGAGTCTGCCTGAGTCTGCTCTGCCTGATTCGATTGTGGCGGAGCAGGAGGTCAGCACGAACACTCAGAAGCTTCCCGAGGTTGCTGCCACGGCTGAGGCTGCTGAGGCTATTTTGGGTGCGCACCATGATGAGGATCCTGAGGAGCATTATCGTCGGTCGCTGCGCCGTTTCCGTCGTGCTCGTGACTTCTCTGGAACCCTGTTGCACAGTGGTTCTGGGGCGGTGCGTCACCATATCGGTACGTACGATAACGCCGTGGATGCGGCTCTTACGAATGCTGCGATTTTGCGTAGCGAATTGGGTTCCCGCCCGCATCAGCTGGTTGGTGCCGCTTCGGTGGCTACTGAGACCGGCATGATTCCGGCGGTTACTTCTCGTACCCTGGAGCATCGTGCGACGGTGGCTCAGCGTGTGCCGTTGAAGGTTGAGTCTGATGAGGCGACCCTGCCGGCTGAGCTGGAGGAGCTGATCGCTGAGGATACTGTTGAGCGTTCGCGCCCGCGGTCGTGGTCGATTCGTCTGTTCATTACTCTGCTGGTTGCGGCTATTTTGACGCTGGCTGCGTGGACCGGTCTGCGCTATGTGGAGCGTAGCTACTATGTGGGTGAGAGTGACGGCACGGTTGCGGTGTACAACGGTATTCCGCATGCGGTGGGTCCGATTCGCCTTTCTCACGTGGTGGAGAATACCGATATTCCTACGAGTGAGCTGAGCGATCATACTCGTTCTTTGTTGCGTAATGCGATTACGGCGAAGGACCTGGATGATGCGCACCAGATTGTGTCTCGTTTGAAGACTCAGGCAGATCAGTCTCGTGAGAAGGCGGAGCAGGCCGCTGCTTCCGCTTCTGCTTCCGCCTCGGCTTCTGCTTCCCCGAGCTCTCAGGCGCCTAGCGAGGCTCCTAGCTCTGAAGCACCGGGCTCTGATTCGGCATCCCCGGCTCCTGAGCTGGCTACGGTTTCCTCCGCGCCTGCGGCAGAGGGCGGTGAGAACAATGGCTAAGTTCTCGTTCCGTCGTGAGTCGGACGCGCCTCGTGCACGCCGTTTCACGGAGCTTTTCCTGCTGGTTTTGGCGGTGGGTATCAGCTCGTTCGGCATGTACTTGATTGATCCGGAGCATGCTTTTGATACGTCGAAGAGCCAGTGGTTGCCGTGCACGGTGGTGCTGGGTGCTGGTGCTCTTCTGATTCACCTAGTCATGCAGTTCCGCGCCCGTTATGCTGATCCGTTTATTCTGCCGCTGGTGGTGGCTCTGAACGGTATTGGTTTGACCATGATTTATCGTCTGGATCCGCAGATTGCGGCTCCGGTGGGTGATGGTCAGCTGATGTGGACTGGCGTGTCTATGGTGCTGTGCGCGATTATCGTGTTTGTGCTCAGGGATTACCGTCTGCTGCGTAAGGTCACGTACACCTCCCTGGTGCTGTCGATGATCCTGCTTATCATGCCGCTGGTTCCGGGTCTGGGTATGGAGCTCAATGGTGCTCGTATTTGGATTCATATCGGTAACCGTACGTTCCAGCCGGGTGAGGTCGCGAAGATTACTTTGGCGATTTTCTTCGCCGGCTATTTGGCGACGCACCGTGACCTGATTCTGGTGGCTGGCCGCCGCATCGGCCCTATCAATCTGCCGCGTCTGCGTGATTTGGCGCCGGTGTTCTTGGCGTGGATTGTGAGCCTGGGTGTTCTGGTGTTCCAGAAGGACCTTGGTTCGGCAATTATGTTCTTTGGCCTGTTCATGGCGATGCTGTACCTGTCGACCGGTCGTATTTCGTGGCTGGTGGTTGCGGGTATCGGTATGGCTGTGGGTGGCTATTTCGCGTACCACTATGTCTCGCACGTGCACGCCCGTATTTATGCGTGGGTGCATGCTTTTGATCCGGAGATTTACCAGGCGTCTCCTGGTGGTTCGGGTCAGATTCTGCAGGGCGTTTTCGGTCTGGCTTACGGCGGTCTTTTTGGCCGCGGTTGGGGTCAGGGCCGCGCAAACCTTGTCCCGTACGCTAATTCGGACATGATTATTTCCTCGTTGGGTGAGGAGCTGGGCCTGGTTGGTCTGGGTGCCATCCTGATGATGTTCATGCTTCTGGTTTCGCGCGGTTACCGTGCAGCGTTGGGTACTCGTGATGGTTTCGGCAAGCTGTTGGCTGCCGGTCTGTCTACGGTCATGGTTCTGCAGCTGTTCGTGGTGATTGGCGGCGTGACTCGTTTGATTCCGCTGACTGGTCTGACGACTCCTTTCATGTCTGCCGGTGGCTCCTCGTTGGTGGCTAACTGGATTATTGTGGCGCTGTGGTTGTCTATTTCTCATAGTGCCCGCGCACCTCACCTGGTGGCTGGTTATGATGCTCCGCAGGGTATTGACCATGCGGACACTAGCTACGAGCCGGAGGGTGCTACTAGCGTTCTGGCGCGTATTACGGCTAAGGATTCTGGAGGTGAGAAGAATGGATAGGGCTATTCGCCGCATGTGGATGTCTGCCGCGTGCGTGTTTGTCCTGCTGATGGGTACCCTCAGCTATATTCAGTTCTTCGATTCGAAGACGCTGATGAATAATCAGTGGAATTCTCGAGCGCTCTACGACAATTACGGTTCGGCACGTGGTTCGATTGTAGTTGACGGTACGGAGATCGCTTCGTCGGTGAAGTCCGATGATGAGTACAACTACCAGCGTGTGTATAACCACCCGCTCAAGTATGCGGCTCTGACGGGTTACTTCTCCACGATTTATGGCGCGACCGGTTTGGAAGCTGCTATGGATAAGGAGCTTGCGGGCACGAGCGATAGCCAGTTCTACGACCGTGTGGCGCAGCTGTTCAGTGGTTCTTCCGCGCAGGGCGCTAGCGTGGAGCTGACAATCAATTCGAAGCTTCAGGATATTGCCTACAACGCGCTACAGGGCCGTAAGGGCGCTGTGGTGGCGTTGAACCCGAAGACCGGTGAGATTCTGGCGATGGCTTCTTCGCCGTCCTATGATCCGAATCTTCTGTCGGCTCATACGAGCTCTTCGGTTTTGGCGAATTACCAGGCGCTGACTTCTGACGAGGACAGCCCCCTGTTTAACCGTGCGATTGCCGGTAATACTTATTCGCCGGGTTCGACCTTCAAGATTATTGATGCGGTGGCGGCGCTGGAGTCCGGCAAGTACAACGCGTCTTCGGTCATTGCGAACCCCGCACAGTTGCCCTTGCCGGGCACGAACATTAGCCTGCCGAACTATACGGGCGGTCAGTGTTCGACCCGTACTCAGGCGACGATTGAGTGGGCTTTGGCTCAGTCCTGTAATACGCCGTTTGCGCAGATTGCGATGGATTTGGGTCAGGAGCGTATCGCGAAGACTGCTGAGAATTTTGGTTACGGCCAGGATTTGAAGATTCCTTTGACGGTTTCTAAGTCGTCTTTCCCGTCGAATCTGACGCAGAGCCAGCTGGCCCAGTCGGCGATTGGTCAGTACGACGTGAAGACCACTCCGCTGCAGGTGGCGATGACTTCTGCGGCAATTGCAAATGGCGGCGTGCAGATGAAGCCGAACCTGATTCGTTCGGTGAAGACCAGCAACCTGAGCACTTTGCAGGAGTTCTCTCCTGAGAAGCTGCGCACGTCCACTAGCCCTGAAATTGCTAACCAGGTGAAGCAGTGGATGGTGAATGCGGTTGATAATGGTATTGCACGTAATGCTGGTGTCTCCGGTGTGAAGGTGGCGGGTAAGACCGGTACCGCGGAGACGACGGCAGGTTTGAATAATTCTTGGTTTACCGGTTTTGCTCCGGCTGATGATCCTCAGATTGCGATTGCTGTGGTCTATGAGGATATTGACGTGGCGACCGGTGCCCAGTTGGCAACTAGTACTAGTAAGCAACTCTTTGAGGCGGTGTTGAACAAGTGAGGCCTGCGGCTGATATCACTTTGGGCGGGCGCTACACCCTGACCGAACGTATCGCGATTGGCGGTATGGGCGAGGTGTGGAAAGCTCGCGACAAGGTGCTTGGGCGCATCGTTGCGGTCAAGATCCTCAAGGAGGAGTACACCGGTGACCCGGGCTTCTTGGAGCGTTTCCGCGCCGAGGCCCGTAATACGGCGCTGTTGAACCACCCCGGCGTGGCGAATGTTTTCGACTACGGCGAGGAGGATAACTCGGCGTACCTGGTCATGGAGCTGGTGCCGGGTAACCCGCTTTCGAGCATCATTGAGCATGAGACTACCCTGCCGCCCGACCGTATTCTGAACTTCATTGCTCAGACGGCTCGTGCGTTGGCTGCGGCTCATTCGCAGGGTCTGGTGCATCGTGACGTGAAGCCGGGTAACCTCATCATCACTCCGGATGACCGTGTGAAGGTGACTGACTTCGGTATTGCTCGTCTGGCGAACCAGGTGCCGTTGACGGCTACCGGTCAGGTGATGGGTACTGCCCAGTATCTGGCGCCGGAGCAGGCGACCGGTCAGGCGGCTACCGCCTCGTCGGATATGTACTCGTTGGGCATTATTGGTTATGAGTGCCTGGTGGGTCGTCGTCCGTTTACGGGTGAGTCGCAGATTGCGATTGCACTGGCTCAGGTGAATGATCCGCCGCCGCCGCTTCCGGAGACCATTCCGGCTCCGGCTCGTGCGCTGATTATGTGCCTGCTGGCGAAGGACCCGGCTCAGCGTCCTAAGGATGCGACCGCTCTGGCTTCTGCGGTGGATGCGATTCGTCGCCGCGACCTGAAGGCTGCGGTGAAGGCTGTCCCCTCTCTGGCTCAGTTCTTGGCTGAGGAGAACGCTGACGACGCGACGGTTGCGATGACCGCGATGGATGTTGCGGCTGAGCCGATTAGTGCTTCTGCTGCTCCGCGTTTTGGTTCTGGTGGTCGTTTCTCGCCGGAGCCGACGACGGCGCCTATTCCTCGAACGAGTGAGCAGACGATGCGCCCCATGTCTGGTCGTGTGAAGTCTACTCCTGCTCCTGCGGCAAAGCGTGGCCCGAACGTGTGGATGTGGGTTGCTCTGCTTCTGGCAATCGTGCTGATCGCTGGCGGTATTTGGACGGTCCTTTCTTCTAATAATGGTGGCGGTTCGGCTGATCCGGTTCCGAGCGCTTCTTCGTCTGTTGTTCCGACGAACACGGGTACCGTTTCTACGGTGGAGCCGACTGAGTCTGCTTCTGCCCGTGCCGCTAAGCAGAAGGTGACCGTCAACGCGATTAACTATGAGGGTCGCGAGCTGCAGGATGCGGTGAACGAGCTGAAGAACCTTGGCCTGTCCCCCAAGACTGAGGGTGTTGAGTCGACTCAGCCGGAGAACACGGTGATTTCGGTTTCTCCGACGGGTACTTTGGAGCAGGGTAATAGCGTGACTGTTCGCTATTCGACCGGTCCGAAGTCGGTGACTTTGCCGTCGAACCTTGAGGGTAAGAACGTTGACGAGGCATCGAAGGCTGTTGCCGCTCTGGGTGTGAACGTTTCTCTGCATTATGAGAATTCGGACACTGCGGCCCCCGGTACGGTGCTTCGTACTACCCCCTCATCTGGCACCAAGGTCACGGTTGGTAGTAATGTAGACATGTATGTGGCCTCTTCCAGTTCGGGTAGGGGTTCGAGTGCGAGCGCTTCTGCTGCACCGTCTGCGTCGGCTTCTGCTTCCGCTTCTGCGTCGGCGCGTTAGCCCCTACGTTTTGATTTAGTTTTAGTCTTAGTGATCCAGGAGAACTTATGGACCTGTCGGTTCCCGACACGGTTGATAACCGTTACAAGGTACTCGAGGTAATCGGTACCGGTGCGATGGCAACCGTTTATGCTGCTGAGGATACTCGCCTCGGCCGCAAGGTTGCGCTTAAGATTCTGCGCCCGGAGCAGGCCCAGGACGATACGTTCCGCGCACGCTTTAAGCGTGAGGCGGAGGCTGTGGCGTCTCTGAACAATCCTGCGATTGTTGCTGTCTATGACACCGGTTCGTATAACCCCTCGCAGGATGGCAAGGAGTCTGACTCTTCGGAAGAGGGCACCGCTATTCCTTATATCGTGATGGAGTACGTGGAGGGTCATACTCTGCGTTCCATCCTGTCCCGTGGCGGCCACCTGCCGGTCCGTGATGCTTTGGGTTATTCCGAGCAGCTGCTGGGTGCTTTGCAGTACAGCCACTCGATGGGCATTATTCACCGCGACATTAAGCCGGCGAATATTATGGTGCTGGAGCGTACCAGCGAGGATATCGCTAAGGGTCAGCCGGGCCAGATTAAGGTCATGGATTTCGGTATTTCCCGTGCCATCGAGGAAGCTGGCGAGGCGCTGACCAAAGCTAACGTGGTGATGGGTAGCGCACGCTACATGTCCCCTGAGCAGGTGAGCGGCAAGGATGTTGACGCCCGTAGCGACCTGTACTCTGCTGCGTGCGTGATTTACGAGATGATTGCTGGTCGTTCTCCGTTCGATGCTGAGTCGAATGTTGACCTGGCGGCTAAGCACCTCTCTGACACCCCTGAGCCTCCGAGCAAGTTCACCCCGCTTGAGGTTCCGGCGGGTCTGGATGCTGTGATTCTGAAGGGTCTGGCGAAGAACCCGGATGAGCGTTATCAGAGCGCAGCTGAGTTCGCTCAGGCTCTGGTGTCGGTTGTTCGCCCGGGTGAAGAGACCGTGGTTCAGGATGCAGCGATGACTACTGCTTTCGTTCCTTCGGCAACTACCGCCTCCCTGGGTGATGACTACGCCCCGTACACCACCTCGATTACTGAGGCTTCGGTGGAGGACGGCGGTCTTAACGGCTTCTTCGAGTATGAAGACGATGAGGAGCTGTACGACGATGAGGAGTATGCGGAGTACGATGAGTCTTCGCCGCGTAAGCGTGCGTGGGTTCGTTTCCTCGTGGGTACTCTGATTGCGGCTCTGCTGGTCTTCAGTGTCGGCTCGGTGCTGTACTACCAGAACAAGCTGAACGAGGTTCCGCAGGTTCAGGTGCCGGCTGTGGTGAATGTTTCCCGCGATGATGCCGATAACCAGCTGCGTAACTTGGGCTTCGTGCTGGATTACCGTACGGCTTACTCTGACAACATCAAGAAGGGCGACGTGATTAGCGTCGAGCCGGGCGTTGGCGCGAAGGTCAACAAGGGTTCGACCGTGACTGTGACCGTTTCGAGCGGTCCGGAGAAGGTCAAGCTGCCGGATAACCTGCAGGGTCAGAGCGAGGCGTACGTCCGTAACGCTCTGAAGGATCTGGGTCTGGTGGATGGCCGCGTCTCCACTGTGGAGAGCGCTTCCGTTCCTGCCGGTATGGTTGTGGAGCTTTCCCCGGAGAAGGGCTCGACCGATGATAAGGGTGCTCAGACCGTTGAGGCTGGTAGCACCGTGAACATCGTCCTGTCCTCCGGTAAGGTGAAGGTCCCCTCGCTGGTGGGTCTGACCAAGGATCAGGCTATTGCTGCTCTGACTGCTCAGGATGTTCTGCTGAACACCAACATTGAGACCGTTCAGACCAATGAGCGTCCTGCTGGTACCGTGCTTTCGCAGAGCTCTGCGGCGGGTACTCTGGTGGCTCAGAACAGCACCGTGACGATTCGTGTGGCGGCTACTCCGACTCAGACGACTGCACCGACTCAGCAGGCTACTCAGCCGGCTGCGTCGACCGGTAACCAGAACGCTACTACTGGCAACCAGAACCAGCAGCGTCAGGCTACCCAGCAGGCTACTCAGCCGGCTGCATCGACCGGTAACCAGAACGCTACCACTGGCAACCAGAACCAGCAGCGTTCTACCGCTACGGCTACTCCGGCACCGGCTGCGTCCGCTACTGCGGGTACCCGTACGATTCAGGGTAATAACGCGAATACCAATGCCAATGCGAACAACGCAAACGCTAACGCGAATGCCCGCTAAGGGGTTCTAGCGGCTAGCTACGATAAAGGGGCGGCGCTCCACACCGTTGGGTGTGGGGCGCCGCCCCTTTCGTGTATCTGCCCGTGTGTCTGTCTGTGTGCTTTGTTCGTGTACCGGGGCTTGCTCGCGGTTACGGGCCCAGATATAGCTATCGCCTCCAGCTTCCCTGTAGCATGCCTGCTACGGGGCTTCTGGAGGCGATATAAGCCACTGAGGGCTCTAAAGGCTAGAAGGGCTAGGCCATTAGGGGTGAGAGGCTCTTAGAGCGTTCTGCGGCGCCCTGCAGGCCGGTTTCTTCGAGCCAGTTGCCGAGCATGAGGTATCCGCTTTCGGTCAGGACCGATTCGGGGTGGAACTGCACGCCGTGCATGGGGGCTTCACGGTGGCGCAGGCCCATGATGATGCCGTTGTCGGTCGTGGAGGTGGTTTCCAGGACCTCGGGCATGGTTTCGGGTACAACCGCCAGGGAGTGGTAGCGGGTTGCGGTGAAGGGGCAGGGCACGTCCTTGAAGACGGACACGTTATCGTGCACCAGCTGCGAGGTCTTGCCGTGCATCAGCTCGGGGGCGTGGGTGACGGTGCCGCCGAATGCCTCAGCAATGGCCTGGTGGCCCAGGCAGACGCCCAGCAGCGGCTTCTTCGCTTCCGCGGCCCAGCGGATGGTGTCGATGATGACGCCTGCCTCTGCGGGGGCACCGGGGCCGGGAGAGACGAGCACGCCGTCGTGTTCTTCGGCGAGCTTGATGACTTCGTCGAGTTCGTATTCGTCGTTACGGATGACGGTGGTTTCAGCGCCGAGCTGCTGGATGTAGCCGACGAGGGTGAAGACGAAGCTGTCGTAGTTGTCGATAACAAGGATGCGGGTCATGGCACGTCCTTAGCGCTAATGGTTGATGGTGACGTTCAGGTTGAAGGGGCCGTACTCTGCGAAGTGGGGGAAGACGAATTCCATGAGCAGGTAGACTACGGCGAGTATCAGCACGATGGCGATGATGATGCGAACCCACAGGGGGCCGGGGAGGTGGCGGAAAATCCATGCGTACATCTGCTTTTCCTCTCAGATTTAGGATTTTGCGACGGAGGCGGCAATTTCTGCGGGCGCTCCGGCTGCGGCGGGCCGCCAGGATTCGAGGCGGGCGTGGACAATGTATCGTTCGGTGTCGCCGTAGCGCGGGTGGCAGGTGGTGAGCGTCAGGAGGCGCTCGGTGGGTGCTACGCCGGGCTGTCCGGGGACGGGTTCGATGACTTCTACCTGGTCGGGCTGCACGATTTCGTGGCTGTAGACGGTGTAGGTGTAGTAGCCGTCTTTGGTGCGCACGTAGATGTGGTCGCCTTCGGTGAGCAGGTCGATGTCGTTGAGGACTTTTCCGCGGGTTTGGCGGTGGCCTGCGAGGGAGAAGTTGCCGACCTGACCGGGCATGGCGCTTCCTTCGTAGTGGCCGAGTCCGAGAGAGTCGAGAACGTCGGAGCTGGTTCCCTGGGTGGCGGGGCGCTGGTAGTCGGATCCGAACTTGGGGATGTAGACGATGCCGAAAACTTCACCGTGGCCGGGTTCGCTCAGACCGGCGGGAGGGGTGTTGGGGTCCCAGTCGGGGA
>NZ_JABZXW010000102.1 GCF_015265375.1 Rothia sp. (in: high G+C Gram-positive bacteria)
CTCAACGGTTGCGGGCTTGGTGCCGCCGGTGGAGCGGTCACCCTGCAGGCCGGGCTCGGTGTAGGTGATTTCGAGGACCACGGATGCGGGCAGCTCGATGTACAGGGGGCTACCCTCGTGCATTGCGATGGTTGCGGTCTGGGACTCGAGCATGTAGTTTGCTGCGTCACCAACAACGGTTGCGGGAACGTTGATCTGGTCGTAGGTCTTCATGTCCATGAAGACGTAGTCGTCGCCGTCCTGGTACAGGTACTGGTAGTCGGAGCGGTCAACGGTTGCGGTTTCGATCTTAGCGCCAGCGTTGAAGGTACGGTCGACGACCTTGCCGGAGGTAACGTTGCGCAGCTTGGTGCGGACGAATGCGCCACCCTTACCGGGCTTAACGTGCTGGAACTCAACGACGGACCAGAGGTTGCCGTCAATCTTCAGGACGGCGCCGTTCTTAATATCGGTAGTGGATGCCATGGGGCTCTCCTTCGTGTCATCGACGCTCACGCCGTAGTGGTACCCGGCGAGGCGCTAAGTTTTCAATGAGCAAAAATATGTCCCGTACATTCTACAGGATGCGCACGAGTTTGCCTAGCAGGGGCGCCACAGTTTTTCTGTGGCACCCCGCCCGGCTGCCGCGCGCTGACTGTCATATGCTGGCAGCCGCGTGGCGGGTGCATCCGGTAAATGTACGGGACCCGTCACCTACTCGGTAATCTCCTGGTAGGTCATGTACAGGATCGAGTCGTCCGGCACCTCGTAGACGCGCGGGCGAGCCAAACCGTCAAGAATGATGAAGCGCAGCAGGTTGCCGCGTGCCTTCTTGTCGCGGCGCATTGCTTCGAGCAGCTGGGGCCATGCGTCTGCCTTGTAGGAGGTGGGCAGGCCCAGGGATTCGAGGATGCGGCGGGTACGTGCGACAAGTTCTTCGTCGGCGTGGCCGGTTGCCAGCGCCAGTTCGGCGGCGTAGACCATGCCGACGGACACTGCCGCGCCGTGACGCCACTGGTAGCGTTCGTTGCGCTCGATGGCGTGGGCGAGGGTGTGGCCGTAGTTCAGGATTTCGCGGCGGCCGGATTCGCGCAGGTCCTCGGAGACGACCTCAGCCTTCACGCGCACGCTACGTTCAATGAGTTCACGCATCACGGCGGACTGCGAGTCGCGTACGGCGTTCGGGTTCGCCTCGATCAGGTCGAGAATTTCGGGGTCTGCGATGAAGCCGCACTTGACGACCTCACCCATGCCGGTCAGCAGCTCATGCTCAGGCAGGGTGCGCAGGGTGCCGATTTCGCAGAGCACTGCGGCGGGCGGCCAGAACGCGCCGACCAGGTTCTTACCTTCGGCGGTGTTGATGCCGGTCTTACCACCTACGGCAGCGTCCACCATGCCGAGCAGGGTGGTCGGAATGTGGATGACGCGCACGCCGCGCAGCCAGGTTGCCGCCACGAAGCCGGCAACGTCGGTAATGGCGCCGCCGCCCACGGAGATGATTGCGTCGGTGCGGGTGAAGTCGTTCTGGCCGAGCACCTGCCAGCAGAACGCCGCCACCTGGTAGTGCTTCGCCTCCTCAGCGTCCGGAATTTCGGCGCTGAACGATTCGTAGCCCATGGCGCGCAGGTCTTCCATGACCAGCTCACCGGTGGAACGCAGGGCACGCGGGTGAATCACGAGCACCTTCTTGGTGCGGTTGCCCAGAATTTCGGGGATTTTACCGAGCAGGTTGTGGCCGATGAGAACCTCATAGTTCTCACGCGGGGAGCTGCCGGTCACCGGGATGCGGGTAATATCTTCCGCGCCGGAGGCACCGAAAGTGGGGGTGGGCTGAGTGCTCATCATGTGTCCTTTCACAGGTGAGGGGTTATGCTTGGGGGCCCTGCGCGCGGGAGGCGCGGGTTGCGGTCACGTACGCCTGGATTTCGGCGGTCATCTCGGTGATGGGGCGGCCGCCTCGTGCGTCCAGGGTGAAATGCGCCAGCTCTTCGTATCGGCTACGGCGGCGCTCAAAAATGTCGGTCCACCGCTCGACCGGGTTCGGCTGCAGCAGCGGGCGGGTCTTGTTGCCGGTAATGCGCGGGGTGACGGTGTCAGCATCAACGAGGATGTACACCACGCATTCGTCCTTGAGCAGCTCCGCGACCGAGTCGGTCATGGGCGCGCCACCGCCCAGGGAAAACACCGTGTTGCGGTATACGGGCGAGGTGAGGACCTCTTCGATGGTTTTGCGTTCGAGCTCGCGGAAGTACGCCTCACCGAAAATCTCGAAGATTTCGGAGACTTCGCCGTAGCGTTCCACGATGAGCTGGTCGGCGTCGAGGAACTCGTAGCCGTAGAAACGCGCAAGGTGCGTACCAATGTAGGTTTTACCTGCCGCCATGGGGCCGATGAGCACGATGGGTCGGGAGCGTTCCGCGAAGTTCTCGTGCATTTCACGCACCTGCTGCGGGTGGATGCGAGCGCCGGCGGACTCGTCTTCTGCGAGTGCCTCTGCGGGGACGGTGAGCTCTGCAGGGACGGTGAGCTCTGCGGGTGCCACAGATTCAGCCGGGGTTGCGGGCAGCTCGGAAGCGTCGAGGGGTTTCTCCCCCGCCTGGTTCTCTTCTTCCGCGGGGGGCGCGGCAGGTTCGGTGGGCGCAGCAACCTGAACTTTGCCGAACAGCGCCGGGGTCGGACGGACCGGCTTGGCGGGTTCAGCCGCGGGCACAGCTACGGAAGTTTCGGGCACACCTACGGGGGCTGCGGGCGTGACCGGTACAGGCTTGGGTTCAGCCTTCTGCACGGGTGCAGAAGCGGTAGCGCTCTCCCCCGCCGCCTCTGCAGGCTGAGCCTGTTTCGGAGGTGCCGGCTTGGGCGCGGCAGGCTTAGGCACAGTCGGCTTGGGCGTAGCGACTACCGACGGTGCGGCCGGCTTAGGCGCAGTCGGCTTGGGGGCAGCGACTACTGACGGCGCGGCCGGTTTTGGAGCTACGGGCTTGGGTGCATCCGCCTGTGCGGGTTCCTTGCGGGGTTCCTCTTCAGCGGTGCCCATGCCCTGCAGGGCGCTGAGCAGCTTCAGACGCAGGTCCTCGTCCAGGCCGAGCGCCGGGTCGGCGTCCTCAGATACCGAGGAGGCGTACAGGCGCACACCCTGCGTGCTCGCCGTAGCGGCGGCGGGCAGGGGGCGGGTGCCAGAACGCATCAGGTC
>NZ_JABZXW010000040.1 GCF_015265375.1 Rothia sp. (in: high G+C Gram-positive bacteria)
CCTCCGCGGCACCCTCCTCCCCCGCCGCAACCACCGAGCCCAAGCGTGAAGAGAAGGTCACCGGCAACGTCGTCGAGTCCGGCACCCTCAGCTGGGATATCCGCGAGTCCTTCCTGAAGTACCTGACCAGCTTCGCCCACGGCTCCGTGAACGTTGACGGTCTGGAGAAGACCGCGGCAGGCGGCCTGAAGTACACTCAGGCATCCGGCGTGTACAACCCCGAAACCAAGACCGGCCAGATCAACTTTGCGGGCACCGCAGAGTTCACCGGCCACAACGGTCAGCTCAAGAGCACCATCAAGAACATGCGCCTGGTCGTCGTCAACGGCAAGGGCACCCTGGTCGCTGACGTTGACGCGCTGACTCGCGACGGCAAGTCTGTTTCTAAGACCGGTCTGGCTATCGCCGAGGTGGACCTCTCCGGCGCAAGCGTGAAGGACGGCGTCTTCTCCGCACAGAACGCGGCGGTTGCCCTCACCGATGAAGGTTCCGAGGTTCTCTTCGCGGGCCAGTACCGCGGCTCCGACAACGCCATGGCGCCGCTGAGCTTCTCCGTAAAGCTCAGCGAGCAGACCGCTGAGAACACCGTTGAGGTTCCCCGTGTCTCTGAGAACAAGTCCTCCGACAACAAGGGTTCTGAGAACGGCTCCTCCGATAACAGCTCCTCGAACTCCACCGGCAACTCCGGTTCTGGCGGTTCGGTTGGCACCTCCGGCAGCGTTTCTAACGGCGGTTCCTCCTCGAACGGCTCCGTCAGCAACAACCCGGCACAGCCGGTCTGCGTACCCGTCACCCGCACCCGCGAGGTGCAGGAGCAGGGCGCATCCGACGGCACCATTAAGAGCGCAAACCTCGGCTGGGGCGTGCGTGATTCCTTCCGCAACTACGTGCGCGGCGGCATCGCAAACGGCAGCTGGGAGCTGAACGGCACCTCCTACTCTTCGGATGCGTTCAACTGGTCTAACGGCACCGGCACCTTCAAGGGTGGTAAGGGTTCCATCTCCTTCAGCGGTTCGGTTCGTTTCACCGGCCACCACGGCATTCTGGACACCACCATTGCGAACCCGCGCCTTGAGATTAACGGCAATACCGGTACTCTCTACGCGACCATGAACAGCAATGACTCCTCCGGCAAGGCAACTAACTACGGTGAGGTGGCACTGCTGAAGGTGGATCTGTCCGGTCTGCAGAGCTCCGCTGACGCTGTGAGCGTCAACGGTGCTGCAACCACCCTGACCGCTGAGGGCGCGAAGGCGTTCGCTGGCTTCTACGAGGCCGGTAAGGACATGGCTCCGCTGAGCTTCTCCGCGGCGATTAACGGCGCGAAGACCACCACCAAGACCGTGTCCGAAACCGTCTACGAGGGTGAGGGTTGCGACCCGGTCACCGGCAAGCCTCTGGCGTCCACCGGCGCCTCCGGTGTTGAGGGCACCCTGGTTGCAGGCTTTATCGCTGTTGCAGCCGGTGCGGGTACCGTCGTGTACACTCGCCGCCGCAAGAAGGCATAAAGGCACCTCACGAGGATGCCCACACTGTCGGCTCGCCTGTGAGAATCAACTCTGAGACTCAACCATAAGGTTCACCGGTAAGCCGACACGGCCCGTGCGGGGGTGCAGAACGTACTGCACCCCCGCTTCAGGTGCCCCGTTCTACCCGGCGCCTGTCCTTAGCTTTTTAGGAGACTACGATGTTTTCTTCCCTTTCTTCTTCTGCCCTGAACCGCCGCGATGCAATGAAGTATGCGGCGTTCTCTATCACTTCCGCGTTCCTGCTGAGCTCTTGCGGTGTGGGTACTCAGAACCCGGCCGCTTCTTCAAGCACTTCGCAGGCTGTGGTGGATGAGCAGAGCACCCGCACCGTTTTGGAGAACCTGGCGGATCAGCTGCGTTCTTCTATTGCCCCTGATCAGAAGGCTCTGCGCGGCCCCAATAGCGCGGCGGATACCCCCGAAATTCAGCCGATGGTCGATACCCCCACCCCGGCTTTCCCGGTGACGTTCAAGGATTTCAACGGTACTGAGGTGACCGTTAAGTCTGCTGACCGTGTGCTGGCGCTGGACCTGTACGGCACTCTGGCTCAGCAGATGATTGCGTTGGGTCTGGGTAGCCGTCTGGTGGGTCGTGTCACCTCCTCGACGGAGCAGTCGCTGGCTCATCTGCCGCTGGTGACTCAGAATGGTCACGACCTGAACGCTGAGGCGATTCTGGCGACTTCCCCGGACCTGGTGCTGTGGGATAAGAGCAACGGCCCGATTGAGATTGTGGATCAGCTGCGCGCGGCGGGTGTGACCGTGGTGGTCTTCGATCATGAGCGCCGCATGGATAAGATCATTCCGCAGCTCAAGGCTGTTGCGCAGGCGCTGGGTGTTCCGGAGGCGGGCGAGCAGGTTGCTGCCCGCGTGCAGAAGGACCTTGATTACGCACTGCAGGTACTCAAGGACGTTGCCCCGAAGGGCAATCAGCAGGTGTCGTTCGCGTTCCTGTACGTGCGCGGTACCGCTGGCGTGTTCTTCGTGCTCGGTAAGGGTTCGGGCGCTGACGATTTGATTCAGGCTATTGGCGGCAAGGATGTGGCCTCTGAGCAGAACGCGACGAATATTATTCCGGCGACCAGCGAGGCGCTGGTGAAGCTGAACCCGGACGTCATTCTGACCATGAGCGGCGGCATTAAGTCCACCGGCGGTTTGGATGGTTTCTTGGCTCGCCCGGGTGTGGGTGAGACGACTGCCGGCAAGAATAAGCGCATTATCGATATGGGTGACGGCCAGATTCTGTCCTACGGTCCGAATACTCCGGCGGTGCTTTTGTCGCTGGCTAAGGCCGCGTACTCGACTCCTGCGAGGGGCCAGTAGTGGCTGCCGTGAAGGGTGCGTCGGGCGCAAGGGATTATCGTGCGTCGCGGCGGCGTCGTGCCGGTCTGACGTTTACGTTTTTGGCGGTGGCGCTGTGCGCTGTGATGGTGCTGTCGGCGGGTTTGGGTCAGTACAACATCCCGATTGATCAGGTGGTTGCTTCTGTGGGCCGCCGCATGGGCCTTGCGCCGGAGAACCCGGCGATGCAGCTGGCGGATAGCACCCTGTGGAATATCCGTTTCCCGCGTGTGCTGTTGGGGGTGCTGGTGGGTGCCGCTTTGGGTACTTCCGGCGCAGTGATGCAGTCGGTGTTTGGTAACCCGTTGGCCGAGCCGGGCGTGATTGGTGTTTCCTCGGGTGCGGCGGTTGGCGCGTGTTTGTCGATTGTGTTGAACCTGCAGTTCTTCGGTATTTTCACGACTCCTGCGTTTGCGTTTGTGGGTGCGTTGGCGGCTACTGCGCTGGTGTATTTCCTGTCGCGTTCTTCGGGTCGTGCGAAGGTCCTGTCGATGATTTTGACGGGTATTGCGGTGACCGCGGTGGCGAATGCGATTATTGCGTTCCTCATGTTTATTGCTGATACGACGAGCCGCGATCAGATTGTGTTCTGGCAGATGGGTTCGCTGAACGGTTCCACGTGGAAGGCTGTGGCGAGCGTGTGGCCGGTTATTCTGATCGGCTTGGTGGCGTGTTTTGTGATGGCGTCTTCGCTGGATGTTCTGGCGTTGGGTGAGCGTGCAGCGCAGCATTCGGGCGTGAACGTGGAGCGTCTGCGTGCGGTGTCTATTGCGGCGACGGCTTTGTTGACGGGTGCTGCGGTGGCATATGCGGGCATTATTGCGTTTATTGGTCTGATTATTCCTCACCTGTTGCGCATGATTTTGGGTCCGTCGAATCGTGTGTTATTGCCGGCTTCGGCATTGGGTGGCGCGCTGTTGATTGCGCTGTCTGATTTGGGTGCGCGTACGCTGGTGCCTTTTGCTGATTTGCCGATTGGTATTTTTACGGCTTTGGTGGGCGGCCCGACGTTCTTCGTGTTGTTGCGTCGTTCCCTGGGTCAGGGCGGAGGTGCTTCGTGAGTGAGTTGTTGAGCCTGTCCGGTGTGTGTTTTAACGCTGGTGGGCGTCAGATTTTGAATGATGTGTCTCTGTCGGTTGCTGCGGGCGAGGTTGTGTCGCTGATTGGTCCTAATGGTGCCGGTAAGTCGACTCTGTTGGGTGTGATTGCTGGTGATATTGCGCCCAGTGGCGGTGAGATTCTGTTGGATGGCACCCCTCTGGGTTCGATTCCTGCCCGTCAGATGGCGCGTCAGCGTGCGATGCTGTTGCAGAAGTTGAATGTGGCGTTTTCGTACACGGTGCATGAGGTGGTTCAGATGGGCCGCACCCCGTGGAAGGGCACGGAGCGCGCTGAAGAGGATGACGCCGTGGTCGCTTCGATGATGGAGCGTACCTCGGTGACTCATTTGTCGAATCGCGATATTACGACCCTGTCCGGTGGTGAGAGCGGCCGTGCGCATTTGGCGCGTGTGTTTGCTCAGCAGACTCCGCTGATTCTTTTGGATGAGCCGACTGCGGCCTTGGACATTACGCATCAGGAGCAGACCTTGCGGGTGAGCCGTGAGTTGGCTGCTGAGGGTGCCGCAGTGTTGACGGTGCTTCATGACCTGGATGTGGCAGCTGCGTATTCTGACCGTATGGTGTTGTTGCGTGGTGGCGAGGTAGTGGCTTCGGGCGCCCCTGAGCAGGTGTGTTCGGCCGAGTTGTTGTCTGAGGTGTATCAGCATCCGATTGAGGTGTTGAGGCATCCGGTGACGAATCGTTTGTTGATTCTGCCGGAACGATGATTCTGCCAGAACGCTAATCTTGCTGGCGCGTTGGTTTTATAGGCGCGTTAGCGAACCATCCCGCAAACACTTTCTACCTCAAAATATGCCAATATTCGCATGTATTAAATCTCCGTTCTGGAATGACTGTAACTATCAGCTCATTACAGGGCGGAGATTATCTTTATCCCCGCTTCCACGGATACACTGAAAGGTAGTGTCCGCAATACTGAACTCTATTCAGTTCAGCATTCCATCCATTCGAGAAAGAGACCCCTGCATGGATCCTCAGCAGAAAACGGCAGCGCCTGCCGTTGCCGGCTACATTCCCGAATATTCTGAAACACCGCATAGCGGATCTTTCGATATTGCCCAGCACGGCTTGAGTAGCGATGATGTTGCTCGCCTGACTGCTGAGGGTAGGGTCAATACCCAGAACAATAAGTCTTCTCGCACGCTGTGGAGCATTATGCGTGCGCACCTGTTCACGGTCTTCAACTTTGTGTTGGGTGCCTGTGGCGCTGTGGTGATCATGTACCAGCGTTGGGCTGATTTGCTCTTCCTGGCGGCTGTGATTGCTAACGTGGTGATTGGTTTTGTGCAGGAGTACAAGGCGAAGCTTGAGCTGGACCGTATCTCCCTGCTGGACCGCTCCCCCGCGACTGCTGTGCGTGACGGTAAGACCGTCGAGGTTCCGATGGAGCAGCTGGTTGAGGGTGACGTCGTCATCCTCAAGCGCGGCGATCAGGTTCCCGCGGACGCTATTGTGCTCACCTCCGATTCTTTGGAGCTGGATGAGTCCCTGCTCACCGGTGAGAACGACCCGATTGCTAAGCGCCCCGGCGATATGGTGCTGTCGGCGTCGAGTGTGCTGGGTGGTACCGGCCGCGTCCTGCTCTCTCACGTGGGTGCGAATTCTCGTGCAAGCAAGATTTCTGATGAGGCACGTCAGTTCTCGCGTATTCAGTCTGAGCTGCGTGATGCGCTGAACCGTGTGGTCCGCTGGATTACGGTGGGTCTTGCGGTCATTATTCCTGTGGTGTCGTGGGGTCAGATTCAGGCTGCTGGCGGTCTGGAGACTGTGCAGCAGAACCACCTGTGGGAGCAGGTTTCTATTGCTGTGGTGTCTTCGGTTGCTTCGATGATTCCGCAGGGTCTGGCGCTGATGACCACTCTGGCGTTTGCGGCGGCGGCTGTGGCGCTGGGTCGTAAGCACAACATCCTGGTGCAGGAGCAGCCTGCGGTTGAGGTTCTGGCTCGTGTGGATGTGGTCTGCTTCGATAAGACCGGCACTCTCACCGAGGGTGGCGTGATTTTTGATTCGGTGCGCCCGCTGGACACCGTTGCTGAGGCTGAGGGCCCCGACGCTGACTCGGCTGAGCACACTTCCTGGCGTGCTTCTCTGCCCGCTGACTGGAATGAGGCGTTGGCGTGGTTCGGTCATGATGAGAACGCGAACCCGACCGCTGCGGCTCTGACCGGCGGTTTCCCGGATGCTTCCTCGGCGTCGGTGAGCGGTATTGTTCCGTTCTCTTCGGCTCTGCGTTTTAGCGCGATTGAGTTTAAGGATTCGGGTGCGTGGCTTCTGGGTGCTCCGGAGGCGCTTCTCGCCAAGGGCACCGCTGAGCGTGAGCGTGCCGCTGAGTTGGCGGCACTGGGTCTGCGCACGATGGTTTTGGCGCATGCTTCTGCGGTGGTCCGTAATGAGAAGGATGAGCCGATCCAGAAGATCCCGTCGGATGCTACCCCGGTTCTGTTCGTGATTTTCCGTGAGAATGTGCGTGCGGATGCGCCTGAGATTGTGGAGTATTTCCACCGTCAGGGCGTGACGTTGAAGGTCTTCTCGGGCGATAACCCGTTCACTGTGGCGGCTGCTGCAAAGACTGCGGGCATGGACACCTCCGCTGGTGCGGTTGATGCGTCGACCCTGCCCGAGGACGGTCCGGAGCTTGCTGAGGCTGCGGCTACTCACAATATTTTCGGTCGTGTGTCGCCCGAGCAGAAGAAGAACATGGTGATTGCTCTGAAGGAGCGCGGCCATGTGGTGGCGATGACCGGTGACGGCATTAACGATGCTCTGGCGCTTAAGCATGCAAGCTTGGGTATTGCGATGGGTAACGCGGCTCCTGCGACGAAGGCTGTTTCTCGCCTGGTTCTGCTGGACGGTAAGTTCTCGTCTCTGCCGGCTGCGTTGGAGCAGGGCCGTCAGGTCATTACGAACATTGAGATGGTGGCGAACCTGTTCTTGACGAAGACCGGTTTCGCGATTCTGCTGGGTGTTCTGTTCAGCCTCTTCGGTTTGACCTTCCCGTTCTTGCCGCGTCAGTACTCGACTGCGGACTTCTTGATTGTGGGTGCGTCGTCCTTCGCATTGACTCTGTTGCCGAATTCGCGCCGTTACGTGCCGGGCTTCTTGCGCCGCGTGCTGAATTACACGGTTCCGAACTCGATTATTGTGGTTGCGATGCTGTTGGCGGTGACGTTCACGGCTCGTGGCATGGGTATCGAGGATATCCGTCAGATTCAGACGGCTTCGTTCATCACCCTGGTGATGATGGGTCTGTGGAACTTGGCTGCGGTGGCTCGTCCGTTCAACCGTGCTCGTGTTCTGCTGTTTGGTGCGTTGCTGGCGGTGTTCTTCGCGGCGTTGTTCGTGCCGATTCTGGTTGAGTACCACCAGTTTGTTACGGTGCTTCCGCATCTGCTGTGGACGGCTCTGGGCGCCGGTGCTCTGGGCGCCGCGCTGATTGAGGTGAATGCGCATCGTAACCGCCGTTGGCAGAAGCGTAACTACCCTGAGCTGGAGGTTGCTCCGCTGAATTTCTTCCCGGCTAAGTAGTTGGTTGGGAGGTAGCTGCTTCGGTAGCGTGTGGGCCCCGTATCCTGTGGATGCGGGGCCCCTTCGTGTCTTCGCATGTGGCCCCTCCGGAGTGCGCGGGAGCCTGCCGGGAGGCTCCCGCATGCAGCGCCGAGACCGTGTCTCAGCTATCACTTGGGTGAAACATTTAACAGCTTCTGATAGCTCCTCTCTCTCACCTTGCTCTTAACCTGGGAAAACCCTTAGAGTTACAGGGAACTATTTGAGAAGGGAAACCTTCTTCAGGGTTGTTACTGGTTTGGCAGGCAAGACCTGAGTTACTCAACACCGTATGGGACGGCAGTTTGTATCTGCCGATAATCCCCTCTATTTGCTGTACCGAAGCTCCAATAGTGGGCACGAGTGTAGTGCTTCCGGTGGTCGAGAGACTCGGGTCTTTTGTGTTTTCTGGGGCGTGTTACCCGCCTTCTGGGCTTCCCCGTTCTGGGATTCCCCAGTTTGGGTTTTCTTCAGCGAGCGCAGCCTCCTGTAGCAACGTTGAGTAGACATTGACCGCATATCTAAGGAAGTATCGTGAATAACCGCGAACTTGGCGAGAAGATTCTTGACGGCCTGGGTGGCCCCGAGAACATCGCGCACATTACTCACTGTGCAACCCGCCTTCGTGTCACTCCTGTATCTAACGATGCAGTGCAGAACAAGAAGATTGAGGGCCTGCCCGGCGTTCTCTCTGTGATTGAACAGTCCGGCCAGACTCAGGTGGTGCTGGGCGAGCGCGTTGAGGCTGTGTACAACGAGATCAACGCTCTGCCTTCTATGTCCGGCCACACTGAGGGTGACACCAAGGTTGAGGCTGAGGGCAAGAAGTCCGGCTGGCTTACCAACGTCTTCGACGTTCTGTCTGACTCTTTCCGTCCGCTGCTGTGGGCACTTCTGGGTACCTCGATGATTCTGACCCTGATTGTGTTCATGCAGCAGCTGGGCTTCTTCGGCCAGTACACTGACTTGACCGGTCAGAGCGTGAACATCGACATCATTAACGGTGCTCGTGTGGCTGACCCGGAGGCTGCTAAGGCTCTGAACAACCAGTGGATGCAGCAGTTTGCTTTCTGGTACATCCTGAAGGCTGCGTCGCTGTCTGTTCTGAACTTCATGCCCATCATGCTGGGTGCTACCGCTGCTAAGCGTCTGGGCGCGAACATGTGGGTTGGTGCGGCTATCCCCGCTGCGCTGATGACCGGTACCTTCACCGATCTGACCGCTCTGGCTGACCCCGCCACCAAGATCCTGAACGTTCCGTTCTTCGGTCTGGATCTGCCGCTGTACGCGTTCAGCTACACCGGTCAGGTCTTCCCCCCGCTGCTGGCTGTTGCTCTGCTGGCTCCGCTTGAGCGCTTCCTGAAGAAGGTTATTCCTTCGATGCTGCAGATGGTGTTCGTGCCGATGATTTCGGTCATCATTCTGGTTCCGGTGACTGCGTTCCTGGTTGGCCCCATCGGTATTGGTGTGGCTATGGGCATCTCTGACTTCCTGAAGATGGTTAACGACCAGGCTCCGGCTCTGGTTGGTGCTCTGATTGCTGGTCTGTACCTGTTCATGGTTCCGCTGGGTCTGCACTGGCCGCTGAACGCCGTCATGATTAACAACTTGCAGACCATGGGTACTGACTTCATTCAGTCCCCGATGGGTGCGTACAACTTCGCTGTGTTCGGTCTGGTGACCGGTGTGGCTATCAAGGCTAAGCACGACCGTGAGCTGCGTCAGACCGCTGTTGGTGCGTCGATGTCCGGTCTGCTCGGTGGTATTTCTGAGCCGTCCCTGTACGGTGTTGTGCTCCGTTACAAGCGCGTGATTCCGATTATTCTGGTTCCCGCTGTTATTGGTGGCGCTACCATTTCCTTCCTGGGTGTTAAGTCCTACGCGTTCGCGTTCACTTCGCTGCTGTCGATTCCGGCTATGCAGCCTTCTCACTTGTACGCGATTGGTCTGGCGATTGCGTTCTTCGGCGCTATGACCGGTGTTCTGATTTTCGGTTACGAGTCGAAGGCTGATGCTGCGAAGCATGCTGCTCAGCGCGCAAAGGAAGAGGCTGTTGAGGCCGCTCCCAAGGCTGAGGCTGCTGCCGCTGCAGCGACCACCGCTGCCGCTGCTGAGTCCGCTGCAGCTGGTGAGGTCATTGAGCTGCACGCTCCGATTGAGGGTACTGCTGTTGCTCTGTCTGATGTTCCGGACCCGATCTTCGCTGCTGGCAAGCTGGGCGAGGGTGTGGCTATTGAGCCGACCGGTACCACTGTTGTTGCTCCCGCAGCCGGCAAGGTTGCTGCGACTTACCCCTCGGGCCACGCTGTTGGTCTGAAGCTGGAGAACGGCATTGAGCTGCTGATTCACGTTGGTCTGGATACCGTGAACCTGGACGGTAAGGGCTTCAGCGTGAAGGTTGCTAAGGGCGATGTTGTTGCTGCTGGCGACGCTCTGATTGAGTTCGATCCCGAGGTCATCAAGGAGGCGGGTTACCCGCTGATTACCCCGGTGATTGTGACCAACACCCGCAAGTTCGCTGAGGTCAAGGGTCTGCCGGGCGTTGCTCACCAGAACCTGAGCACTGTCCTGAAGGTAACCACTAAGTAGTTCCCTTTCTAGGCTCTAAGGGGCCCCACCATTACGGTGGGGCCCCTTTCCTTATGCCCTGATATTCGGGTAGGGCTTAGCTCGGCGTTACACACTAGCCGGGGGGGGGATTTCTGCTAGTGTGGGAATAAGCTCAACAAGGAAGTTCTCAAGTGACAGGGAGTACGATGATGTCTTCTGCTATTAGGACATGGGATACCGAGGTGTGGGAAGAGCAGCAAAAAGAGTTGCGCGCTCTTTCTCCTGTTCGGCGGCTGATGCGCCGGCTCAATCTTGAGGCGCTCGTCTATGAGTCCGCGCCGTTCCCGGTTCTGTTGCGTAGGCTCTCCGCGCTGGTTCCCGCGTGCCTTCTGTGGTGGGTTATCTATGAGCCGCACCGGCTTGCTTCCTCCGCAAACCTCCCCGAGGGCGCTCACGCCATTACGTTGCTCCCCGGAGCCTGGGGCGACCCCTCCACGGGGGCTTACGGCGGTCTTCCTGAGCTGCCCGGCGTCCTCGTGCGCTGGGCACTGTGCATCGCGGCAATGGTGGCCGTTGTTCATCTCTGCGGGGTCAAGGCGAAGGGTCAGAGCTTCACGATTCCTCGAGATGCGCGCTCACGGCTGATTGCTCTGATGCAGGCTCTCGGCATTTTCGGCGCCTTCGCGCTGGTCGTCTGGATTGAGTACATGATGACTCCGCTGACCCTCATGTTCGAAACCGTGTATGCGGGCCCCACCGCCGTCTATAGCGGCGACGGTGTGATTCCCCTGCACCTGTTTCTGTCCTCGTCGTTGAGCGCTATTTTCCTGGGCTATTTTTGCGTGAATATTCTTGCTTCGCTGAACATCCCCGGGTACCTGGGCATCCCCGCCATTATTTACGTGGGTGCGCTTCCCTGGGCTCAGGCGGAGCGGCACCAGTTCACGTTGGCGCTGGCGTGGGTCATCGCAGTAACGCTGGTGAGTTGGCTCGTGCGCGGCATGTGGGGCACTCTGCTCGCCTGCGTGGGCTATTCTCTGTGGATTATGCTGGTGGCAACCAGTGGTGATCCTTTTGATCTGTCCGCCAATATGAGCCGCGTGCTTGTGATTTTGGGTTTCCCGCTGGCGTTTATCGTCGTTGGAGGCGGCATTTACCGCATCTTCTACCTGCGGCAGAACCCGAAGATGTTGAGGTACCTGCAGGAGCGCGCCCTGTACCTGGGCGAGTGGTAGCAACCGGTTAGGGCGGCACTCCCCTCCCCCAGTTTTTGTAATTACATATCCCGCTAACGTGTCCCGCTAAAGGGCACAGAACAAGGGGAACAGAAAAATCCCGGGCACTCTCTCGTGAGAGTACCCGGGATTTCGAGTCCTACAGGACGACTAGAGCTTTACCGAAAACGGTATTACTCCCGTCTGTTTTACTCCTGCCAGCCAACGTTGACCCAGTAGTCAGCGCTGGTGTAGCTCTGCTTGAACAGGGACGGACCATAGTTCGCAACCTTAGCCTTAACAGCGGCGTACATCGGGCCGTTTGCGTAGGGCAGGTACACTGCGACCTTCTCGTAGTAGAGCTTCTCCGACTCGTTAGCGATCTTGATGCGCTCGTCTTCCTTCTCGGTGTTCTGCAGCTTCTCGATGAGCTTATCGACCTCGGGGTCACCGACTCCGAACACCTCGGTGGTGAAGAAGTAGGGTGCTGAGGAAGCCAGATCGGGCAGAACGCCCCAGCCGGTGAAGATAGCTTCGTAGCTCTTCTGGCCGAGCACAGAGTTGGAGTTGGACTGCGGCTGGTTGTCTGCGCTCAGGCGGATACCTGCAGACTTCAGCTGCTGCTCCAGAATCTGGTAAACAGCCTGGTAGACTGCCTCAGAGCCGAAGGAGGTCAGGGCGAAGCCAGCAACCTTGCCGTCCTTGGCGTAGTAGTCGCCGGACTTGGAGTAGCCTGCGGCCTCCAGGATTTTGCCTGCAGCCTGTGCACCGCTGTCACCAGCGTAGTTGTTCTGGTAGCCCTTCTGGAACGGCATTGCGATAATGGAGCCGGGCAGCGGTTCGGTCCAGCCGAGCTGCGAGAAGTATGCCTTAGCGATCTGCTCGCGGTCCACAGCGGCGAGGATTGCGCGGCGCAGTGCCAGGTCCTCAATGCGCTTGGGGTTCAGCTGAATGATGTTGACGTTGGTGTTCTGGCCCTGGCGAATCTCGGTGCCTGCCTGGCCCTTCACAGCGTTGTAGCTGGTTGCGCCGACGAAGGTGAACGCGTCCAGCTCGCCGTTCTTGAAACCTGCGCGGATTGCTTCGGAGTCCATCTGACGCCAGACGATGCGGTCCAGCACCGGCTTCTCGCCCCACCACTTGTCGTTCTTGACCAAGGTGAGCACCTTCTGGGAGGAGTTCCACTCGCCAATCTTGAAGGGGCCTGCCCAGTACTGGTCGAGGGGCTTGTCAACGAAGCCGTCGTTGAAGAGGTTGACGTCTTCCAGTGCGGGGTGGATTGCGAAGGCGCACAGACCCTCGGAGGGGTAGTACGGAGCCTTCATGGTGACCTTGACGTGGAAGTTGTCGCCGTCAACAGCCTCGATGCTTTCAACCTGCTGCCACATGGTGTTGTCGGTGATGTGGTAGGGGTTGTCGGTGGTTGCGCGGTAGACCTTCCAGCAAGCCTGCACAGCCTTCACGTCCATGGGGGTGCCGTCGTTGAAGGCAGCCTTGGGGTTGATCTTGAAGGTCGCGGTCTGCACGCCGTTGACGGTTTCGGTCTTGTGCTCGAGGCAGAACTCGGGGTTGAGGGTGCCTTCACCGTCGGGGCTCATGGTGTAGAAGCCCATGACAGCGGGGATGTTGCAGGGTGCCAGCGCATCCAGGTTGCTGGAAGTGTAGCCGCTCTGGGTCTGCAGGTTGAAGTTGGGGCCCAGCGCAGTAGCTGCGAGGGTCAGGGTACCGCCCTGCTTGAGGGAGGAACGGTCCTGCTTGTTGACCTGAAGGTTCTTCAGAATATCTTCAGCGTTGTTAGCGGCGCTACCGCCAACCTTTTCCTTCGAGCTACCGCAGGCAGCCAGCAGACCGACGGTGCCGAGGGCAACGGTGCCGGTCAGGAGGGTACGGCGAGAGACAGACATGCTCTTCATGGAATTTCTCCTAGAGTATTCGCAGTGTTGTGAAGTCGGTACGCGAACGGTGCGTAACCCACACTCCAACCCGGCGGGAGGACAGTCTCTGCCGGGGTTGCGGGCAGAATGCCCACATTTGTTTTAAGTATATCCGTGCGACTCTCTTAGGAACGGGAAAGCGGCGTGCTACAGAAGGTTTTAATCCTTTTGTAACACGCCGCTGTAGCGCTTTTACCCCTTATGGAGTGTGTGAGCGGTGCTCAACGCTTAGTTTTGCTTCTCCCAACCGACGTTGATCCATACGTTCGGGTTGTAGTAGGGCAGGCCGAAGAGCATGGGGCCGTAGTTCGCCAGGCCCTTACGGCACGCCTTGAAGTTCGGGCCGTTGTGGGTGGGCACGTAGATGGCGACCTCGTCCAGGTGGCGCTTCTCCAGCTCGTTCATGATCTTGAGCTGTTCCTTCGGGTCCTCGGTGGACATCATGGTTGCTGCCAGCGAGTCCAGATCCTTACCGTGACCGTTGTTGGTCTCGGAGATGTAGAAGTAGTTCGCCGCATCCACCGGGGAGGTGGTGATGCCGTAGCCACCGGTCTTAATCGCGAAGTTCTTCGAGGAGATGATGCTCGACATTTCAGAGGCACCGTGGTTCTCGATGGTCAGTTCAACGCCGATTTCCTTCATCTGCTGGACGAGGAACTGCGCGGTGGAGCTGACAACCGGGTCGCTACCGAAGGTGATGACCGGGTAGGAGACCTTAGCGCCGTCCTTGGTGTAGTAGTCACCGGACTTGGTGTAGCCTGCGTCCTCAAGGATCTTGGTAGCGACGTCCTTGCCGAGCTTGGTCGGGTAGTTGTCCTGGTAGCCTTCCTGCATGGGCAGCATGCACATGGAGCCGGGCAGGGTTTCCTTCCAGCCGAGCTTCTCGTAGCGCAGCTTCTGCAGCTGCTCACGGTTGAGGGCTGCAACGAATGCGCGGCGGACGGGCAGGGGCACCTTTTCGGGGTTGATTTCGTAGTTGCCCACGCTGAGAGCGCTACCCTTGCGAATGTCGGTGTTTGCCACGCCGGAGAGCTCGTTGTAGGAGCTGAGGGTGCTGGCATCCACGTAGTCGATTTCGCCGTTCTTGTAAGCTGCCTGCTCTGCCTGGGAGCTCATTTCACGCCAGGTGATGCGCTCAAGAGCGGGCTTGGTGCCCCACCACTTCTCGTTGCGGACGACGGTGAGCACCTTGGAGGAGGAGTTCCACTCGCCGACCTTGAAGGGGCCTGCCCAGTACTGGTCGAGGGGCTTGTCGTTCAGGCCGTCGTTGAAGAATTTGGGGTCGGCGAATGCCGGGTGCAGGAACGAGGTGAAGCTGCCTTCGATGGGGTACCAGGGCTTGGACATGGTGACCTTCACGTGGCGGGTATCGCCGTCCACAGCCTCGACGCTTGCGACCTGTTCCCAGATGGGCGAGGGGGTGATCTGGTAGTCCGAACCGGATGCCGCGGCGGTGTAGATGGTCTGGTAGCTCTTGACGGCGTTCACGTCGATGGGGGTACCGTCGTTGAAGGCTGCCTTGGGGTTGATCTTGAAGGTCACGGTCTGCACGCCGTCAACGGTTTGCGCCTTGTATTCGGTGACGTAGTCCTTGTTCATGTGCGACTCGCCGCGGAAGTCGGCGTAGAAGCCGCCGGTGAAGGCGGAGTTGATGGCTGCCTGAATGTTCAGGTTGCCGGCGGTGTAGCCGTTGGTGTTGAGGATGTTGAAGTTCGGGCCAATGCCGTCAGCGCTCAGTCGTAGCTCGCCGCCGTCCTTGAGGGCGGAGCGGTCCTTCTCGTTGTAGGAGACTGCCTTGGAGAGGTCGTCGCCCGCGGAGAGGGCGCTGGTTTCGTTCTTGGAGGAGTTGCCGCCGCAGGCTGCGAGCAGGCCTACGGTGCCCAGGGCGACGGTGCCGGTGAGCAGGGCGCGGCGGTTGAGGGTGAAAGTGGTCATGATCTGTCCTTGTCTGAGGACCGGGATGCGCACGTGAGGTACCATGCGCTCCCGGCCCGGGATGAGTGTTGAAACGTGGCGCCATCTCGACAATCTGAGGGTGGGGGAACACAACCCACCCCGCATACTCGTGATACACATCTATGATGGAACACACGTTTGCATTGGGATTAGTATACACACAAAACCCACACAGCATGACCCGCCTCACCTTTTACGGGAAATATTTCAGCAGAAACTTTTCTTTCCTCAATTTCAGCCGACCCTCCCCCGAGAAACAAAAGAGTCCCGCAGCACCCCGCCTCTAAGGCGGAATACCGCGGGACTTTACCCTTCCGGAGTCTTATGCCGGCGCCTCCGAAAATTCAGCAACTACCGAATAGGAATCCAGAAAATTAACATGTGGCTTTAGTTCTGCCAACCCACATTGACCCAGCGCTTGGGGTCGGTGTAGCTGGTTGCGAAGAGGGAAGGACCGTAGTTAGCCAGCTTCTCCTTCACAGCTGCGTAGCTGGGGCCGTTAGCGTAGGGGAAGTAAATAGCGACCTTCTCCATGTGCTGCTTCTCAGCCTCAGCAGCCATCTTCAACTGCTCCTCGTGGGATTCCTTCTCGTAAATAGACGCGATGAACTTATCCAGCTCGGGATCGCCCACACCTTCGTTGATTTCGCTGGTGTAGAAGTACTGAACACTGTCTGCGGGGTCAGCACCAATACCCCAGCCGGAGAAGGCGCAGTCGTACTGCTTAGAGCCCATCACGGAGTTGAACTGGGACTGCGGCTGGTTGTCCTGCTCGAGCTTAATACCTGCTGCCTTGAGCTGCTGCTCGAGGTTCTGGAACTGAGCCAGGGAGGTTGCATCCGAACCGAAGTAGGTGATGGAGAAGCCTGCAGTCTTGCCGTCCTTGGCGTAGTAGTCGCCATTCTTGGAGTAGCCTGCTGCTTCCAGGATCTTTGCCGCAGCCTCGGCGCCGGGGTTGGACGGCATGTTGTTCTGGTAGCCCTTCTGGAAGGGCATAGCAATCATGGAGCCGGTCAGGGGCTCTTCCCAGTTGATCTGGCCGAACTTGACCTTAGCCAGCTGGGAGCGGTCAACCGCGGCGAAGACTGCACGGCGCAGGGCGGTGTCGGTCACGCGGGTCGGGTTGAACTGCAGGTTAATCACGCCGAGGCTCTGGCCGGTACGAATCTGGACACCGGGCTGACCCTTGACAGCGTTGTAGGTTGCCAGGCCAGCAAAGCCGATGCTGTCCAGCTCGCCGTTCTTGAACGCTGCGCGCTCTGCTTCGTCGCCCATTTCGCGCCAGATGATGCGGTCCAGCAGCGGCTTCTCGCCCCACCACTTGTCGTTGGGCACGAGGGTGAGGGTCTTAGCCGAAGAGTTCCACTCGCCCAGCTTGAAGGGGCCGGACCAGTACTGATCCATGGGCTTGTTCACGAAGCCGTTGTTGAAGAGCTCCTTGTCGGTCAGTGCGGGGTGCAGACCGAGCAGGCCGAGGGTCTCAGCGGGGTACAGGGGCTTGGACATGACGATCTTGACGCGGGTCTTGTCGCCATCCACGGGGTCGATGGACGCTACCTGCTGCCAGAAGGGAGTTGCGATGACGTTGTAGCCGTCATCGGGGTTGCGGTAGACGGTCCACGCGGCGCGGATTGCCTCAATATCAACGGGGGTGCCGTCGTTGAAGACAGCCTTAGAGTTGAGCTTGAAGGTAATGGTCTGAACGCCGTCGACGGTCTCTGCCTTGTAATCGGAGACGTAGTCGTCGTTGAGGCTGTAGTCGCCAGCGGGGCTCAGGGAGGTGAAGCCGATAGCGGAGGGAATGTTGCAGGCGCCACCGAATGCGGTGAGGTTTTCGGTGGTGTAGCCGCTCTGGGTCAGGATGTTGAAGTTCGGACCGATTGCGGAGACGCTACCGCGGAACTCGCCGCCCTGCTTGAGGGAGGAGCGATCCTGCTTGTTGATTTCGAGGTTCTTGACGATTTCCTCGGTGCTCGAAGCAGCCTTACCGCTAATCTTCTTATCCGAACCGCCACCGCACGCAGCCAGCAGGCCAACGGTACCCAGGGCAACAGTGCCGGTCAGCAGGGTACGGCGGTTAATACGCAGATGAGTCATGTGTTCTCCTCGTGCCGGAGGGCTCGGGTGTACTTCGTATGGCGCACGATGTTGTGCGCCAGTTTTTGCAGTGGCGACGAAGCCTCTGCCGATCACCCTTGTGAGAGCCCCCACATTGTTTGTGATTGAAACACAGTATACCCCCAAAAGAAGCGGCGCAGACCACATTCCAACCTCCACACAAACCGTACGGCGTATAAAAATGGTGCATACGGTATCTTCAGCCCGCGTCATTACACGGAACACATGCATAAAAACTAAAAAATAAAATATTGTGTTCGATCAGCATGCGAGCGCGTCACATCCGGCGCTTTGAGAATCGTTACACATTAAAAGCGCATCGACGGGCAGCTAAACCGATCTGCACTTTCCAAAAGAAAAAGCTCCCCGTCCCTATACGACACTGCGAAAACGTATAGGGGCGGGGAGCTTAAAACTGCGGCTTATGCCATCCAGCCAACCGAAGACCAGTCGGTGCTCTTGAAGAGGAACGCACCGTAGTTAGCGAGCTTCGGGCGGCATGCCTTGAAGTCCGGGCCATTGAGGAACGGGATGAAGAGGCAAACCTCGCGCATGTGCTTCTTCTCAATTTCGTTGCACTTCTCGGCGCGCTTAGCGTCGTCGAGGATGGTAATCATCTCGTCGACCATAGCGTCAATTTCGGGGGTTCCGACGCCGTCCCAGTTCTTCGAGGAGTAGAAGTACTCGGCAGCACTGGTCGGCTCGGAGCTCACGCCGAAGCCCGAAATGCTCACGTCGTACTCGCGGTTACCAACAACCTTCGAGAATTCGGACTGCGCACGCGAATCGAGCTCGAAGTTAATGCCGATTTCCTTCATGCTCTGAATGAAGGTCTGTGCCTGACCCTTGGTGGTGGCGTCATCACCGAAGGTAGTCAGCTTCAGGGTGATGGTCTTGCCATCCTTCGCGTAGAAGTCGCCAGACTTGGTGTAGCCTGCGTTCTCCAGGACCTTGCGTGCTTCCTCCGGGCTACGTGCCGGGTAGTTGTCACGGTAGTACTGGGAGGAACTCAGCAGAAGCATCGAGCCGGGAACTTCTTCTTCGTAGGGCAGACCCTGGAAGCGAATCTTTGCCAGAGCACCACGGTCGATACCCAGGAAGATTGCCTTACGGACAGCAACATCGGTGATGTGCTGTGCGTTCAGGTTCATGCCACCGGCGAAGAGGCGGCGACCGCGGCGGATTTCGGAGTTCGCGACGTCCTTCATCTCGTTGTAGGCGCTGAGGGTACGTGCTTCCACGACGTCCAGTTCGCCGTTCTTATAGGCGGCGCGAGCTGCAGCGTCTGCCATTTCACGCACGACGATGCGGTCCAGCTTGGGCTTGTCACCCCACCACTTGTCGTTGGGCACAGCGGTGAAGGTCTTCTCGGAGGAGTTCCAGCCGTTGGGTGCCAGGGTGAAGGGGCCGCAACCGAGCTCGGGGTGGGGGTTGTCCACGAAACCTTCATTGAAGAGGTTTATGTCAAGCATTGCCGGGTGCAGGATTCCGCCGAAGAGCAGACCCTTGACGGGGTTGTGTGCGGTCTTGAAGACAACGCGTGCGTGGTAGCGGTCGCCGTCGATAGCTTCAACGCTTTCGATGAACTCGTAGATACCTGCAGCGCCAATCTTGTACGCCCCCTCGGGGTCACGCTGAATCTGCCAGGTTGCCTTGAGAGCGTCAATGTCGATGGGGGTGCCGTCATTGAAGACTGCCTTGGGGTTCAGGCGAACCTCGGCGGTGATCTTACCGTCTACTTCCTTCGCTTCAAAGCCGAGGCAGTAGTTGGGGTCGAGCTCATCTTCACCCTTGAAGGTGCTGCGCCAGATGCCGGCACCGGCGATAATGCCCATAGTTTCGGAGACGGAGGTGCTGGAGCCGTTCTGGGAGAAACGGTTGAAGTCCGGGCCGAGGGAGTAGGTGCTCAGGTTTAGGGTACCGCCCTGCTTGAGCTTCGAGGGGTCCTGCTCGTTGATTTCATAGAACGGGGTTTCGCTTGCCTTGTGCTCGGTCTTGGAGGATGAGGATCCACAAGCGCTCAGTACGCCGGCAGCAGCGACGGCGGTTGCGCCGCCGAACAGTACGCGGCGGCTCATGATCGGGTTGAATCC
>NZ_JABZXW010000041.1 GCF_015265375.1 Rothia sp. (in: high G+C Gram-positive bacteria)
GCTCGAGGTCGCCGAAGACCTCGTCAGTGGAGATGTGGTGGTAGCGAGTGCCGTGCTTACGGACTGCTTCCAGGAGGCTGAAAGTACCGATGAGGTTAGTGTGGATGAACGGTTCGGGGTTGGACAGAGAGTTGTCGTTGTGCGATTCCGCAGCGTAGTGGACAACAGCGTCTGCCTTGCCGACCAGTTCGTCAGCCAACTCGCGGTCGGCAATGTCGCCTACGACAAGCTTGAAGCGGGATTCAGGAAGACCCTCCAAAGACGCAGCATTTGCGGCGTAGGTCATCTTATCCAGCACAGTAATAGTGTGATCAGTGTTATCGATGAGGTGGTGAACAAAGTTCGAACCAATAAAACCGGCACCGCCGGTAACAAGAATGTGAGCCATACGGTATATTTTACCCACTTAAATAGCGATTTTTATGCCTCAACAACGAGATAAACATGACACAATAAGAAGTTATGAAGGGAATTATTCTTGCCGGCGGCACCGGAAGCCGTTTGCACCCTATCACTCAGGGTATTAGCAAGCAGCTCACTCCGGTCTATGACAAGCCGATGATTTACTACCCGCTGTCCACTCTCATGCTGGCGGGTATCCGCGATGTTTTGATTATTACCACTCCTGCCGATCAGGAGCAGTTCCAGCGACTGCTCGGTGACGGTTCCCGTTTCGGTATTAATCTCGAATACAAGGTGCAGCCTTCCCCTGATGGCCTGGCACAGGCATTTATCCTGGGCGCCGATTTTATTGGTAATGACCCCGTAGCACTCGTGCTCGGTGACAATATCTTCTACGGCCCCGGTCTGGGTACTCAGCTTGCCACCTACGAGCAGAAGGACGGCGCAACCGTCTTCGCTTACCGGGTTGCTGATCCTCGCGCCTACGGCGTGGTGGAGTTCGACGAGAACTTCAACGCACTGTCCATTGAGGAGAAGCCCGAGAACCCCAAGAGCGACTACGCTATTCCGGGTCTGTACTTCTACGACTCGAAGGTTGTAGAGTATGCACGTCAGATTAAGCCTTCTCCGCGCGGTGAGCTGGAAATCACTGACCTTAACCGCGTCTACCTGGAACAGGGTAAACTGAAGGTTGAGGTTCTGCCTCGCGGTACCGCGTGGCTCGATACCGGAACCTTTGATTCACTCGCTGATGCCACTAACTTCATCCGCACTGTTCAGAGCCGTCAGGGTCTGTCAGTTGGTTGCCCGGAGGAAATTGCGTGGCGCCATGGTTGGCTCTCCGATGAGCAGTTGCGCGACATCGCTACCCCGCTTGTTAAGAGCGGTTACGGTAGCTACCTGCTCGGATTGCTCCGCTAATAAACACCAGGGGATTTTCGTATCCCTTCACCGCCTGCAACAACACTCCACGTTGCAGGTACACTAACTCAAACTTTCTGGAGTATTCTCACTACCATGACCATTTTGGAATTTTTCCGCACCACGAGGGCTAACCTCTGGCTGCTGATTATTGGCATCGTTGTCGGTGCCGCAGCGGGCTTCGGCTATGCATCACTGCAGCCGAAGGTCTACGCCGCGTCCTCCTCGGGCTACGTGACCGTGGGCGAATCCGGTACGGTGGATGTTCTCTCTGGCTCTACAGCCGCTAAGGAGCGCGCTCGCTCCTATGCAGCTATCGTCTCCTCTGAGGCCGTGGCACAGAAGATTAAGCAGAACAACCCCGAATTATCGATGACCACCGGTCAAATTCGCGGTAGCCTCACCGCAACTGCAGGTGAAAACGCTGCACTGATTACCGTGAGCGCTAAGGCTTCTTCCCCGAAGAATGCACAGTTGCTTGCTAACGGTGCATTGCAGGCTACTGCCGACTACATCAAGGAAATTGAGCAGAACCCCGGTAACGCTCAGGCTCTGGTGAACGGCGAAAACACCGGCGCAACCCCGACCGGTGGCAACACCGTTCGCGTGATTCCGCTGAATAACGCGAGCGTGAACCCGCCGCTGGTAGCTCCGAACTACCAGCAGAACGTGCTCATCGGTGCTGGCACCGGTTTGGTTCTGGTCTACGCGGCAATCTTCCTGCGCCGTGCACTGGATCAGCGCATCCGTACCCGTGACGACGCTACCAAGGCAACCGGCGCAAGCGTCCTCGGTGTTCTGCCCGTCAGTGACGACCTGAACGAAGACAACATCGTTAAGGGCGACACCGACGACCACATCGCTCAGGAATCCATTCGTCAGTTGCGCACCAACCTGCGCTTCGTGAACGTTGACACTCCCCCGCGTTCGTTCATCGTCACCTCCGCGGTGCCCGGTGAAGGTAAGTCGACCGTGTCGCTGTCGCTGGCTCGCGCAATGGCTGATGCGGGTTCACCCGTCATCCTCATTGACGCCGACCTCCGCCGCCCGACTGTGGCTAAGAAGCTGAAGCTGGACGCTAAGGTTGGCCTGACCCAGGTTCTGGCTGGCCAGGTTGAGATTGCTAACGCTGTGCACCAGCTTGGTGAGTCGAACCTCTTCGTCCTGCCTGCAGGCCGTATCCCCCCGAACCCCTCCGAACTTCTGGGCTCGGATAAGATGCGCCAGCTGATTAACGAACTCTCCGAAGAGTTCATCGTGGTCGTCGACGTTCCGCCGCTGCTGCCCGTGACCGACGCTTCGTTGCTCTCCCACTCCGTGGATGGCGTGATTCTCGTTGGTTCTATCGGCCGAAGCCACCGTGAACAGATGACTGAAGCTTCCAACATCCTGAAGAAGGTCAACGCTAACCTCCTCGGTATGGTTCTGAACCGTGCTCCCCGTAAGGGTCTGGGTAACTCCTACTACGGCTTCGGTTACGCAAGTGCCTACGTTGGCTATGCAACCTACTACGGTTACGGCAAGGAAGGCGACAAGAAGTCGTCAAAGAAGTCCTCGACCAAGAAGTAATAACGTAATAAGCGCCCTAAAACATAGGGAGCGACTTAGGGCGGGATGGGCAGTTTTTCTGCCCGTCCCGCCTTATACTTATCTGGTATACATGTGCACCGAAAGGCTATTGTGACCACTCACTCACCCAATACGCCGGAGCCGCAGACCACTCCTCTTGCGGCACGGATTCGGCTTGCGCACGCCTACTTCCAGCGAATTGCCGACATGCACTCCATCGATATTATGCATGTCAAAGGCTACGCTTTCTCCCAGGAAATTTACCGCAAGGGCAGGTACAGCTCCGACGCTGATCTGCTTGTCCGTCCCTCTCACGTGGACCGCTTTGTAGAGATCCTTCTGGCAGATGGATGGCGTATCCAAGCCCACTTCGAAACAGGCTCCGTGTTCGAACACGCGATGACGCTCTACCACGCTTCATGGGGTCTGACCGACATTCATCGTTTCTTCCCCGGTCTGGGACGCCACGGCGACTACGAGAAGGCTTTTGACCGCGTCTGGGCGGCGCGCAAGACTCGCATGATCGCGCACCGTCCCTGCGTCGTCCCCAGCGATTTGGATGCGCGTCTTCTCGTGGTGCTTCACCGCGCCCGCGCGGCATCGCGTTACAGCGCAGATATTAACTATCTGGTCTCTCTGCTCTCCTACAGCGATTGGCAGCGCCTGCGCGCCCGTGCGGAGGAGCTTGACTCATCCCTGGCGTATAGCGCGGCTATGGGCGGCTTGGAGCAGTACCGTGACGACCGCGACTACCTGCTGTGGCTGTCTGTCTCTCAGGACGTCCCCCACTATATTCAGTGGGTTGGGCGCCTGCAGGCGGCGACCACCCTGCACGATAAGCTACGCACCCTCAAAAATATTTTCTTCGTGAATAAGGACCACTTGGCGATGCAGCTGGGACGTACCCCCACCAAGGCTGAAATTCGTGCCAAGTTCTTTGAACGTTTCGGAATCAAGGTGAAAAAATGAGCAACCCGGTAGATTCCCGCCAGACCGTCTACGGTATCCCCGAGAACATCGCGTACGTTCATTCTGAAGAGTTCGCTAAGTACTCCCCCACAGCAACGTATCTTGCAAATCTTGCCAATGGTGAGCTGTCTGTTCTTCAGGATTCTGCCTCCATTATTTGGAGTATCTTTGAGGACCCAATGTCTCTACAGGAAGCTATCGATTTGCTCTGCGAAATGTATGAACAGCCCGTAGAGACCATGGGACCGCAGATCGAGGGGTTTATCCCCGAGCTGCTAGCCAAGGGGCTCCTAGAAGCCCGCTAGGCCTCCCAGAAGACACAAAGAAGGCGGGGCGGTAGAAACTATAAAGTTTCTACCGCCCCGCCTTCTTCTATGAGCAGCCTAGCTCTTTTTAGTCTTCGGGCAGAGCCTGCACGTACGTCTTTAGACGGCTAATGAAACGAGCCTCCGAGAAACCGTCAACGTGCTCGCGGATATAGTCAGCGTCCCAGTCAGTCGGGTTGAAAGCCTTGAGAGCTTCCACCAGCTGCTCCACGGTCGGCTGGTTGATGAACATGCCGGTCTTGCCCTCCTGGATGGTGTCCAGGAAGCCGCCCGCACGGTACGCAATCACAGCCTTACCGCTGGCGCCAGCCTCCAACGGAGTAATACCGAAGTCTTCATAGGAGATAGCCAGCAGAGCCAGACAGTGCCGGTACGCGTAACGCAGCTGGGCGTCCGAAATGCCAGAAACGATACGAACAGTGGGGCCTGCAAGCGCTTCAAGGCGTTCCTTTTCCGGGCCGCGACCAACCACCAGCAGCTTCTTACCCAACTCATTGCAGGCTTCAACAGCCTTATCAACATTCTTGTAGGGCAGCAGGCGAGAAACGATCAGGAAATAATCGTCCGATTCGGTGAACTCTTCCAGGCCTGGGATAGGCTCAACCGGTGCGGTGGTGTCTACCGAGTGCGGCGGGAAGAAAATCGGAACGTCCTTCTTACCGTAGACATTCTCAATACGCTTCTTAATGACGCTCGCATTCGCCACATACACAGCCGAGCGGTGAGCAGCCCAGTGATCCCACAGCATCAGTGCAGGACGCAAGGTCTTCAGCAACAGCGGCACGGGACCGGTGCTCTTCTCGCCCAGGTACTGATCGCTCAAGTACAGCCATCGCGCCGGCGAATGGCAGTAAATGAACTTGCGGCCGGCGAAGTTGAAGCCGTGCGCCCAACCGGTCGTCGATACCACAGCGCGCTCAGCCGGTACCTTCAGGAAAGAAGAAGCAATCGGCAGAATTGGCAGAGCCATGCGGTGGTTACGACGTAGGTAACCAATCTTGTTCAGCGGGCTGGTGATGATTTTCGCATCTTTGAACTCCGGGAAGGTGCCCTCCGGGTCGTACAAAGTCGTGTAAATCGGTGCGTCAGGGAATGCACGATGCATTGCCAGCACAACACGCTCCGCACCGCCACGCTGAGTCAGGTAGTCGTGGGCAATTGCTATCTCTTCAGTAGCCTCAGGCTTGACCAGCGGCACGTAACGGCGCGCCAGATGGGCAAGCTTCTTGAGGCTCTTCGGGATATCCGCGAGCACCGCGTCAGGGTTCTTCGGCCCGGTAAACGGAGCGGAGGTCAAGAGCTGAGTGAGTGACATTTTCTTTTCCTCCTAAAAGACTTTCTGAGCACGCTCAGGGTAGTGAATACCGGCGTAAGATGCAGCCTCAACCTGCAGTGCCACAAGCTTCTCAGCGGCCTTAGCGGGCAGCTTCAGCAGAATCTTATCGCTCGCATCGCCCAGAGCCTTAATGGTCTTCTCCGTGGTGAAACGAGCGAGGGTCTTGACCAGCAAACCCCACGGACCCGTCGGATTCGGGGCGGGGTGTGCTTCTTCACCATGCTTACGCACGAAGATAGTGCGGGCAGAACCCGAGTGCAGGGCACGCAGGGCACGCACAGCAGTGGTGGTAGCCTCGGCGTAGTGCTTGACCTCAACCTCATCAGAGATGATGATGCGGCCACCAGCGTCATGAACCATCTTGCCCATGTCTACGTCTTCCCAGCCGTAGAGACGGTACGCGGGGTCGTAGCCGCCAGTACGCTCAAAGTACTCCGCAGAGATAGAAGAGTTACCGTTCCA
Source organism: Rothia sp. (in: high G+C Gram-positive bacteria) (assembly GCF_015265375.1). Taxonomy (GTDB): domain Bacteria; phylum Actinomycetota; class Actinomycetes; order Actinomycetales; family Micrococcaceae; genus Rothia. The sequence continues at coordinate 5,986 of NZ_JABZXW010000041.1, forward strand.
GTACAGCCAACGGCCTTCTTCAGCTACACTGAGGGCGCCCTCTTTGAATCGAGCATCGCGGAAGTTACCGTACACACGAGAGTAGGGAGTGTCCGGGTACACGTTCTTCAAGGTACCAATCACACCGTCATAATCACGGTGCAGGCGGATCTGCGCCTCGACGTAGTCGGATGCCGGCTCAAGATCGTCATCGCAACGGATGAGGACATCCGCATCAGCCGCACGGTGGCCAGCGTTCAGCGCAGCCACGCGGCCACGGTTCTCCTCGAAAACGATCTTGGTCAGGTTCAGCTTGCCTTCGGCAATGTAGCGGTCAAGCACAGCTTCACTGTTATCGATATCGCCGTCGAGGACCACGATAACTTGGAAGTCCTTCTCGGTCTGGGCGGCAAGCGCATCCAGCGGGTAGTGCAGAATATCTGCACCACCGCGAGACGGAATGATAACCGCAGCCTTGTAGCGGTGAGTAGTCGTCATAATTTTCCTTCGGGGTTTGAGTGAGAGGATATCCGTTGGGAATGGCCTATACGTTTAGAGGCACCTTAGCGGATAAAACGCTCCAGAATCTCACCAACACGGACCTTGCCTGCTTCAGGCGAGTAATTCTCCTGCCAACGCCAGAACAGCTCGGAGGTTCGCTCCGCCAGGGCATCCGTATCTTCTCGAAGCTCAGTACCCAGGCTCTTAATGGCCTGCGCAAGAGCTACCGGCTGATCAGCAGGCACAACGTACGGGTACGACGCGCCGCCCAGCACCTCCGACAGAGCACCAGCATCACTGACCACCACAGGGACGCGCGCGCTCATCGCTTCAGCGACCACCAAGCCAAAGGACTCAGGGGCAATCGAAGGTACAACAAGCATGTCAATGTCACCGAAAAGACGGTCTGGGGTAGTCCAGCCCAAACGCGTGCTGAACGTAGCAACACGGGCTAGGGCGTCCTCAACCTCAGCACGTTCTTCATCAGATGCGAAGACAGGCTCGCCACCAATCACCAGGTCGTATTCAATACCGTTAGAGTTCAAGGAACTCATCGCCTGGCACAGGGTCGCGATGCCCTTAGACGGAGTCAAACGCCCCAGGTAACCGACGCGAAGTCGGCGCTCCCCCACACGGTGATCCAGCTCGGTGGATACGCCACTGACCCAGTTCGCGAACAGCTCGCTACCGGGGCAGGCACGAGCCACATAGCGGCTAGGCACCAGGGTGACAGACGCCTTATGGCGGGCAAAGGGTACGAGCTTCGCGTTCACACCGGTAGGCAGCTGGTGCAGGTGCACGATGCGGTTCTTACGGCCGCCCGTTGCCGCTGCGGGAACCAGACCATTGCACCACAACAGAACGTCCTTATGGCGAGCGTGCCAGCTACGCAGAGCCACCATGTACTGTGCGCGGTTCTTAGCCGGCAAGACAATGCGGGGGAACCCCTCATCCGCAGCAGCTTCTACAAGCTGCTTCGGCTCGGAAGGACCCACAATAGTGACCTTGTAGCCAAGGCTACGGGCTGCGCGGGCAATGTTCAGGAGCATGACCTCGCCGCCGCCAATATCGCCATTATTGGTAGCTATATAAAGCTCTTTCATCGTTATGCTTTCCTCGCCCGCTGACGGATAGAACTGACGTCAAACGATTTAGAAGTAGGTGACTTCTTAGGAATTTCTTGCTGGGCTACAGCGGCAGGAGCTTCCTTCTCGATGAGCTGGCCCTTCTGCTGTGCAGGTTTCTCAGCGTTGCCCTGAACCTTCTGCGTAGCATCTGAAATAGGTTCATGATGTCCGCTGTCCGAAGCGTCTAGATCCTTGTCCGGGTTCAGGTACAGCAATGCAAGACCCACCACGATAGCCCACGGCACAGTCAGAATCACCTCACCAAGGCGCTGAGAGGTAATAATAATAATCACCATTGCGGCTTCGGCGATAACAATGCGCTGAGCACGCGGCTGCTTCCAGATGAATGCGGCAGAAATCATCAAGGCTACAACCACAATCATATAGAGCCATCCAGCCTCCTGGACCAGCGTCATATATGAATTGTGGAAATAGAAGTAACGATTCTGAAGCGGCACCTGAGCGGTACCCAGACCGCCACCATACCAAGGAACCACATCAATCATGCGGTACATGGTCTCATCGATTCGTTCGCGCAAAAGGTCACTACCAAGTCGGTCCGCAAAGGCACCAGCATGCGCGAAATTGTCTTCCAGGTAGTTCACACCTAGGTAAAACAACCACGCAAGAACTGCTTTACCGAATAAATTCAGGCGATGAGAAAAGTACAACCACAGGACGGCAAAAGCATATGCAGCCAGAGAAGTACGGGAACCAGTCAGCCACAGCATGCCGGAGGTAATAGCAATAGCAACGATACGGTGACTTGTCTTGCGGACCATAGCGACGAAAAGAAAGCCAAAAATTGCGTAATACAGGCCAGACTGGTTCTTATCATTCAACCAGCCAGTCAGCGTACCGCCATAGTTATCGGGCGCAACACCTGCGTAAAATCCAATAAGGTTAAAAACAAGACCCGCAGCCACACCAAAGATGAGGGAACGAACGTCAATCCTCTTTTGTGCAATCTGCAACGCCAGAAGAAGGACCACAGCCATACGGATTGCGCGGCGAATCGATTCGTCAACAGAAATACCGTTAAAAGCTAGACTTTCGAACAAAGCCCAGCCAACAGCAAACAAGATAATCGAGAAGAACAAGGAATTATACCTTGTCTCCAAGGTGGCAGGTTTTGTCAGCTTGTACAAGACAAGCAACAACACGACAACTGTACCCACAGGCATAGTCACAAGGGGCGTAGGAATACCGATGAAGATCAGGCCAAAACCAGCCCAAAAATCAAGCATTGACAGCTGTGAGACGCTACTGACAAGGTGCTTTACTTCACCCGCGGTCGCCTGCCCAATGCGATATGCGTGGAGGGACTTAGGATTTTTGTCTTGCTGAGAAGCCGCGGCCTCTGTACTTTGTGAGAAAGACACGGTCATTTCTTCTCCAATGTGCGAGTGTAAATATCAACCGTCTGAGCAGCCATCTGCGCGTTTGAGATCCAGGTAAAAGGCACCGATTCACCCTTCTGCAACTGCGCGCGCATAGCCTGCAGAACATCCTGAGTCAGGGTTGCACTCTGGCGGTCCACCAGCTCATCAGCACCCAGAATCTCCGGGTTGCCGCCCACAGCGGTAGCTACGGTCTTCAAGCCGGCTGCCTTAGCATCCAGCAGAGTGTAGGAGCAGTTCTCCCACACCGACAGCTGAACAATCATGTCGCTACGGCCCATAGCCTCAATCGGGTTAACGAAGCCGCTGAAGGTCACCGAATCGCCCAGGTTCAGACGCTGAGCCTGAGCCTGCAACTCGGATGCCAAATCGCCAGATCCCGCAATCTCAAGATGAGCCTTCGGGTACTCAGCACGAAGCTGCGCAAAAGCATCCAACAGCACGTCGATGCCCTTCTCAGGGGACAGACGAGACAGCGAGAGAATACGCGGACCCCCCTCAGAGGGAATACGCTGCTGCTCAACAGCTGCATGTACCTCGGGGATATCCACACCGTTATACACCAGCTCCACGCCACGAGCGCCCCACTTGGCGCGCATCTGATCAGCGGTAGAACGAGAAACAGCAATCGCCTGATTGGTACCCCACAGGCGCACACGGTGCACGGTCTCCATGAGCTTAGAACGCCAGGAGCTACCGTGGTACACCGAATCGTTACCGGCAATACCGTGCTCCGTGGTCAGAAGCTTCGGCACGCAAGTGCCACGCTTGATGACGCTACGGATGCGTAGCGCGTTGACCACAGCGGTCGCTACAACGTCCGCATACGCCAGGTGGCTGTGCACAATATCCGGACGAAGCTGCTCAATAGCCTTCTGCAAAGAAGCAAAGGACGTCTTGAAACCGTAGTCAGGGCCGAAGTCAGCCTTGATGACGGTGACGCCCAGTTCCTCAAGGCGGCTCGTAAGCTTACCTTCGGGTGCGAGAACCACCAGGTTAAAGCCGGGGAGCCCGGCACGTGCCATATCGACAACGTGCCGAGCTACTCCACCAAAATCGGGAACCGGAACGACCCATAGAGCCGTTGGTGTAGAGGTCATGCCTTAGTCAACTTTCGAGTGAGGAAAGAACGGAAGGATGCAGAAACCTTAGTTTCAATGGAAATATGCACCAGGTAGGCGAAGCAAATCACCAAAACCAATGCAATAATACGTGCCCCCCAGGGACCAGCCACAGGGTAGAACAAATCCACCAGCATATAGCCGACCATAGCGTGGCCCAAGTATAGGGGGTAAGAAATACGTCCCAAGAAATTCAGCGGACCCGTCGAAAGTACCGGAACGTTCTTCAGGTATACAACGATGAAGAACACCAGACTAATCAGTGCCACGCCGATTCCATGAGCAAGATCATGCATCAGCGCCGCATTGAGGGAAGCGAGAATCGCGAAGTACGGAATGTGCCAGGTGAACTTTCGATCATGGCTGTACATGAAGAACACCATACCCAAACTAAAGAGTGAAGAGTGTTCCGCAACCGCAGCCCACACAATCATCTTCGGCGCTCCACCGAGAGAAGCCTCCGGGTGGAACAGCAAACACAGGACCGTACCGATAACCGACCAGGTAAGCAGAATCGTAGTCAGCTCTCTACGGTAAATCGTTCCCCGTCGGAGAATCAGGTACAGGGCGACCATCACGTAGAACTGCAGTTCCACTGCCAGCGTCCAGTACACCTGATCCACGTTATCCACACGCAGGAAGCGTTGCAGCATCGTCGTGTTGATCAGGGTCTGCGGAATCGTAATATGGCGTCCGGGGTTTCCGTAGATGAAATACACCAGAGCCGATACCGCCAGCGCAAACCAATAGGTCGGGTAGATACGAGAAAAACGCGAAATCGCGAACTTCAGTGCCGACCCGCTCTTGATAGCGCTGAGCAGGATTACAAAACCAGAAATGATGAAGAAGAGCTGAACACCCAACTCACCCAGGGCGATGTCATAGGGCGAAGGAGCAGTCCGCGGATAGTTCTCCGTAGCGGGAACACCCAGGTGATAAATCACCACGGTAATAGCAGCCAGGCCACGGAACCCGTCCAGCTCCCGGAAACGCCCGGGAGTGATGAAGTCCTGATCTAGAACATCATCCTCCCGAGCTTTTACGGTCTGAGACTTGGTCATAGACGCTGATCCTACAGCCACTTCTCGAGGCGGTCCAGTGCGGTGAAGAAGCCCTCACCGTTGTTGATGTGGCCCTGCCAGATTTCGGGAATGAAGGATGCCTTCGGTGCCAGCTCACGCAGCTGCTTGCCAAGGGATGCCCAGTCGACATCGCCTTCGCCAACCTGAACGCCCTCACCGTCAACGCCGGTGCCGTCCACCAGGTGCAGGTGAATGGACAGCGGTGCCAGCTGCTCAACAGCCTCCGACAGCGGAATGTTCAGGAAGTTGCAAGCAAGCATGGTGTGGGAGATGTCCAGGCAGAGTGCGGTATCGAATGCACGCGAGAACTCTGCGGTGTCCTTCGGATCCAGGAACAGGTTGTGGTACTGCTGACCACCCATCAGCCAGGGGTACGGGGGCAGAGTCTGAGCGGCCAGGCGAACGCCGGATGCGTCCAGACGCTTCAGAGCCTCACCGATACGCTCGTACTTCTCAGCACGTGCGGATGCGGGGATGTGCTTGTCCTTGGTGAAGCCACCCATGGTCACAACCATGACCGGGTCCTCGTCTACGGTGAAGTAGCGGGTCAGGTCACGGGTGATGTCGATAGTGCGCTGGACCTCAGCGATGGAGCGCTCCCACACCTCAGGATCCTTGGACGCGAGGTCCACCAGGAAGTCACCTGCGAACAGGTCGGGCAGGTGGGTGGTGAAGCCCATGTCCAGCTTGGAGTCAAAGACGTCGTCGATGTTAATCTCGAGGTCCTTGTAGGAGAAGTGGAACTCCAGGAAGTCCGGCTTAGCCTCTTCAATCAGCGGCTTGTAGTCGTGGTAACGAACCGGCAGACCCCAGGGGCGGTCGAACTTGAAGTCGCGGCGGGTCACCAGGTCGTCCTTCAGGTCACCCTCGAAGAAGAACGAGCCTTCTTCAACGTCGCGCTGCATGGTGCGGCCCAGCAGCTGCGGCAGGTAGTTCGGCTGCAGACCGCGGCCGGGGGACTTCACAGCAACATCAGCCTCGGTCACGACCTCGCCCTTAGCGATGTGGCGGGTAGCAACCAGGGACTTTGCCAGGTTCACGCGGTTCATCAGCTCACCGGTGGACACCTCGCGAGGAGCAGCAGAACCAATAGCGGTCTCAACCTCACGGATCTGCTGAACCATTGCCTTGAATTCCTCGGGCAGCAGGGAGACGGTGTGGTCGTTACCCTCGAGGGTCTTGTCGGTGGTGAAGTGCTTCTCGATAATCTTCGCGCCGCGAGCAACAGCAGCAATCGGCACGTGGTAGCCACGCTCGTGGCCGGAGTAGCCGACCAGGCACTGACCGATTTCAGCCAGGCGGTCCATGTACGCAAGGTTGACGTCCTTGAAGGGTGCCGGGTATGCGGACTGGCACTGCAGCAGAGCGTAGGATGCGCCAGCGTTACGCAGCAGAGCAACGGACTCGCGGATTTCCTCTTCGCGGCTCATACCGGTGGAAACCAGCATGGGCAGGCCGCGGGAAGCCACGTCGCGCAGCAGCTCGTGGTTGGTCAGGTCAGCAGAAGCAATCTTCATACCCTGGATGCCGTAGTCAACCAGTGCCTGAACGGAGGGTGCATCCCAGGGGGTGCACATGATGTCCATGTCGTGCTGCTTGACGTGGTCGAAGACCTCGTACATCTGGTCAACGGTCAGGGAGAAGCGAGAGAGCAGGTCCAGGGTGTACTGAACGCCCAGGTCCTCACCTGCGGTTGCTGCGCCGCGCTGGCGGTACAGGGCATCCATGTCGCGCAGCTGGAACTTCACAGCGTCCGCGCCGGACTCAACAGCCAGGTCCACCAGTTCCTTAGCGAAGTCAACGCTACCCTGGTGGTTGTTACCAATCTCAGCAATGATGAAGGAGGGGGAATCCTCGCTGATGGTGTGCTTACCGATGCGCAGGACGTCCTGCTCGTCCATTGCCAGTGCCACGAGGTGACCGCGCTCGTCGGTCAGCGGAACGTGGTTGATGCCCTTGGCGAAGTATGCGCGCAGGGTCTCGGGGTCAGCGTCAGCCGGTGCGGTCTGCGGGTTGGTGTTTGCAGCGTCAAGAGCGCTGGTCTCCAGGGACGCGGTCGGGTTAGCAATCAGCCAACGACGGAAGTCGCCGTCAGAGAGCGAACCGCGCAGAATACCGGACTCATTCACCAGGAAGATGATGCGCTGGCCGTTAGCAGAAATCTTCTGCAGAGCGTTGAGAATCGGGTCTTCAGCGAAGACCACGTAGGGGGCAATATTGCGTTCAATAATCACGATTTTGACCTTTTCGTTTGAGTGTTTAGTTGAATGCCTGAGTGCCGGTCAAGCCGGGCGCGGCAGACGAGGTACTGCCGCTGGTGAAGGTTACTTGCCTTCGGCCAGGATCTGAGTGAGCTGGTGCTCTGCCACGGAGAAGTCAATCGGCGCGTCAATGTCGACGCCCTCGACCTCGTCCAGCATGAACAAGTCAATGGTACCGCCGGGGTAGCCCGCCAGGCGGTTGTGATGGTCCATGTACACATGGGTCTTGGTGATGTACATCGAACCGTTCTCGCGGTAGCGGAAGGTTTCCTTGGTCAGCTCCTGGCGGCGCGGGCGATGCATAATCTCGAATGCCGCGGTCGGCTCACCGTCAGCGTGCCAGGTCCAGATGAACGGACCAATCGGAATCACACCGACCATGGAGTCCTTACCGTTCTCAGCGAACTGGCGGACCGCACGAGCCAGGGTGCCGGGCAGACGCACGGGGCTGGTTGCCTGCAGCAGCATGACAGCCTCGGGCTCCCAACCGTTTTCGGTGTAGAACTCGATGGCGTGCTCAATGACCGGCTCGGTTGCGGTGGTATCTTCAGCCAGGTGTGCCGGGCGAATGAACGGCACCTCGGCACCGTACTCGCGGGCGATGTCAGCCAGCTCAGCATCGTCGGTGGAGACGACAACACGCAACTCGTGCTCGCCGGCTACTTCTTCCTTAGCAGCCAGTGCCTGCTCGATGGTCCATGCAACCAGCGGCTTACCCGCGATAGGACGCAGGTTCTTACGCGGAATGCCCTTCGAGCCACCGCGCACGGGAATGACGCAGAGAATACGCATTATGCCTCCAAAGTTTCAATCATGAGCTCGGCGATGCGACGCGCGGGCTCCTTATCCGGCTGAATCGGTGCGGGGGTCGGTTCCTGACCCCACTGGTTCATGCCGTACCGGTCCCAGAATTCCACCAGCCATGCCGGCGGTGCCGGGTGGTATACCCACGCCGGGATTCCGCGGATTGCCGCCTCCAGAACACCCGTAGAGAAGATGGACACGACCGGGTTCGGTACCTCGTTCAGCGGGGTGCCGGAGCGGTCAATGCGGATGCCTTCCTTCTCCCACAGCTGGTGGGTCAGCACCGACAGCTTATCCTTCTCGCTCGGGTGCGGGCGGTAAACGCCGCCGAACTTCTTCAAGAAGGAGTGCGAAGCGTAGGCGAAGGATGCGCGCGGAAGCTCCGCACCGTGCATCTGGCCCAGGAAGATGGGCTCCAGGTCGTTCTGCTTCTGTGCCTCGGTGCCAGCGGCCTTCTGGGCTGCCAGGTAGAGCAGCTGCGAACCCACCGCGTGCGTGGTCACGTCTCGGCGACCCGATGCCCAGAATTCTGCATCAGCTTTGCTGAACGCCAGCAGGGTGCAGCCGACCGGCAACGGCGGAGCCTGCGGCACCAGCAGGCCGTGCTGAACCATCCAGTACTCAGCGCCAATCGCGCGAGAGAACTCGTAGGCTACTGCACCACGTCCAAGAAACTGCGCGGCAGATAGAACGATACGAACATCCGGCAGGAGGCTAATCAGCTCATCGCCGGAGATTTTCTGCTCGGACCAGTCCTTGCGAGAGTAGCGCTCGCTCGCATACTGTCCGTCCAGGTACTCGCTAGCGTCCTCGGGAACCCACAGGGCAACATCGACAGCATCCAGATGCTTGAGAGGTTCCAAGATTGCGTTGCGGTTCGTCGGAGAGAACGAATCCATAACGATCAGTACCTGAGGCTTAGTACCGCGAGTGTACAGAAGACCCCGTACAGGTTCCTCCACAACGGTTCGAGAACGTGCAGAATCAAGAAGCGTGTTCAGCTTGTACTTAGCCCACTTCAGCTTCTTCTGACGCCTCTGCCATGCCTGCCAAGCATCCAAATCTAGAGGGTACTTAAGCATCCTGCTTCTCCCCAGAACGGACTCGAATAACGGTAGCCGGAATGCCCACAGCCACAGCGTTAGCCGGAATGTCGCGGGTGACCACAGCTCCAGCACCAATCACCGCGCCGTCTCCAATAGTGACGCCACCGAGCACAGACACATTCTGACCCAGGAAAACACGATCACCAATCACGATGTCACCACCGGGCTGCACATCGTGCAGAGAGTCCAGAGGATGCTCACCAGAATTCACCATCACGTTATCGGCAAAGACACAGTCCTTACCAATAGTCACATTCGACAGAGCGTGAATATGGCTACGGTGACCAACGTAGGTACCGGAACCAATACGCAGAATACCTCCGGCTTCAGAAGCAATCCACGCATCCTCGTAGATTGCAATCTGGTCACCAAGGTAGATGTTCTCTACACCGACCATACGCAGGGGACGGACAAGAACAGTGCCCGAGCCGAAAGAACCGAACGCTCGCGAGTACAGGGTCTTTCCTAGCAGGTCTGCCATGTGCCAACGCACGCTCGGCATCTTGGTCACAATCTTAGAAAGGTTTAGGCCCATAGCTGCTCCAAAATCTTTACACGCTGATCGAAGGTATGCTCAGCCAGAGTACGCTTCTGACCGGCTTCACGAATCTGACGAGCCCACCTAGGCTCACGGAAAATACGGGTACAAATCTCGATGAGCTCATCAATGCTCTCGTAGACCAGAACCTCTTCGCCGGGAATGTAGTAGCGGTCTACATCGGCACGGTCAATCACCTGCAGAGCACCCACGCCGGGAGCCTCAAAGGTGCGCATGGTGAAGCCGTCCTGGTTATTGTGGATGTTCAGCGTTGCCGGGGAGGACGCCATAATGCCGTATGCCTCAGAGCGGTCGATGTCGCGACCTGCCGGAACACCGGAGTCCTTGAACTGCTTAGTGCGCAGAATGTCGTAAGGGTGACGCGACCAAGCACGGCCGTAAGCACGCACCGGCAGACCGGCTGCGACCAGCGCCTGCAGGGTCTCCTCACGGTTCGGGTACTTAGCGCCCACAAAGTTGATGGAGTCCTCACGCATAGGGACAACCGGGCAGTGGGTGTCGTAGGCGTTAGGCATATCGAGCACCTCGAAGCCCTGCTCGCGCAGGTGCTGCGCATCCAGCGGGCTGTAGCTTGCCAGCGCACCCAGGTGGTGCAGGTCCTCTTCGGTGTAGCTCATGCGGCGCATTTCGTCGTACAGCCAGGTGCCGTAGCGAACGCCGGAAGTCTCCAGCAGGTCCCACCATTCGCGGGAGAGCATATCGCCCTTAATGACCAGCACAATATCGGGGCGGAACTCGTTGAAAGCGTCAATAGCCTTACGGGTTGCCTGAGCCGCGAAGCTTTCGGGGCGGTACTTCTCGGGCAGTTCGTGGGCAAGCTTGTTGAGGATGCGCTCGGGCAGAGTACCCGGGGCATCGTAGATGTGGGTGTGCACTTCGTATCCATGCACTTCCAGGGATGCCTGAATTGCCTTCCAGTACCCGTGGAATGCGGGTGAGAGCAGTAGAAGTTTGGGCTGAGTCATATGAGGATTGAATCCTGTCGGCGTTTGCTATAAGAACCCGCAGGGTAGAACCGTGCGGTGCTATGTGTTGGAGTGAAGAGGAACGGAAAGTTTCACCTGCTACTTGAGGCAAAACATACCTATTGAAATTTTACAACGAAAGCAGGAGACGACACACTCGAGTGCACTGTGTCGCCTCCTACGTTCTATATGCGCCTTCTTACGAAGAGAGCTAGAAATCCTGCGGAATTACTCTTGCAGACTCCGCACGTTTCGTGCCTAGTTCTCGCGGCGCTCTGCCTTGGCAATACGCTCCAGCTCGGTGGCAAGGAAGCCACGAGCGTCCACATCCTTATTGCGCAGGCCGCGCACCGAGTTCACCGCAAAGTTTGCGTAGCTGGTAGCGCGCAGAGCAGCAGCAAGCTTCTTCTCCCAACCCCACTTATCCGCATAAATGAAGCGGGCGGTGGTCAGCCACTGCACACGACGCTCGGAGGGCGAAGATCCGCCACCCTCGTGGGTTACAGTCACCGAGGGGATCAGGTAGCGGTCCACGCCAGCGTTCGAGAGGCGGTACTGGAAGTCCACCTCTTCGCTGTTCATGTAGAAACGTTCGTCCATGCCGCCGATGCGGTTGAAGGTTGCGCGAGGAACGACCATGCACGCGCCCATAACCCAGTCAACCTTCGCGTCGGAGGTGCCGGTGCATGCCTCGACGTCGTGGCCGACGCCGCGGTGCCACCAGTTGGTCGGCTTGAAACGAGCCAGCGGGGTGAACCATTCCCACGCAATATGCGCTGCGGTGGGGAACTTGCGTGCGACCCACTGTTGCTTGCCGTCGTGGCCAATAATCTGGGGGCTAGCCAGTACCTCGCCGTGGCGTTCCACGGCTGCGAGCATGCGCGAGACGAAAGTGTTATCCAGCTCCAGGTCGCTGTTGAGGATGAAAACCCATTCACCGGTCGCGGCAGCGACACCGGAGTTCACCGCTTTACCGAAACCACCGTTGACGGCACGACGCACGACGGTCACGCCCTCGACCTCAGGGAAGGGGGTGGGAGAAACGTCATCAGAGACGACGATTTCAATATCGGCGGGGTCAATACCCTGCTGGGCACGCAGCGTGTCGATAATGGCGAGAACCGGTTCCGGCTCGCCGTAGAAAGGAATAACCGCAGAAACGCGGGGAGAGTAGGTCATGTATTACAATCTTTCTTGAGTGAGAGGGAAGATAGACCCCACCATAAAGGGAGCTTTATCGTCCCTAGGATTATACAACTTCACTACTTTTTCAGCTGCACTTTTCAACTAACTGTGCAGCAGATAACTTGTGTAGCAGATAAATACTCACCCACTATCAACTCGCTATCTTACACATCTGAAGGGGACCTTCTCGTGGCTTCTGAGACCCACGCTGTCAATGAATCAGAAAGGGTTGCCGAATATACTGTTCAGCAGTCCGCTTTTAAACGCGTTATCAAGGCGACTTACGATTCTATTCGCCACAAGTATCTGGCTGAATACATTAACCTTTTGCGTCGCGGCGAAAAGATCGTTCTTCTCTCCTCTCCTATCTCCAGAGGCGGTAACTGGCTGTACCTCTGGGCTCGTGCTGCTACTCTGCGGCATCGAGGTACTGACAAGGCCTCTTTGCTTTACAACCCCGGTATGGAGGCATGGACTGAGGAGTTCCCGAAGCTTTCCTCTATTACGGTTCCCTCGTCAGAATACGGCTTCTTTACGCGGCGTAGTGGCTACTTCCCCGCTGACATTGAGACGGATATTAACGAAGAGGATTTGCACTATTTTATTCGCGAATATCTTCTTTCTTCAGAGGCTTTCAGCGAGCGCCTTGCAAGAATGCAGAATGTAGTGGATGAAAATTCTCTCGTCATTAATATTCGCCGTGGCGATTACTATTCCGTGCCTCAGATTAATGCGGTTTTTGGAATTGATACGGTGACATATGTGGAGGAAGCGCTGAAGAAGCTTCAGGATACCGTTACTCCTTCAAAGATTATTTTCGTATCGGATGACCTTCAGTGGTGCGAGGAAAATCTCTCGCATCTGAGCTCGGTCGCGCCCTGCATTTTCGAAAAGCAGGGTTCCGGTATGTTCGATGACCTAGCCCTTGTAGCCAGCGCAC
>NZ_JABZXW010000042.1 GCF_015265375.1 Rothia sp. (in: high G+C Gram-positive bacteria)
CTATTTTACAGCCGGTGAATTTGGTGTAAAGTCTGCGGATCGGCATATATCAAAGCATATCTATATGAGGAGGAGAGCTGTTCAACATATAGTATCAACTGCATATGAGAATCCAGATATTCTGCAGAAAAAAACTCATTCTTTAATAGATGTGATAATTGAGGTTATTTCTTGCATAGTTGCTGTAATCATCACCGTATTTTTTGGGAATATGAAAATGGAACTATTTTTTGCATTTTTTCCGCTGGTCGCAATATTTAATTATTTAACTCTGAAAATATTTGTGTGGATTAGAACGGTTGCTGAAACTACTCGAGATTCATCCCAGAATCCCAAGAATGCCGGGGTCGTGTGGGATAAGTTCTTTTGGCTAGTGATATGTATGTTAATATGTTTCTTGACTGATATTATAGTTCTTTTGGCTGTTGATACTATATTGTCAATTGATATTAAGTGATTTCGGAATGGGAGTCTTTGATTTTTGTTTGAATAAAATTTTTCAATCATTAAAATACGACTAGCGAGAATGCCGCCGCACCCTCCCGAGTTTCGGGGGAGTGCGGCGGCATTTCTGCGCCTAGCGCCGTAATTTAGTGCCGCGTTCTGTAAGCCTTGCAAGCCCTAGAGCCCGCGCATTAGAACCTGCGCCCTAGAGCCCGCGCACGACCTTCAGTAGTTTGAGTGCTGAGTCGCGCCAGGAGTAGCGGCGCACATCCGACAGGCCGTCAATGATGACGCGCTCGCGAACGGCGGTGTCCTCCAGAGAACGGATAGCCTTTACCCAGTCGGCGGCGTGCGCCTCCGGGGCACCGTCAACCGGCGCGAACACGGCGTGCGGCGCGATCTCACGGAAAATCGGGATGTCACTAATCACCGCGGGGCAACCGGCAGCCTGAGCCTCGACCACGGGCAGGCCGTAACCCTCCTCGCGGGAGGCAGTCACCAGGGCGTGCGCCTGGCGGAGCAGCTGCTGGTACTCCTCGTCGCTCACGCCGTTGTGCACCTCCACGTTCTCACCGATGAGGCGCTCGTCGGTGAGTTGCACCAGACGCTGCGGCGGCATCTTCGACAGCAGGTGCAGGCGGTAATCCGGCAGGGAACGCATCGCCAGCAGCAGGGTTTCCACGTTCTTATACGGCATGAACGAACCCATGTACACCAGGTGCTTGACGGGCTGCTCTTCGCGGGTGGTGGCGCGTTCCAGCGCGGTCTGGCGGGATACGACGCTGCCGGGCTGCGGGGCGTTGGGCACCACGAACAGCGGCTTGGTGGTCAGCTCGTGCTCACGAATCAGTGAGGCGGTCGACTCAGAAACCGTCACGACCGCGTCGCCGTGATTGAGCAGGAAGCGCTGCGGGGTGTAGGTCTTGTGGAAGAGCCTCCAGCCCACGCGCACCGGTGCGGGCAGGAACCCGGGCGGGGTCGGGTGCGAGTAGTAGATCAGGTCGTGCAGGGTGAGGATCAGCTTGAATTTGCGTCCGGTGGAGCCGATGGTCTGCATGGGGGAGAACACCACGTCCGGCGCGTACTTGTTCAGCTGCAGTGCGGCGGTCGGTTCGAGCGGGCCGGTGGGCGAGCAGATTTTCACGTGCGGCAAGTCGGGCAGCATGTCCAGCTGACGCTCATCGCTGATAATCATGGTCAGGTCGAGGTCGGCGGCGGCTTCGTCACCGGTGTCGATGAGGGTTTTGAGCGCGCCCAGCAGGGAGGCGGTGTAGCGGCTGATGCCGTCGTGGAAGCCGATACGGGTGTATCGGGCGTCAACCATGAGTTTCATGTTGGTTCCTTACTTCTCGTTCCCTGAGTGGCCGGCGGCAAAATCGGCGATGAGTTCCGCGGCGCGGCGAGGGGTTTCGTAGTGGATGAGGTGCCCGACTTCAGGGATCATGTCCAGGCGCTCGCGGGCGCCGGACGAAGACGCGGGTAGATTGCGGGAATCAGGCAGGTCGCGGGAGGTCAGCGTCGCGTACATGGCGCGAGCTGTTTCGGGGGTACCCAGGTCGTCGTCTTCGGCGACGAGCATCTGCACCGGCACTCGGATTGCGGCGGCGTATTCGGCGGCGGTGTGCGTAATGGACGCTTCGTAGGCGCTGAGCACTCCGCGGCGGGAGCCGAAGGAGCCGAAGTAGGCGGCGTGCTGGCCGTTGATGAAGCGGCGCATTGCCTTGTCTTTGGTGCGCATCATGACTTCGCTGGAGGCGCGGGTAATCAGCTGCGAACGCAGGAGCGGGTAGCCGATTTTTTCGGGGAGTGCCGCGCCGGCGCGGTAGTAGAGGGAGGCGAGGCGGGAGGCGACGCGCTGGCTGCCTTCGAGGGCGGGCTCGCTAATCGGGTTGATGAGCGAGAGGAGCGCGAGCGAGTTCGGGTGTGCGGCGGCGAAGGCGCTGGTGACGATGGAACCGAAGGAGTGGCCGACCAGGTGCAGCGGTAGGGGCTGTGCATCCTCGCGGGCGGGGTTAGTGTGCTTCACAAAGTCGTTTAGCCACGCCACGTACGCGTTGATGTTGTCTCCGCCCTGAGCATTTTCATCCCGAGTGTTTTTGCCCTGAGTGCTTTCGGGCAGGTCTGCGGAGCGGCCGAATCCGGGCAGGTCGGGGCTGATGATGCTGACGTTCGGGATGAGCTTCAGCAGGTAGTTCGCGATGATTTCGAGGCCGTGGTGGTCGCCGCGGAAGCCGTGTACGAGCAGCACGGGGTAGGAGCCTTCGGGGAAGACTCCGTCGTTCATGCCTTTGCCGTACTGCCAGTAGCGGGTCATGACCGCCTGCGCGCCGTCACCGATGAGGGCGTCGTGGCGGGTGCCGGGAATGAGCGGGCCGGGCACACCCTCAAGAACTGAGGCGTTGGGGGAGTCCGGGGTAACGGTGGAGGTCATGGGTACCTTTCGCGGGTTGGGTACTGGGGCGGCAACGTCCCGTTCTTAATTCTAGGGGAGAAGCCTGAAAGGGCTCTGAAACCTGACTGTCGCATCGATAATCGCGCGGGTAATCGCGCGGGTGGTGCCGTCCATTTGGTAGTCGGTGCGGCCTCAACTCTGGTGTGGTGCAGGTTTCGCGTTACACTTGGAGGGTTAAGTTTTTATCAACCTGTCTTTATTTAAGGAATCGCTGTGTCTGCTCAGGTAGAGACCGAACGCAACGAAAATGCGTACGACTTCCGCGCTATGGAAGCCAAGTGGCGCCCCTACTGGGACGAAACGAAGGTTTTCCAGCCCACCGGTGACGCCCCCAAGGGCCGCAAGTATGTGCTGGATATGTTCCCGTACCCCTCCGGTGACCTTCACATGGGTCACGCGGAGGCATTCGCAATTGGTGACATGAACGCCCGCTACTTCAAGCAGTGCGGCTACGATGTTCTGCACCCGATTGGCTGGGACTCCTTCGGCCTGCCCGCTGAGAACGCAGCCATTAAGAACGACACTCACCCCAAGGAGTGGACGTACAAGAACATTGAGACTCAGGCTGAGTCCTTCAAGCGTTACGCTATTGCCGCTGACTGGAGCCGCCGCCTGCACACCTCGGACCCCGAGTACTACAAGTGGACTCAGTGGCTGTTCGAGCAGTTCTACAAGAAGGGCCTGGCGTACCGCAAGGACTCCATGGTCAACTGGTGCCCCAAGGACCAGACCGTGCTCGCGAACGAGCAGGTTGTGAACGGTGCGTGTGAGCGTTGCGGTACTACCGTGACTAAGAAGTCGCTAAACCAGTGGTACTTCAAGATCACTGATTACGCGCAGCAGCTGCTGGACGACATGGAGCAGCTGGAGGGCAAGTGGCCCGACCGTGTTCTGCTCATGCAGCGCAACTGGATTGGCCGCTCCGAGGGTGCTGAGGTGCGCTTCGAGATTGAGGCGACCGAGGACCAGGCTGCAGAGTCCTTCACCGTGTTCACCACCCGCCCGGACACCCTGTACGGTGCAACCTTCATCGTGGTTGCTGCGGATGCGGCGTTCGCCGAGCAGATCGTGGCACCCGAGCACAAGGCTGCCCTGGAGCAGTACCGCGAAGACATTAAGGCACTGAGCGATATTGACCGCCAGTCTTCCGACCGCGAGAAGACCGGCGTGTTCACCGGCCGCTACGCGATTAACCCGCTGACCGGCGCGAAGCTGCCCGTCTGGGCTTCTGACTACGTGCTCGCTGACTACGGTACCGGCGCGATTATGGCTGTGCCCGCGCACGACCAGCGTGACCTCGAGTTCGCCCTGAAGTTCGACCTGCCCATCGTGAAGGTTCTGGACGTTGAGGGTGCTGAGGACCCGGCTACCAGCGGTGTTGCCGCAGCTGGTGACGGCGTGCTCATCAACTCCGGTGAGCTGACCGGCCTGCCGAAGGCTGAGGCGCTCGCTAAGGCTATTGAGCTGGTTGAGGCCGCCGGCACCGGTGAGGGCAAGGTCATTTACCGTCTGCGTGACTGGCTGCTGTCCCGCCAGCGTTTCTGGGGCACCCCCATCCCCGTGATTCACTGTGAGGATTGTGGCGAGGTTCTGGTTCCTGAGGATCAGCTGCCGGTGCTGCTGCCCGATAACCTGCGCGGTGAGCAGCTGGCTCCTAAGGGCCAGTCGCCTCTTGCTGCTGCCGATGACTGGGCGATTGTGCCTTGCCCCGAGTGTGGTAAGCAGGCTCGCCGTGACTCGGACACCATGGACACCTTCGTGGATTCCTCCTGGTACTTCCTGCGTTACGTTTCCCCGAACTTCGATGAGGGCCCCTTCGACCCGCAGGCTATGAGCGAGTGGGGTGCCGTCGACATGTACGTTGGCGGTGTGGAGCACGCTATTCTGCACCTGCTGTACGCACGCTTCTTCACCAAGGTTGTTCGCGACCTGGGCCTGATCAAGCACGATGAGCCGTTCAAGGCGCTCATGAACCAGGGTCAGGTGCTCAACGGCGGTAAGGCGATGTCCAAGTCGCTGGGTAACGGCGTGAACCTGGGCGAGCAGCTCGACAAGTTCGGTGTGGACGCTATCCGCACCACCATGATTTTCGCGTCCCCGCCCGAGGATGACGTGGACTGGGCGGATGTTTCCCCGTCCGGTTCGCAGAAGTTCCTGGCTCGCGCATGGCGTGTGGCTCAGGACGTCACCAGCGAACCCGGCGTTGACGCAACCACCGGTGACCTGGAGCTGCAGAAGCTGATTGCTCGCACCGTGCACGAGGTTCAGGGCCTGCTGGATAACGGCAAGTTCAACGTGGTTGTTGCTAAGACCATGGAGCTTGTGAACGCTACCCGTAAGGCTATTGACTCCGGTGCTGGTGCGGCTGACCCGGCTGTTCGTAAGGCTGCTGAGACTGTCGCTATTCTGCTGTCGCTGTACGCCCCCTACACCGCTGAGGACATGTGGCACGCTCTCGGCCACGACACCCCGGTTCTGACCGCGGGCTTCCCCGAGGTTGACCCGGCTCTGCTGGTGGATGACACCGTCACTGCTATCGTTCAGATTAAGGGCAAGGTCAAGGCTCGCCTGGAGGTTGCGAAGGATATTTCCGAGCAGGAGCTTCAGGAGCTGGCTCTGGCGGATGCCGCTGTTCAGCGTTCGATTGGTGACGCCGAGATCCGCAAGGTGATTGTGCGTGCGCCTAAGCTCGTGAACATCGTGATCTAAGCTTTTTAGATAAAGGAAGTTTCTTAGATAAAGTACAAGCCCCGCTGCGGCTTCGGCTCGTTCAACGGAACGAATCCGGAGGTGCGGCGGGGCTTTGCTGTACTGCGGTAGTGATGAGTGCCATAATGTTCAGGGAACGCTAGGAGAGGGTTCGTCATCGAATCACGCACTGACGAACCGGAAGAAGGGCCGGAATATGGAGCGAGAGAACAAAGCAGAGAACCGCATTGCCGTGGTAACCGATAGCGCCGCCGCCCTCGACCCGGAGCTCGTGCAGCGCCTGAGCGCTCGCGGTAATTTTGTGCTGGTTCCGATGCCGGTGACTATTCGCACGCCCGGTGAGCCGGATCGTCAGCTGCAGGATTTGACCGCCGCCGAGGTGGATGAGGCGATTATGCTTGCACACGTGATGGGTCAGACGGTGAGCACTTCCGGGCCCGCGCCGGGCGTGTTTGCTGATGTGTATGACGAGTTGGCGTCGCGAGGTTTTACGCATGTGGTGTCGGTGCACCTGTCCGGTGAGCTCTCGGGTACGGTGGAGGCGGCACGCACCGGTGCCCGCCTGAGCCGCCTGGGTGCCGAGGGTGTGAGCGTGGTGGATAGCCGCACGGTTGCGGGCGCCTACGGTCACGCGGTGGTGCGCGCCTTGGAGGTGCTGAACTCTGCATCCGCAGGCGCGAGTGTTGAATGTCCGAGTCCCGCGCAGCTGGTGGGCTACATTCAGTCCGTCTGCGAGCAGTCTACGCTCTACTTTTATATCCCGACCCTGGATGCGTTGCGCCGCGGTGGTCGTGTTTCCCCGGCGTTGGCGATGGTGGGGCAGATGTTCCAGATTAAGCCGATTGGCACGATTACCGAGGGTAAGCTGGCGTATGTGGAGCGCCCCCGCACTGCGGCGCGCGCCCTAGAGCGCCTGGTGGAGGTGATTGTGCAGACCTGCCGTGAGCATCAGCATGCGGCGGCGCTCACCTCGGCTTCAGTGGGCTCTACCGCCGCCGGCCCCTCTAGTTCTTCACTTGCCGCATCCCCGCGCGGTGAGGTGGTTGCGGTGCATCATGTGGGCAATGCGGCGCAGGCGGTGCAGCTGTATGAGCAGGTTCAGCAGATGCTGGGGGAGAGCTCCCTAGTTCATGATGCTGCCGCTTCTTCGGCGCCGGAGTTTTTGGTGAGTGCGTTGCCGCCGGTGCTGTCGGCTCATTCGGGGCTGGGTGCTGTGGCGCTGGTCGTTTATTAGGATCGTGTACTAGCCGCCTTTCTGGTGTGCCCGTGTTGACCCTGTGCTGTGTGCTCGTGCTGTGTGTCCGCGCGGTGTTCCCGTGCGATGCGCCGCGGGCGACACGAAACACGACACGAAAACTGTGTGCCGGGAGCGTATTTAACCCGTTTTGAGGCTGTGGTGTGTCTTACGTTGGGGTCATCTGTTTTCGGGTGAGAATTTGCACTGCGTGCGAGCGCACGGGGCGCCATTGAAACCCATTCGCAGATGAAAGGGTATTTTTTACCCTCAGATTTTGCCTTGATATGGCGCGGTTTTTAGTAAATGTGCGTTTCATGTGTGTTTATGTTGCCGTGACCGTATCGCAACATTTTCTAAGCATGAACACAACGCAAACCAACAGAAAACAACGGGTTTTTGCCGGTTTTTATGGCGCAACTCACAAAAATTTCTCGATATAACACACCAAAACACACACAAACTAGGGTAGGATTATTACCAACAACGGCGGAACGCACCGGGCAACATAGAGCACGGACGAATCCGACTAAACCAGAGCCCACAAGGCATCGGATTTGTACACCGCCACCAACGCACTGACAAGGAGATACTCCAGTGACTGTACGCGTAGCAATCAACGGCTTCGGCCGCATCGGCCGCACCTTCTTCCGCGCAGCTCAGACCGAGGGCGTCGGCTTCGAGATCGTCGCAATCAACGACCTCACCGATGTTGAGACCCTGGCACACCTGCTCAAGTACGACTCCATCATGGGTCGCTTCAACGCAGAGGTCGAGGTCAAGGAAGGCGCGCTGGTTGTTGACGGCAAGGAAATCAAGATCCTCGCTGAGCGTGACCCCCAGAACCTCCCCTGGAAGGACCTGGGCGTTGACGTAGTCCTCGAGTCCACCGGTTTCTTCACCGAAGGCAGCAAGGCAAAGGCACACATCGAGGCTGGCGCTAAGAAGGTTATCCTCTCCGCTCCCGGTAAGAACATCGACGGCACCTTCGTCATGGGCGTGAACGACGACCAGTACGATGCAGCTAACCACCACATCGTCTCCAACGCATCCTGCACCACCAACTGCCTCGCTCCGATGGCTAAGGTCCTGAACGACGCATTCGGCATCAAGCAGGGTCTGATGACCACCATCCACGCATACACCGCTGACCAGCGTCTGCAGGATGCTCCCCACCGCGACCTGCGCCGTGCACGCGCAGCAGCTGTGAACATGGTCCCCACCTCCACCGGTGCAGCAGCAGCTGTTGGTCTGGTTCTGCCCGAGCTGAAGGGTAAGCTGGACGGCTTCGCAGTCCGCGTTCCCACCATCACCGGCTCCATCACCGACCTGACCTTCACCGCTGAGCGTGAGGTCACCGTTGAGGAAGTCAATGCAGCAGTCAAGGCAGCAGCTGAGGGCCCCATGAAGGGCATCATCAAGTACAACGAGGATCCCATCGTGTCCAAGGACATCGAGGGTGAGCCCATCTCCACCGTCTTCGACGCACCGCTGACCAAGGTCATCGGCGACCAGGTGAAGGTTATCGCTTGGTACGACAACGAGTACGGCTACGTTGCACGCCTCGTGATGTTCACCAACAAGGTTGTGGCATCCCTCTAAGCCCCAATAGGCTTACGACGCTCACCGAGTGTAAGCGTCACCCCGCGTAACTAACGCATAGTGAACCCCGGCACCACCGCATTAAGCGGGGGAGTCGGGGTTTGCTGTACCAAGACCCATGTGTAAGGGCCTTGAATAAAACCCCTAAAAACGTATAAACATACTGTTTTCCGTCGCCCTTTTTGGGTCAAAAATACCGTAAGAAGATAGCTGATAGAGAGTGCGAATATCCGCGATATTCTGCGGAAAAACACCATATAAAAGCTATTTTTTAGGCTGTCAATCACCCTAATGTTCGGTATGATGGAAACGGTATATAAACCCACCTATCCAGGAGGAATTCCTATGGCTAAGGCACTGTCCGAACTGCTCGAAGAAGGCGTCGCAGGCCGCCACGTTCTCGTCCGTTCCGACCTGAACGTACCCCTGAAGGACGGCGTTGTCACCGACGACGGCCGCGTCCGCGCATCCCTGCCCGTCATTGAGAAGCTTGCCAAGGCTGGCGCACGCGTTATCGTGACCGCACACCTGGGCCGCCCCAAGGGCAAGGTTGACCCCCAGTACTCCATCGCACCGGCAGCTGCACGCCTGGCTGAGCTGGCGTCCGTGCCCGTGAAGGTTGCAACCGACCTGGTAGGCGAGGACGCAAAGGCTAAGGCAGCAGCCCTGGCTGACGGCGAAGTTCTGGTTGTTGAGAACGTCCGCTACGACGCACGCGAGACCTCCAAGGACGACGCAGAGCGCGGCGAATTCGCTGACGAGCTGGTCGCACTGACCGGCGAGAACGGCGCATACGTGAACGACGCATTCGGCGCGGTTCACCGCAAGCACGCTTCCGTCTACGACGTTGCTAAGCGTCTGCCCGCATACCTGGGTGACCTGGTGAAGAAGGAAGTTGACGTTCTGGCTAAGACCCTGAACGACCCCGAGCGTCCCTTCGTTGTGGTCATGGGTGGCGCTAAGGTTTCCGACAAGCTCGCCGTGATTGACAACCTGATCGGTAAGGCTGACACCATCCTCATTGGTGGCGGCATGGGCTACACCTTCGCATACGCACAGGGCTACGAGGTTGGCCAGTCGCTGCTGGAGAAGGACCAGGTCGACAACGTTCTGCGTTACCTGAAGGAAGCTCCCGAGAAGGGCACCGAGATCATCACCGCAGTGGATGTTGTCTGGGCTGACGCATTCTCCGCTGACGCTAACACCGAGATTCGCCCGATTGAGGACCTGACCGGCGGCAAGCTGGGCGCAGAGGCTGAGGGTCTGGACATTGGCCCCAAGACCGCTGAGATTTTCGCTGAGAAGATCAAGGGCGCAAAGACCATCTTCTGGAACGGCCCCGTTGGCGTGTTCGAGATTGCTCCCTTCGCTGAGGGTACCCGCGCGGTGGCACAGGCTATCGTCGACTCTGACGCATTCTCCATCATTGGTGGTGGCGACTCCGCTTCTGCAGTCCGTAACCTGGGCTTCAAGGATGAGCAGTTCGGCCACATCTCCACCGGTGGTGGCGCTTCCCTCGAGTACATTGAGGGTAAGACCCTGCCCGGCCTGGAGGCACTGGGCGCCTAATCTGGGTGCACAGATTTAGTACACGGTTTTAGTGTAGGGAACCCCCGTCGGGGCGGTACTTCGGTACCGTTCCGGCGGGGGTTTCTGCATGCCCGCTCATGCCCGGATAGTCCTGCGCGGGCAGGGGGCGGGGCTGTTTCCTGGCTATATGCTGTGGATTCCCTGGATTCGCCGCCTGTATCGGGGAGGCTGAGGAGCGGCTTTACTAGACTGGAAATGTAGAGAATTCCAAACCTGCAATCTCAAGACGGTTGCGGGGGAGCGCACGCACCTCTACCGACAAGCAAATACAGGCGGGCGAAGACGCTCAGCCGTGGAGCCCAGCTACCCGCGAGTAGCCCAGAACCACCTCGGCAGCTCGCAAACTCAGCAGCTCGTGTACTCAGTAGCTCATGAACATGGAATCCAGGGAGGGAAAGAATGCCCATAGACACTCAAGCGCTCTTTGACGAAAAAGACTACACGGGAACATACCCGTACGTTGCCGATGGCGTGATTGGACCCTACACACCCGCAAACCGGGACCACCCCGCCTACTCGGCGCCCGCCCCGGGCGTGAGGTACAGGCCGAGGCACTATGCGGCGAGGAACCTGCGCCCCTACCTGGGCTACTACTACGCCTGCCAAAACTACATGATTCTCGCCTCGGAACCGGCAGTTCTGAAGATTGACAATATCAGCGAAGAAATGTTCTTCCCCGCCATTCAGGACCTCTACGAAGAAGGTAAAGGCTGGGTCATTACCCCTAACCCCCAGATTCTGACCATGAACCTGCTGGAGGGGCAGCCGCGCCTCATCGACGAGACGCTAAAAATTGTGGAATGGAACGTGCGGTTCGATATCCTTCCCGAAGTTCGGGTGTACCGCAAAGACACGAACCAGGTGTACCCCATCACTGATTTTGATACGCGCGGCCTCATCCGTGACGGCGCAATACACGGGACTCTACGCACACAATTCACGAATGAGTGGAGGCCCGTCCAATTCATCTCAGAGAATAGCCTGAGCTAGGGGAGGGGAGAGAAGCATGACGAATAACTTTGGCGGACCCGGATATAACCGACCAGGATATAACGAGCAACGAGCGTACATGAGGTCTGTGATTACTCGCGCCAAGTTTATACGAGCTGGCGTGTTCGCTGGTGCTGCCCTCGTTGCGGTGGCTTTTGGTTGGGGTACTAAACTGCTCAACGGGACGGGTTCGGAGTCCCAGGCCGATAAGAAGCGCGACCAGGAATTTGTGCGTCTGGAACCAACGGAGAAGTACGATGAGCTCCGTGCCCTGGGGCCTTCCTCCGGGCCGCTGGTTTATACGGCGTTTGAGCGTAAGGGCCGCTTCATCCCTGCTACCGAGGCGCAGGCGGCGCAGAACGTGCCGTACCCTATTCAGCAGCCCGGAATGGACAACTACGACCGCGCCGGCTTGTACGCATTCTTGGCGTACTACTTCGCGTCGATGAATTACTTCTACCACACGGGCGATACGGAGCCCCTTTCTAAGGTCACGGACCCGGAAAAGGTGTTGCACCCCGAAATTCTTCGCCTGTACAAGGAGAAGCGCGGATGGGTTATTTCGGCTGACAAGAACGTGCTGAGCGCCAACGTTGTTGATGATCTTATTGCGGGTGAGAAACCTAAAAATACGAGCCGAAATATCCTGGTGAGCACCCTGTACACGAATAAGGCTACGAACCTCGCGTTTTATGTTAAGGAGACGGGCGAGAAGCAGGATATTCACAAATATTTGAGGTACCTGGGGCGTTTCTCACTGGCTGTGGAGCATCTGCGCGGGCAGTGGGTGATTGTGGCTGACCGCGACGGCTACAGCATCCGCAACACCTACGAGCCGATCTACCCGCAAGGATTCGGGCAGCTGTAGTTTCTCTAGAAACCCCCGCCGGGCAGTACTTTCGGTACTGTGCTGGCGGGGGTTTCTTGCTGGACTTTTGAGATGGATGCTTCGTGAGCGGCTAGGTGGGGTGGAATCTGTCTTGCTGAGTTCGTGTGCAGAGTGTGCGTGTGTTACCTTGAAGGGTGTGTGATTCTCACTGTCACCGAGAGGGAACACACATGCAACGAATGTGAGCGAGGAAGCTCGTTCACCGTCACATCAACTTCCGGAAGTAAATATATGGATAACGTCCACGCTAATACTGAAGCTGTTCCTTTTGACTTTGAGAGCGCCGAGGCTCTCAAAACGCATTTGACGCATCTAACTCAGGTAATTGAGCATCAGCTCCCTGCCCGCTATGGCGCCGATGGTACTTGCGGTGCCGCTCAGCTCGCCTTAGAAGGTTTTACTGGCGGCTATGCACGGGGGTATAGGGCAAAGCTTGCTTCGTCATTTGCGCTGTTGCGAGAGTTTAAAGAGTGCTTTAGCAACGCAGCTCGTAATATGGAGACCTACATTAAAGCTGCTCGTGAGGAAGAGCGCATTCGCCGAGAGATTACTGAATGGGAGAAGCTCAACGCACGTAAGCAAAGAGCTCGTGATCTTGAGAAGCTTGAGTATGACCTTCAGAATCAAGGCGCGTATAGCGTCGATAACCCTGACCTCAACCTTGAGGTTCCCCCTCGTCCTATGCCTTCCCGACCCCCGCATTTTGAGGTCTACACACCCCGCCCTGTAGCAGATTCCCTTACCGGTGGTCAGGGAAGCGCTGTATCTTCGGGAGCCTCTCAGAGCACTCTTGGTCGTTTTGCGGAGGAAAACTCCTCCGCTCGGGGTACTCAGCGTGTGAATACCCGTGCTGCAATTGCCTCTGCTGGTTCCACGGTTTCCATCATTCCGCATAATGCATATCAGCATCGTCAGGTTAATCTTTCTATGAATGCTGAACTTGGTCAGGCGCAGCTTCGCGTTGCATCCACCTATGCTCAGTTTCGTTCAAATACTTCATGGGGAACTTTTAACGCCGACTCATTGATTGCTGCGTTGCACACCTGGATTGAGGATGTCGATGCAGATGTCCATTGGTTGGGTAAGCTTGCTCAAACGATGTTTGATGTCGCAAGTCGTGGTTACCTGGAAAAACCGGCTATTGAACATCACGAAGAACTTTCAGGACCTGGGGCAAAGGCTCAAATTAGCCTCGAAATGAACTATCTGGATGAGCTGATGCATGATGATATTCCCATGCATCACCTACTGCAGGTTCCTGGCGCGAGCATTACTGGTGTAAATATCTCATCTGGCTATGCAAATGACCCGGTTAACGTTGCAACTGGTAACTTCATTGAAAGTGAAGTTGACCTTCGCTCTCGCGTGAACTCGGTGCTACGTCTTGAGCGTACCTACAACAGTGTTCTCGCCGCCCTCCCGAATGCCCCTCGTGGTACTTTTGGTAAGGGCTGGTCAAGCATGCTGGACAGCCGACTTGAACAAAACTCCGACAGCATCTCATGGCACACTGCTGACGGTCGTGAACTCGTCTTTGAACGTGATGCTAACTCAGCTAGCGGGTATGCACGGACCCCCAACGCCCCCTACTGGCTGGAGAAGGTAACCGAGTCGGTTCTAGACGCGGCACCTACACATAATGTGGAATCAGCCTCTGCGCCCTTCGAAGAAAATACCGAAGGACAAGAGGCACTTTGGTGCGCCCTGTACTCTGCTGTGAATAAAGCGGTCAAGTCCGCCCATCATCTACTGCCAGCAACTATTGAAGTAACGGAATCGTCTGAACCCAGCTACTACTGGTCTGTTACTAACCATTCTGGTACCCGTTATTTGTATGCTCCTTCGGGCGAATTGGTTGCTTTCATGGAGGGGCACCCCAGCTCAGCTGTAGTTGCTCTGTACAGCCGTGGCCCAAAGGCTAATGCCGATGAGGAGTTCGTAGCGCAGCGACCGAGCGCTTTGATTCAGCCCCTTAGCGCGCAGGGCATTGTTGTCAGCTATGACGCCCAGGGTTTTGTATCTGGAGCATCTCTGGTCAACTTCCGTGAAGGCTCCTCTGAAGAACATTCATCAGTGCAGGCTGAAAGCCAGCTGAACGATGTGCTCTATATCTACAATTCTGCTGGCGTACTTTGTGAAGTTCAGCGACCTGATGGTACCCGCCGTTATGAACAGACGGAGGATAACCTCATCCACCGTGTCTGGAATGAAACGGGATATTGCGAGGTCGAGAATAGCTATGACGCTGACGGCCGCATCGTAGCCCAGAAGACTGAGCATGGTCGAAATATTAGCTACCGCTATGAGCACGGTCTAATGACCGTGATTGAAGATTCCGGAACCGGTGAGCACGCTAATATTTGGCGTTCAAATGAACACGGTCAGCTTGTTTCCCTCGTGGCTGGCGACGGAAGCCGCCAGTCCATGCGATACAACTCCTACGGTTACCGCACTTACATCTGTGAGCGTGACGGATCCGTGACGCATCGTAGCTACGATGAACGCGCTCGCCTTGTCTCGGAAAATACTCCGGAAGGTGCAGTCCACCGCTATACGTGGGATGAGTATGATCGTATGCTTGCCCACCGAATTATGAATAAGGACCGGCGTGCAGGCACTCTCACCGAAACACGCTATACCTACTCCCAGAACCCGCTGGACCCTAACCCTCTGACTATTACCCGTAACGGAGGCGATACAACTTATCTTGAATGGGACAACGCCGGTCATTGCACCGCCGTCACTGATGAATCAGGATTCAAACAGCACTTTACCTACAATGACCGTGGACAGCTTCTGAGCTCCACGGATTCTAGTGGTGCTCAAGCGCAGTATTCGTATGATGCTGCCGGCAACCTTTGCTCAGTAACTAATCCCCTCGGCGATACCCAGTATTTTGAGTGGGATGCGAGCGGGCGCCTCAGCACGGTGGTCGACGCGATGGGTGCTCGTTGGGGTTTGTCCTATGAAGAGGCAGCTCAGAATGCTACGCCGACCTCCGAGCAGCGCTTGACAGCGCTGACCGACCCTGAAGGTAACATCACTACTTTTGAATACTCGGCTGGTCACCTAAGCACTGTGATTGACCCTATGGGTAATCGAACCAGTGTCGAACGCGACACTTGGGGCAACGTTATCTCCATGACTGATGCCGCAGGAGCTCAGACCCATTATGAATACGACGAACTCTCGCAGCTCGTCGCTATTGTTGACCCCTGTGGGGCTCGTACCGAGTATGAGTATTCTCTAACTGGCGACCTGAGCCGCATTGTGGACGCTACGGGTGTAGCTTTGGGCATTACCCACTCGCGCTCTCACGGTGAGTACTCGATGCGAGTTGAGGGCGCACCCGGTAACTATGCCGTTGTAACTGATGCCCTGGGACGAGTTGTTTCTGCATCAAATTCTCTGATGACTATGGTGCCGGGTCTGGGTCCCGCTGGCTCCTTGCACTCTGATTCTTCTCTTGCAGGGCTTGCTTTTGCTTCAGCAGGTAAGCAGCTTTCTGAGCGTCCTGCGGGTCCTTGGGCGTCGTGGAGCTTGGTGCAGCCGGAACTTCGTGTTCCCACTATTTTGGGTTCCCGCAATAACGTATCGCGAGTCGACAGTACCCTTACTGCTACTCATCTTCCGTCTGTTATTACGATGTTTGAGAACCGTCAGGATATGGCGGCTCTCTTTGGCGTGCCCGTTCCTAAGTTGAATATTCCGGATGCCTCTATCCTTCTCAACTCTTCCTCTGATAGTTCTGCACAGGCTGGGTATAACGCTCAGAGCCAGGTTGCTCAGATTATCTCTGCAAATGGAGCGGTAGTTAGCTTCGAGTATGATTCTCAGGGGCGCATGAGTCGTAGCGTTAGCGCAGCTGGTCGAGAGACCATCTTTGAATATGATGCTGCAGGTCGTTGTATCAGTCAGAAGGTTCTCAAGAAGACGAGTGAGCTCGACACTGACGAAGATTACCTGGAAACTATCTTTACCTATGATGCTGCAGGTCGTCTGTTGGAGAAGACCATTCGGGACTCTGCAGATGCTTCAGCAACCCCGTCGCGTCTTGTGCAGTACACCTATGATGCTGCTGGCCGACGCATTAAAGAAGATACGGGAGAGAAGGTTACCTGCTACAGCTACACTTCACGTGGACTTATTGCGCGTATTGAAGATAGCGTTGAAGGTGCCCGTTCTTTCTCATACGATGCGGCAGGTCGCCTTGTAAATGTTGAAGACGCTTTGGGCGGCACCTCCCGCTGCGAGTATGATGCCCTCGCACGTCCTCTGCGCTGGATTACGCCTGCGGGTATCGTAACGAGCTACGAATGGGATGCGGCAGGACGCCTTCTCCGTGAAGAACGCTCGGGTACAAGTTTTACGGTTGAAAATGCGGCAGACTCTCTCGTACGTACTTTCTCCTACGATGCTGCAGGCCGTCTTCTGACGATGAATGACGGCGAACGTATCCGTTCGTTTGAGTACGATTACGCTCGTGGTGGTGTACTCCGCTCAGTCACGGTTGATGGTGAAGTTCAAGGAACTTTTGAATATTCCTTGATGAGTGGACGTGGCTCACAGCAGAGCACGTTGAAGGTTTCGGTAAATGATGCAAAGGCAGAGCACATCTATGAGTACTCTGCATCTGGCAGGTTGCTGAGCCGTACTCGCGTACCCCATGGTGATATGAGCATGAAGCGCATCTCAAGTACGGTGTCTATTGCTGATCACATCACGGGTATTCTTCGTGCCCCAGACGTGAACCAGCGTATTCTGCATGCCTTGCAAGCGTTTAAGCAGCGCGGTGAGTACACGCTGAACTATACCTACGATGCAGATGGTGTTCTGGTAATGAATAGTAACCCGTACGGTTCAGTTCGCTGGATGCGTGACGGTGCGGGTCGAGTGCGCCATACTCAGTCTAAGGACGCTTTTGCTCGCACCAGGGAGATGAAATTTACCCATGCTCCGTGTGGTGCCCTGACTTCGGCGCGTACAGATGACACTCACACCGTGTGGGAACTCGATCCTGTTAAGAATGTTCCCGTGGGCTATAAGGTAGAGCGTACCGGTACCCGTGAGGTGGGAACTGGGACTGCACCTGTCAGCACGTTTGCTGCTCATGTGGAACGTGACGCTTCTCCTCAGGTTGCTGTTTGCACGCTTGAAGACGCAGAAAATAACTCTGCGGTGCGCACTATGAAGTATCGCTATGATGCTTCTGGCGCTCTTACCTCTGTATCTGATGGTACTCAGGAGCGAACCTGGACCTATGAAAACGGCATGATGGTCGCTGAAGCATTGTATAAGCGTAGTTATGAGCAGGGAGATAACGCCCTGCTGCTGGAACGCGCCTTCAACCACAACTCAATTGGTCTACTCAGCGCTGTTTCTGAGGTGCAGTATGGTGCCGATGGTACTGCCCAGAATCGTTCTCGAACTGAGTATTTCTATAACGCTGCCGGCGAGCGCGTTCGTGAGGTGACAACGGACGAGCTGACTGGGCAGCGCCGTGAGCGTGCCCTTGGCTGGGATGCCATGGGGCAGGTGAACGCTATCCGCCAGGGTGATGAAGAATGGTCACTGCACCATGACATGACTGGTGAGCTTGCCTCTGTGCATGCAAGCACCACGGTTGATGTTCCTGGCGCGTCTATGCCTTTGGTATGGGACGCCGTTTCATCAACGCCTATGGTATTGGGCGTGGGCGGAATGAGTGCTGGTTCTGTGCTGGGGAATATGTCTTCTGAAGAGGAACTGGGCTATGGCTTGGGCTGGTCTATGTCTTCTAACCCGTGGGAAAGTGACGTAGTTACTGTTGCTGCTGTTCCTGGTCTTGGCATGGTTAGTGCTGGTCCGGCAGCTTCCTCAGTCAATATTGCTGGTCTTGATTTCATGGGTTTCCGTGTGGCTGATGCTGGCGTGCGCCGTTTTGTGTCCACTGATGCTTTGAGCTCGGTGCCGGGTATTGTGCACGGTATGGATACGAACTCTTTTGTAGGCTGGAACCCTATTTCCCTAGCTGACCCGTGGGGTTTGCGCCCGATGTCAGTGCAGGAATTTAGGGACTATCAGGTTCGAAAAACAGAGAAGAAAAATCATGATACATCTGAGATTATTAACGAGATAAAGTATAGTCCTGGTGCCCAAATACTGTTGTTTATAATGGGGATAATTGATTATTCACCACTTTCCCCCTTTGGAATATATAATTACTTTAATAAAGATCCAAAGATTGAGGATTTGAATGTTCAGCGGCAGCATGGGCATAGTGGGGATATTCCTCCTGTTCCTCCGCAAAATATTCATCAAGTGGCGCAACGCATGAATTCAGTTAATGACAATCAACATGTTAAAGACATGGAGAAATCGCAAGGAAACGCAGGGTACTCAGCCGTTCAAATTGACGTTTATGAAGGGAAGAAGCCTGATGATTCGAAGGAGAAGGTTGCATATGTTTATATTCCCGGCACTGATTTTGATTTTTCGATAAAAGGTGGAAAAGATGGTGAGATTGGCTCTATAGGAAATAATCTTGGTCTGGCTGGTAATACCTCTGATAAACCTGTTGATGATTTGTCGCCCTACCACCGAATGGTGGAAAAGGCAATGAAGGATGCTAAGCTACAAGACGTAGACCGAGTAGTAATGGTTGGTCACTCTCAGGGCGGTGCCGTGGCGTATTCACTTGCTAATAATAAGGAATTTAATAGTAAATATAAGGTATCTAATGTTGTAACCTATGGTGCACCGACCAGCAATCTTGAGGGACAACGAGATGATCTTGACCATCACTTTAACTATGTGGCTGTTGTGAACGAGAATGACGTGGTTCCTGGCCTAACACCTGGAAAGCAATACGGCGAGCCCGCTAATCGTGTACATGTCGTCGAAAGTGATAAAGCTAGGGGGGGCATGGATTCTCACGGTATGAATATTTATGTCGATGCTACTCAGCGTTATGT
>NZ_JABZXW010000043.1 GCF_015265375.1 Rothia sp. (in: high G+C Gram-positive bacteria)
CACACCCCACAGAGGCTATGCTTAGGAGGTGCACACGCACACCCAAACGGGTGCCCACCACGGGGAACAGCGCAAAGGCGCCCCACCCCCAGCACCCCCGAGTGAAAGAGTTATAGCGGTGACTACCAAACCCGACGACACTGTAAACCTCGAAAAGGCACGCCAGTACGGCCGCGTCTCCGAGGACGGCCACGTCTTCGTCATTGTCGACGGCGAAGAATACGCCGTAGGCCAGCTGCCCGGCGCCTCCGAAGAAGAAGCGCTCAGCTACTTCGCCCGCAAGTTTGAAAACGTCGAGGCGCAGGTTGCCCTGCTCGAATCCCGCCTCGCCAACAACGCCTCCGCCGCAGACCTGCAGAATGGCATCACCTCCATCGGTGCACAGATCGGTGTGCGCAACATGGTCGGTGACTACTCCGGCCTGCAGAAGCGCCTCATCTCCCTCGCAGAGCAGATTGCTGAACTCGGCGAAAAGCAGCAGCAGGCACGCACCGAAAACCGTGAACGCGCCCTCGCCGTCCGCGAAGAAATCGTCGCGGAAGCCGAGCAGATTGCCGGCCAGGACCCCGACCAGATTCACTGGAAGAACTCCCACTCCCGCATGAACGAACTGTTCGAAGCGTGGAAGAAGGCACAGCGCGAAATTCACCTGGCAAAGAGCGTAGAGGACGAGCTGTGGAAGCGTTTCCGTGCAGCCCGCACCACCTTCGACCGCAACCGCCGCGCACACTTCTCGCAGCTGGACGACCGCAACGCACGCATCAAGCGCGCCAAGGAAGAGCTGATTGCACGCGCGGAGGAGCTGTCGACTTCGACTGACTGGTCTGAGACTTCCCGTGCGTACGGTGATCTGATGCGCGCCTGGAAGCAGGTACCCCGCGGCCACCGTCGCGAGGACGACAAGCTGTGGGCACGCTTCCGCGCGGCACAGGACGTGTTCTTCAACGCCCGCAACGAAGCCGAAGCAGCGCAGGACGCAGTCTACGCCGAAAACCTCAAGGTCAAGGAAGCACTGCTCGAAGAAGCACGCGCACTCCTGCCCGTCGAAGACATTGAGGGTGCGAAGGCAGCCTTCGAGAAGATTCTGGACCGCTGGGATGCGGCAGGCCGCGTGCCCCGCAACGACCTGCGCCGTGTAGATGGCGAACTGCGCCGCATTCAGGACGAAATCAACGGCGCCGAAGAGGCAAAGTGGAAGCGCAACGACCCCGCCAAGGCGGCACGCGCGAACTCCCTGCTCGCACAGATTGAGGATTCCCTCGCCGAGCTGGAAGCAGAGCTCGCAGCAGCTGAGAAGGGCGGCGACTCCAAGAAGATTGCCAAGGCTAAGGAAGCTCTGGAGGCGCGCCGTGCCTGGGCAGCAACCCTGCAGGGCTTCGGCAACTAAGGTCTAGCCGACAGTCTAAATAACGCCGAGAAGCCACATGACCACTGACCCCATTGTGGGGCGGTGGGCGTGTGGCTTCTTTGTGTTTGCGGAGTTTATGCGCGCCCACACCCGGTGCAGATGAGGCAGTTCAGGAGTTTTCGATAGGTTAGTGTCTTCACTGCGGGTTAAAGACCCACGGCGAAGACACTAACCTATCGAAAGCCTCTGTCTAAAAGGCAGGCGACCCCGGATGTACCAGGTAGGCGGGAGCCGGTTATGGTTTAGCTTTTTCGGTAATGAGTTAGTGACTTTGGGCTGGGGTTTTAACTATTACTAAAGACGCTAAGTCATGACCGAAATTGCTAAGTCATTACCAAATTTCCACCCGTGTGGAGGCGCCGCCTCTGCAGAATTTGTGCCATGGTTTAGCGTCTTCTGCCATGGTTTTTAACTACGACCAAAGACGCTAACCTATGGCACAATTTTCGGCACACAAAAGCAGGTGGCCTCGAATGCTTATAAACATTCGAGGCCGCCTGCTGCGGTTATTTATATGTTGGGTTAGAACTGGTTTACATGTCGGGCCAGTCTCGGTGCAATGAATACTCCGTGTCCCCATCACCGCTGTCGTTCAAATGCCAGCGCTGACCGGTACGGATATCGGCCTTACGCAGGCGCGGGTTCGGGTTGTCCTTCTTGCCCATGGTGGGATCGTTCTTGCAGCCCCAGCGAGTATCGTCGTAGCTGCAGTCACCTGCCACGCGGCCAACGTCGGTCCACCACACACGAATCAGCAACGGGTCACTGGTTGCCTGCGGGGTCACCTTCATCATCTGCCACGGTCCGCCGTCCACACGGAAACGGGCCGTGTAGTGCACGGTCGCGTACGCGTGGAAGTTACCCGAACGCTGGTAGGCGTAGCTGGTTTCCGTTTGGCGCGGACGTTCACGAGGGTAGGTGGTGACCGGTTTACCTGCGGTGTAGTGGGTTGCTTGGTCGCCGTTGCCGTACTCGATGAAGTACGAGGAGGGCATGAGCTCAATTTCGACGTGTCCGGCGAGCATATCTGCTTCGAGGCGGTAGGGGCCTCCGTCGTCGACGTAGAAGTTGATCTGGTCGCCCTTGTAGATGTTGGGGTCGCCTTCTGCCCTGCCGGTGCCTGCGGGGTTGTTGTAGGACTGGTGGAGGGTGGGCTTGCCCGGCTCTAGCGACTGGGCGGCCTCAATGATTTGCGCCATCATTTGTTCCCAGGTGGGGCCGTCGTTTGCCTTGGATTTAGTGTCTTGAACAGCCTTGATGTCTGAGGGGATGCAACTAGCACTGGTGGGGCTTCTTAACGCATGACCGCGGTCCATGAATCCTGCATCAGTTTCCGGGCTGAGGTTGGTGTGTTTATAGATACCGACTTTTCCTCCCGGGGTTACGCAGTAAAGGACACCGGGGTTATTTTTGGAGGAGTAGACATCAAAGCCATTGGGGTTGTGGCTCTTTTCCCATTCGTGGACTTGGGGTGCAAGCGAAGATTGCTCTTGGCGTTTCGTACTACCTCCGGAAACATCATGTCCATCGTCTCTCAAGCCCACATCTTCTGACTCTGTCTGATCCTGCGGTACAAATATCTGTTCACAGACACTGGCAGAGTTTGGGTTCGTAGCTGCGCACTCTGAATATGAATTGAAGGGTGCCTCTCCTGCATAGGACACAGTCTGGGATATAAATAGTGGTAAAGATGCTAGAAAAATCGCAAACTTGTGACCTCGCATTATTGCTCCTTGCTGACTTTCTTTAGTCCGTTGATAAGCCAGCTACCGTCTGCATAAATTAGAGAAAGATTCCACTTGTTGTTATCTACTTCGCGATTTTCTCGACTCTCCCAGCTGCCGTCCGGCTGAACATACATGACGGAATTCCACTTGCGGTAGACCCTCCAGATGTAGGTTGTTCCATCTTCTGAATAGGGTGCCCCATCTGCTACAAATTCATTGTGTCCATCGATAATCCAACCACCTTTTTGATATAGGCTGCTCATTTCATCATAGAAATTTATTTCTGATTTCAGCGATTGTGATACGTAACGTCGAACTTCAGTAAAATTTCCTGTCTCGACGGCGTAATTACGCCAATTCGACCAGGCTCGAATTGTCTTCTCCAAACCAGAGATAGACTTCTCGCGGTAACCCTCTTCCGGTGCCGGAGGCTTGGGCACATTCTGTGCAGGTCCCTGCCAGTCGGCCTTACGATACTCGCCGTCGGGGGCCTTAGAGCCGCCGGAGTAGCCGCGGACAGTAGACGGAGTGGCACTCGCCGAGGGCGACTCAGACGCCGTGGCTGAAGCCGACGCCGACTCACTCGGTGCGGCGGAGGCGGTGGCTGCCGCCTCATTATTTGCCTGCTGGCCACACGCCGCAAGCAGGGCACCAATGCCCACAAGTGCGCCGCTGCCCAGCAGGGTACGGCGGTTGAAGATGGTCGAATCCATAGAAGATGCGCTCCTATCGTCGGTGATGGTGTGTTGTTTAGTTACTAGTGTCGGGCTGCTTTTGTGGGTCGTATCTGACCTCCGGAAGGAAAACAGCCCCGTAGTGCACCTAACAAGCGCATCAATGCGCCGTAGAACACTACAGTTACCACCCTACCGCATGTTTGCGGTCGTTTGCACCCCGTTGAGCCCCATGACCACATATAGTGGCGTTTGGGTGCAAAAGACGCCAGGACCCCCTAACACTGGGTTACCTGGCGTGGGCGGGCGGGCTATACGGCGAGCGCATACATGTCGCGGAGTGCCTCTTCCGCCTCGTCGAGGGCGTATCCGCTCTGGCAGAGCGCGTCGCAGCGGTTACCGTAACGGAGGCCTGCGAGGAACTCGCGGTCGGTCACCTCCGGCAGGTACACCATCAGGTATTCGCCGTTGTCAGTGAAGAAGTCGTCAATGTTGGCGGCGTCCTGACCGGAGTAGAAGGCGCGGAAGTCTTCGTCATTGTAGTAACCAACCGTGTACATGAGGGGCTCCTTTGGTTGCTCGGCGGAGGGGGGTGAGAACGCGTCATTGTTCTCTACAACCAAAGGTACGGGGCACCCCTGACAAGATAAGGGGCTGCACCGCCCGCGCCGGAGAAAATACGCAAAAAAATATTGCGTGACAAGGGGTTTTCTGGAGGTGCACTCCCCCGCCTCGCACATACGCCGCGCGGAAAATTCGGTCATAGGTTACGGACTTCTGCCATGGTTTTTAACTACGACAGAAGTTGCTAACCCATGGTCGAAATCAGCGCCGGGTAGATTACGTGGCGGGTAACTGGCTGTTTCGATAGGTTAGTGTCTTCACTGCGGGTTAAAGACCCACGGCGAAGACACTAACCTATCGAAAGAGTCCCGACCCTCCCCCATAAACAGCGAGAAGCCACATGTGTTCAAAACACATGTGGCTTCTGAACAGAATTATTCTTGAGCAGACATCATCATTCTCAAATGAGTCTCCCAATCTTCAGGGAATCCCATCTCGCTCACATGACGTAGGCTAAGCGGCATATAGTCAGACTTAATCAGAGTGATAAGTTTGTTCGTCCACGTCGTACCAGGGGAAACACTTCTCAGCATAAAAGCTATCACTAAGAGAGCCCCATACAAGCTTTCGCTCTGCCCTCGCGGAAGTGAGGACAGCTCAGAGATAGTACGAAACACGTTAGTCGAAGCAGGAGTAAAACGCCTATTAAACAAACGCCCATGATGTGCACACACATTGCGCACAATGCTCAGTTGTTCGCACCATCTCGCTAACGGATCCTGTCGATAGTATTTTTTCTTGTGCCGAGCTAGCAAAGCTGTAGCATCGACTTTAAACCCGAATGCAGTCGAAATCTCATGCTGAACAGGTACAGGCAACCCACCATACAAAATAGATATATCTGAGAAATCTAGCGTCTCAGCAAGAACCCAAAAAGGATAACCATCATAGTTATCTGAGTAGTGGCGTACTGCAGCATTACTCTTTTTAGCACGCTCCACACGTCCCATTGCTGTATCGAGCCACCCAGCATGATCAAAGTCAGAACGACACAATTCAGGCTTTGTATAAGCTAACGGGCCGTAAGAAACAACCCATTCCCCAATACGCGCTCGCAACGCCACCTCTATACGTTCAATTCCGTCGTAGATAAGAGTACGCAGTTTCCGGTCGAACTCATACAATCGAGCAACATCGTTGAAGGAAGTTCCTTCAATAAATCTATCATCGCGCTTCGGCTTCTTAGGATTATCTGTAGGCAGTAAAACCCGATACGGATATGAGTATCCAGACAGTCGGTAGTAAGAAATATTAGACAACCATTGTCTAGCAAGCTTATCTTCTACCTGCATGCCACGCTCAGCCATTAATTTCAGCTGTTCGTCAATAGTAGTTGCACTTTTAACCTGTGCACCCATGCTATATAACCTTCCACGTAGAAATCCGGCCCGTCTACTCTGTTGAGAGTAGCGGGCCGAACGGTTAACTCAAGAATACAAAAATCCATACTCCAAAATCAACATTTGAGAGAAATGTCTCAAGCTTACGCTTCCGAGGGCTTCGCGCCCGTCAGGCGGTACGCCTTGTACACGCCCGTCACGTTACGGACCACGTTCAGCACGTGCTCCAGCATGAAACGGTCACCCAGCTCCAGGGCGAAGCGGTCCACCACGGTACGATCCTCCGAGGTGTGCACGCGCGCATCCAGGATGTTCACGCCCGACTCAGAAATCGCACGAATCAGGTCGCTCAGCAGGCCCTTACGGTCCAGAGCCTCCACCTGAATCTGCACACGGTACGTAGCCGACGGCGAAGACGCCCACTCAACCGTGGTCACGCGCGGCTCCTCGTCAGCGTTACGCATGTTCGGGCAGTCGCGGCGGTGCACCGAAATGCCGTTGTAACGGGTCACAATGCCGATAATGTCATCCGGCGGGACCGGGGTGCAGCAGCGCGCAATCTTCGTCAGCACACCCTCAGCACCCGGCACGACCACGCCGTTATCGCCAATCGCCTTGCGGGTTGACTTCAGCAGCGTCTCGTCAAAGTCGCTGACCTCAACCTCGGGTGCCGGCTCGTCACCGCGGTGCACCTCAACCAGGGTGTCAATGACCAGCTTCGGCGAGATCTCGTGCTCACCAATCGCACGGTACAGGGACGCCACATCGTTCTTGTGCAGCAGCTGAGCCACCTGAGTCATAATCTCCGGGCTCATCATCTTCTGCAGCGGCAGCTCACTGTTGCGCATGCTCTTGGTGAGCATCTCGCGGCCGGCAAGCAGCGCCTCCATGCGGCGCTCCTTCGCGAAGTACTGGCGAATCTTCGTGCGAGCGCGCGAGGAGCGAACGAACTTCAGCCAGTCCTCGCTGGGGCCGGCGTCTTCGTTCTTCGTGGTCATAATCTCCACGGTCGCGCCGGTGGGCAGGACCGTGTGCAGCGGCACGAGGCGGCCGTTGACCTTCGCGCCGACGGTGCGGTCGCCGACCTCACTGTGGATGGCGTAGGCGAAGTCCACGGGGGTGGAGCCGTTGGGCAGGGCGATTGCCTCGCCGTTGGGGGTGAGGACCACGATTTCGTCGGTGTCGAGGGTTTCGGCGAGGGACTCGTAGAACTTCTCAGACTCCGGGTTGGAGTTCGAAATCTCGGCAATGGACTGCAAGATTCCAACGTTCATCATCGCCGAGGTCTGGGTGCTCGGCTCCTGCGGGTCCTTCGCGGGCGCGCCAGCACGAGGCGCAACCTTCTCGCCGCGCGATGCCGCCTTGTAACGCCAGTGCGCCGCCACACCGTACTCAGCCTCTTCGTGCATCTTGTACGTGCGAATCTGAATCTCAAGCGGCAGGTTACCCGGACCGTACACGGTCAGGTGTAGCGACTGGTAGTTGTTGTTCTTCGGGTTCTTAATGTAGTCCTTGAACCGGCCGGTCATCGACGGCCACAGGGACAGCACGTGGCCGAGCACGGTGTAGCACTCCGCCTCTTCCTCAACCATGATGCGCACCGCGAGGATGTCGTTAATCTCGTCGAAGCTACGGCCCTTGGTCTTCATCTTCTGATGAATCGAGTAGTAGTGCTTGGGGCGGCCCGTCACGGTCGCGTCGATGCCCACCTCTTTCAGGCGCTCGGTAATCTTGGTGCGCGCCTCGTTCAGGAACTTTTCGAGCGCGGGGGTGCGTTCGCCGACCATGCGCACCATCTCGGCGTAAATCTCCGGGCTCATGGCTGCGAAGGACAGGTCCTCCAGCTCCCACTTAATCGTGTTCAAGCCCAGGCGGTGCGCGAGCGGCGCGTAAATCTTCAGGGTCTCTTCCGCCTTCTTCGCGGCAGAAGCCTGCGGCACAAAACGCCACGTGCGCGCGTTGTGCAGGCGGTCGGCGAGCTTAATGAGCAGCACACGAATGTCCTTGCTCATGGACAGCACGAGCTTACGAATCGTCTCAATGGAGGCGTTCTCGCCGTACGTCATCTTGTCCAGCTTGGTCACGCCGTCGACCAGGTAGGCGACCTCCTCACCGAACTCTTCGGTGAGCTGCTCCATCGTGTAGTCGGTGTCTTCCACCGTGTCGTGCAGCAGGCCGGCGGCGAGCACGGGACCGGTTGCGCCCATCTCCGCAAGAATCGCAGTTACCGCAACCGGGTGGGTGATGTACGGGTCGCCACTCTTACGCTTCTGACCCTCGTGGCAGCGGTTCGCCACCTCGTAGGCACGCTGCAGCACCTGAATGTCCTCATCCGGGTGGTAGCGGCGCACCGCACGCACGACCGGGGCAATCATCGGGGAGAAACGGATGGTGCCGCCGTGCGAATCGGACGCCTCCATCGTGCTGCTGCGGCTACCGAAGACCAGGCGGTTAGGCACACGTCCACCAGCAGCCATGACGCGGTGCGAGCCGCGAACAGCCTTAGCCTGCTGAGGCTCCTGGCTCTCAGCGTTTGCGTTCATTCCGGCTTCTGCACTCATTTTCGGGCTCCTTTGGACGTAACAGCGATGACCTGAGCCCCCGAATCTGCTCGTCGTTGAAAGGCGTGGATGCGGGCGCGCAGTATCTTCTACCTTTATCCTACCCAGCACGCGGATATGAGCCAAAATATGCGCGTAAACTATGCCGCACTGTGACACATTAGACCTGTGAAATATTAGGCCGGCAGGAACAGACCAGCGGGTATAAGACCCCGGGCACGCTAAAGGGGAGCCGACACCTTTCGGTATCGACTCCCCTATCGTTAGCAACGCCAGTAGCGCTGGCGGAACGCTGGCTAACCGTTCAGGTTCACGCGGTGAATCTCAATGGTTGCACGTGCCGGCTTCTTAGCAGGCTTCTCGGTTGCCTTCTCGTCCTCGGTCGCCTTGTCAGCAGATTCCTCAGACTTTGCGGACTTCGCAGCCTTCTCAGCCTCGGCGGGCTCCTCCGAAGAGTCACCCTCAGCCTCGTCAGCATCCTCAGCGTCCTTGAAGCTGCCGCTCTCCACCTTCGCGGTGTGCTCACGAATCTGAGCCTCACCCAAACGCAACGAAGCATACAGCGGAGCAGACACGAACAGCGTACCGAACATGCCCACCAGAATACCCACGAACAGCGACAGGGACAGGTCCTGTAGAGTACCCGCACCCAGGATGAACGCACCAATGAACAGGATCGCGCCCACCGGCAGAACACCCACAATAGCGGTGTTAATCGAACGCACCAGAGTCTGGTTCACCGCCAGGTTAATCTGCTCGGCAAAGGTCGTGTCACGGCGTTCCAGCACATCCTCGGTGTTCTCACGGATCTTATCGAACACCACCACCGAGTCGTACAGCGAGTAGCTCAGAATCGTCAAGAAACCAA
This sequence comes from Rothia sp. (in: high G+C Gram-positive bacteria), assembly GCF_015265375.1. GTDB lineage: Bacteria > Actinomycetota > Actinomycetes > Actinomycetales > Micrococcaceae > Rothia. The sequence continues at coordinate 9,203 of NZ_JABZXW010000043.1, forward strand.
TAATCGCACTCGGAGTAATCTCGAAGCCGAACGCGGCGTACAGGCCAACCGTCACCACCACGGTGAAGAACAGACCCGCAATCGACGCCAGCGACATCTTCCAGGTGCGGAAGTAGAACGCCATACCAATCAGCGCCAGCACCACAAACGCGACCAGACCCCAGAACGCCTGACGGGTCACATCCGCGCCCCAGGTCGGGCCCACAAACGAGGAGGTCACGTCATTCTCAGAGACGCCGTACGCCTCCTGCAGAGCCGCCTTCACCTGCAGAGTCTCATCATCGCTGAGCTTGCTCATCTGGGCACGAATCGTACCCGGCGCAATATTAGTCACGCGAACATCGGAGGCGTCCTTCGCCTTCTCGTGAATAACGCGCTCACCCGTAGCAGTATCAACGTGCGCGGTCTTCGAGACCACGAACTCCGAACCGCCACGGAAATCAATACCCAGGTTGAAGCCGCCGCTCACCGACGGAATCAGAACCGACACCGCCATCAGCAGCGCAGCCAACGCCAACCACAGGCGGCGCTTACCCACGAAGGGGTACGAGCGGGCACCCGAATGCAGGTCATTACCGAAGCGGGCAAAAGCATTAGGTTTCACATCGGTAGCCATGCTTAGCTCTCCTTCTTCTCATCAGAAGCAGACTCGTCAGCCTCCGCGGCGGCACGCTCTGCACGGCGACGCTCAGCAATGCTCAGCTGTTTCTCCTCCGGGGTGCGGAGGCGACCGGCACCACGGTACAGCGGCGTAGCGCCCAGCGACTCAGGCGACAAGCCCGAGTGGCGGTGGCCCTCACCGAAGTAGCGGGTATTCGCCAGCAGAGTCAGCATCGGGTGGGTGAACAGGTACACGACCACAAGGTCAGCAATCGCAGTCAAACCAAGGGTGAACGCGAAGCCCTTCACCGAACCGACCGACACCACGTACAGCACCACAGCAGCCAGCAGGTTCACAGCCTTCGACGCCAGAATAGTGCGGGATGCACGCTGCCAACCGTGGTTCACCGCCGACGGGATCGTGCGGCCCGCACGGATCTCATCACGGATACGCTCAAAGTAGACGATGAACGAGTCAGCCGTAGCACCAATCGCCACAATCAGACCCGCCACACCAGCCAGGGACAGGCGGTAGTTCAACGCCCAACCCAGCAGCGCAATCGCCTCATACGAGATGATGCCCGCAACAATCAGCGACGCAATCGTCACAAAGCCCAGCAGACGGTACTGGAACAGCGAGTAGACAAACACCAGCAGCAGACCAATCAGGCCGGTCAGCAGACCCACACGCAGCTGCTCCGAACCCAGGGTCGCAGAAATCTGCTGCTCCGATTGGATCGTGAAGCTAATCGGCAGGGCACCGTACTTGAGCTGATCGGCGAGAGCCTTCGCCTCCTGCTCGGTGAAGTTACCGGTAATCTGCGGCTTACCGTCAGAAATCACAGCCTGCGACACCGGGGAAGACAGCACCTTGCCGTCCAGCAGAATCGCGAAGCGGGCACGCGGATCATTTGCGTTCTGTGCACGAATCGCGTTCAGGCGAGAAGTAATGTTCTGGAACTTCTCACGAGCCTCATCGTTGAACTGAATGTTCACAGCCCAACGGCCCGTAGTCACGCCCTGACCGGTCGTCTCCTGCGAGTGGCTTGCGGTAGAAATATCGCTACCGCTCAGCTCCACAGGACCCAGAATGTACTTCTCCTGACCGTCAGTGGAACACGCCACCATCGGCTTAGTCGGGTCCGCACTATCGGCGTCCTCATTACGTGCCGCGGTGCAGTCCTTCGCCTCGTACTGCTTGTACAGGTCCGCAGTAATCCAGTTACGGTCCGAACCATCAGTCGGCTCCGCAGTCGGCTTGGGCAGCTTATCGTCCGCAGTGCGGGCATCCTCAGCCACCGCAGTACCGGCACCAGAGACCAGCACCGGGCGGAACGTCATATTTGCAGACGCCTGAATCAGCTGACGAGTCTCAGCGCTAATCGTTCCGGGAACCGAAACAACCACGTTATTACCCGAGCCGAAGGAGGTGGTAACCTCCGCTTCCGAAACGCCGGCACCATCAACGCGCTGACGAATAATCTCAACCGCCTGGTTCAACTGCTCCTGGGTGACGTTCTCATCCGAAGAGCCATTGACCTTCGGAGAAAGAATCATCTGAGTACCACCCGAAAGGTCCAGGGCGAGCTTCGGTGCCCAAGAACCTCCCGAGTAGGTGCTACCGAAAATACCGGCAGCCATAACAACCATGAGCAGGACCATCGAGAGGAGCGCCCCTCGCGCGGCTGCAAGCGGTGAACGCTTAGCCATAATGTTCCTTCTTCGTGTGAATAGAATTGAGTGTTCTACAGATTCCGTAACGCGAAAACCCGACGCCGCTCATGGGGCGCCGGGCTCATACGCGCTGAATTACTTAGCAGTATCAGAAGAGGTATCGGAAGCGGGAGCTTCGGATGCGGTAGCCTCGTACGCGTCCTCGGTCAGGGGTGCCGCGGGGGCCTCCTCCTCAACAAGGTTCAGGATCGCATTCATGGACGCAGTAATCACAACGCCCTCTGCAATCTGAAGCTGCAGCTTGTTGTTCTCAAAGTCAGTGCTGACAACGGTGCCGTAAACGCCGGAAGCAGTCATCACCTGATCACCGGGAACGAGCGCACGTCGCATTGCCTGCAGCTCCTCCATCTGCTTACGCTGACGCTTCTGTGCAGAGAACATCATCCATGCCAGCAGCGCCATCATGGCAATCATAATCAGGAGGTTAAAATCCATGGTCTCACTTTCACATCCGCACCCGTGCCGCTCACCGCGAGGGTTGAGCGTACCAGAAGGTGTGGAATCGTAGATACAGTACGTATCCATCCTACGCGAGAGCATGAGCTTTAGCGCCCCGAACCAGCGTTTTTGTGAGGTTAACCTGAGTTTTGGACTCTCTCGGCGTAATTTTATGTCACTGGTAAAGACCAGCAGAGCCCGGCAGAGCCTAATGGAACCCCGACAGTGCCTGCAGAAGAGCTACCGGGGGGGGCAAAGAGAAGCCCGCAGGAGGCGGATACCTCCCACGGGCTACTACAGTGTTATCAGCTGGTGCGCATCTAGAGCTGGTGCGGACCTAAAGCTGAATCTCCGGGGCCTCCAAGCCGAGGTGCTCCCACGCCGCAGGCAGAGCCACACGACCGCGCGGGGTACGACCGATCAGGCCCTCACGCACCAGATACGGCTCGGCAACCGTCTCCACGGTCTCCGTCTCTTCACCCACCGCAATGGCGAGGGTGGACAGACCCACCGGGCCGCCGCCGAACTTGTGAATCAGCGCCTCCAGCACGGCGCGGTCCAGGCGGTCCAGGCCGCGCGAATCCACCTCGTACATATCCAGCGCAGTTGCAGCATCGGCCGCATTGATGCGGTCCACGCCGTTCACCAGCGCCCAGTCACGCACACGACGCAGCAGACGGTTCGCAATACGCGGCGTGCCGCGGGAACGACCGGCAATCTCCGTGAAACCCTCGGAAGTAATCTGCATATCCATCAGACCCGCGCTGCGGCGCAGCACCAGCTCCAGCTCCTCCACCGAGTAGAACTCCAAGTGACCGGTAAAGCCGAAGCGGTCACGCAGAGGGCCGGGCAGCAGACCCGCACGAGTCGTCGCACCCACCAGGGTGAACTGCGGCAGCTCCAGCGGAATGGAAGTCGCACCCGCGCCCTTACCGACGACAATATCCACACGGAAATCTTCCATCGCCATGTAGAGCATTTCTTCAGCAGGGCGGCTCATACGGTGAATCTCATCCAGGAACAAAACCTCACCGGGAGTCAGCGAAGACAGAATCGCCGCCAAATCACCCGAATGCTGAATCGCCGGGCCGGAGGTGATGCGCAACGGCGCCTCCATCTCTGCCGCAATAATCATTGCAAGAGTGGTCTTACCCAGACCGGGAGGGCCCGACAGCAGCACATGGTCGGCGCTACGGCCACGCATCTTCGAAGCCTCCAGCACCAGGGACAGCTGTTGACGCACACGGCGCTGCCCCACAAAGTCATCCAGGGACTTAGGGCGCAGTGCCGCCTCAATCATCTTTTCTTCAGGCTCTTCTTCCATCGCCACAAGGCGCTGGGCGGGAGCTGAAGACGCCTGAGTGCCGGGCACCTGACCGGGAAAATACCCGCCGGAAACCAGGGACGCCGCGGGCTGCGGCTCATAGGGATTCTGGCTCATAGAATTCTTCTTTCACAAAAGTTTGAGTGGGATACGTCTGACAGGGGCGCGCCGTCTAGTGGCGGCCCACCGTGTTCTGAGTACCCAAGGAGGCGAGCACACCGCGCAGAGCCACACCCACCGGCTCGGTCTCTGCGGCAGGGTTGTGCTTCACGTAGGCATCAATGGCGGCGGAAGCGTCCTTCTCGCTCCAGCCCAGGGAGGTGAGGGCGTCAAGCACCTGCGGCTTCCAAACAATACCCTGGCTCAGCGGCAGCTCATCGGTCTGACCATCACTGAGAATCAGCTTGCCGGCAAGCTCCAGCACAATACGGCGGGCACCCTTCGGGCCAATACCGGGAACCTTCGTGAACGCCTTATCGTCACCGGTCGCCACGGCGCGCTCCACCTCAGCGGCAGTGTGAACGCTCAACACCGCCAGCGCAATACGCGGACCAATACCGGAAACCGAAAGCATCATATCGAACACTTCACGCTCGGCAGGCTCCGAAAAACCGTAGAGAGTCATCGACTCTTCACGCACAATCATGGTGGTCAGCACGGTAGCTTCCTCACCGGTGCGCAACTTGGAGAGAGTACGCGCAGTGGCGTACACGAGCATGCCGAAACCGTTCACGTTAATCACCGCATGATCAAGGCCCACCTGAGCCACACGACCGGTCAGGGATGCAATCATTTCTCTCCACCTTTCAACACCGCGCCCAGGAATGAGGCTCGCGGCAGTGTGAGGGCACCGGAAACTCCGGCACCCACAGAACGCACTCCCCCAGTTCAACGGGGAGACACTACAAGTATATTAGAATATTTCTTCTGAAATCAAGCATATATTCGAACTTCTTAGCGAATACATGCGAGCCAGCAGAAGGCGGTACACAGGCCAACGACGGCACCACCTAGCGGCGAGCGCGCGCCTCCGCTTCCATCCAGGCACGCTGCGCCGGAGTCAACGACCCACCGCGACGAGCCTGCGCCGGGCGCGAACCCTGGTGCGTCTGCGTCTGAGCAGACATATTGATGCCCGAACCAATACCGCCGCCACGCCAACCGTGACAGATCGCAATCGCCAGAGCATCGGCAGCATCGGCGGGCTTCGGCATGGAATCCAGACCCAAAATACGGGTCACCATACGACCCACCGACGCCTTATCGGCACGGCCGCTACCGGTCACCGCCGCCTTCACCTCCGACGGGGTATGAAAGAACACCGGCACGCCGCGCATTGCCGCCGCAGAAATCACCGCGCCCGAAGCATGCGCCGTACCAATCACCGTGTTCACCTGCTCCTGAGCGAAGATACGCTCAATCGCCAGGGCATCCGGCTTGTAGGTGTCGAGCCAGTGGGAGGCGGCGTTGAAAATCCAGAGAATACGCTGGTCCAGGGACTCCGCCGGGACCGTGCCGGCAACACCCACGTTTACGAAGTGCGCCTTACGGTCGGCGGTCATATCGAGCATGGAGAAGCCGCAGCGGGTCAGACCCGGGTCCACACCCATGATGCGGGTGGCACCCGGCACGCGCTCCACAGCGGCGGCGGTACGGTTCTCACGCATGCTATCGCGTGCGGCAGGTTGAGCGGCAGCCATCATCTCCCCTTTCGACAAATTCCCTAGAGAATCTCTAGATTCCAGCCCTCCAGAATCTAGTCCTCCAGAATCCTAGCACCCGGCACCGGGGCACGCCACGGGAACGGTCACCGCGCGCCGCCCAAGTCCCCCGTGCCTCCCAAAAATAAACCCCAGACGCTAAGAAGCCACTCCCCCAACCAGCCAGCCACCGTGCGGCGGGTCGGTCAAAGGAGCGGCTTCTTCAAGCATCAGATATCAGAATCCGAGTGATTACTCAGCTGTGATTACTCAGCTTCCAGCTCTGCCATAACCTCGTCAGAGACGTTAGCGTTCGAGTAGACGTTCTGAACGTCGTCGAGCTCTTCAATAGCGTCTGCCAGCTTCAGGAACTTCTTAGCGCCGTCAGCGTCCAGGTCAACCTGCATGGTCGGGCGGAAGACCGGGTCATCGTTGTTGTACTGCAGGCCAGCCTCGTCCAGAGCCTTACGGATCTCGGGCAGGTCGGTTGCTGCGGAGACAACGGTGAACACGTCGCCCTCGTCCAGAACCTCTTCAGCGCCTGCATCCAGGACAGCCATCAGAACGTCGTCCTCGGTCAGACCGTCAGTCTTGGTGACCTCAGCAACGCCCTTACGCTCGAACAGGAACGCAACCGAACCCTGGTCGGCCATGGTGCCGCCGTTGCGGGTCACAGCCAGGCGAACCTCAGACGCTGCACGGTTACGGTTATCGGTCAGACACTCAATGTACAGAGCGGTACCCTGCGGGCCGCGTGCTTCGTACATGATTTCGGTGTAGTCAATGGTCTCACCGGTCAGGCCAGCGCCACGCTTGATTGCGCGGTCAATGTTGTCGTTAGGAACGGAGTTCTTCTTCGCCTTCGACACAGCAAGGTCAAGAGCGGGGTTACCAGCAATATCAGCGCCGCCCATACGTGCTGCAACTTCAATTGCCTTAATGAACTTCGCGAAAGCCTTCGCGCGCTTAGCGTCGATAGCAGCCTTCTTGTGCTTAGTAGTCGCCCATTTAGAGTGACCCGACATTCGTATCTCCCTTAGTCAAAACCTCTGCACGGACACGGCGAAACGCCCCGCGCACTGTACTATAACTCAATCAACTATACCGTAGCGGAGGCGCACACCACCTCAAAAAGTGCACGCCACCGCCCGGAATAGGATGCTAGCGGGGGCGAGACGCAGCCGAAGCGCGCGCCTTCTCCACCAGCGAGTCGTCAATCGTGTTCGGCGTGAACTCGCCAAACTTACGCTTTGCCGCCTGCTCAATCAGGTAGTCCGAAATCTTCGGGTTCTTCGGTAGCAGCGAACCGTGCAGGTAGGTGCCAATCACGTTGTGTACGCGCGCACCCTCGTACGCATCGGTCACGTTGTTGCCGTCGCCCTTGGTGACGGTAGCCAGCGGGGTGCAACCCTCGCCCAGGTAGGTCAGGCCCGAGTGGTTCTCAAAACCAATCACGGTGCCGAACTCCGCAGACTCCTCAACAATGTTGCCAATCAGGCGGTCATCGCCGCCGACCGTGTGCGCATCAAAAATGCCGATACCCTTCAGCACCTCACCCTCACGGGTGCGGAATTCCTTGCCGAACAGCTGGTACAGGCCACAAATGACGAGCATCGGCACGCCAGCCTCAGCCAGCGAGCGCAACGTGTCACCGTTCGCGTGCAGGTCATCCTGAATCACGGACTGACCCGAGTCCTGGCCGCCGCCACCCAGAATAATGTCAACATCTTCCGGGAAAGGCTGACCGGGGTTGTGGTCCAGAATCTGCACGTCAAAGCCGTGCGCCTGCGCGCGACGAGCCAACGCCAGAGTGTTACCCCAGTCGCCGTAAATGTTCATGTCGAGCGGGTACAGCTGCAGAATACGCAGAGTCTTACCGTTATTGGGGCCGGAGGCGGGGGTGCCCTCAAAAGTGTGAGTTGCCGTCATTAGGAGACCCTCTCAACGTCAGTGATCTTTGCGAGCTCTTCACGCAGAGCCAGCATTGCGGTGTAGGTGCAGAAAATACGCATGGGCGCGTTACCGCTGGAGGCAATGAAGCCCTTGAGCGCATCGGCGAGGTTCTCGTTGACATCGTCAACCTTCACGCCGTCATGATCCAGACGCAGCGCCATATCCCAGGCACGCACACCCGAAACCATCTGCACGCCGGTCTTCTTCAAGCTGTCGAAGTCAACATCCCACAGCCAGGACACGTCACGACCGTCAGCGTACTGGTCGTTAATCGTGATCATGGTGGCATAGTCGTCAGCGTTCGCGCTCGCCAGGGACAGGCGGAAACCGCTCGGGTTCTTCACCAGCAGCAGCTGCAGCGGGCGGCCGTTCACGTTCAGAGTCTCACCGCGACCGAAGGCGGGGGTAATCTTCGCCAGCTCCGCAATGAGCTTATCTTCGTTGAGCTTCTCGCCCATGACGGCGCGGGTCAGCGCCATAGCGCCAGCCGCGTTGAAGATGTTGTAAATGCCGTAGAGGTTAATCTCGCCAACTCGCTCCACACCCGCCAGGTCGAAGGTTGCGGAGGTGCCGGAGAACGCGGTCAGGGTGACGTCAGCCTCGGGCAGGGTTGCCTTCGCGACAGTGCCGCCGCGCATCTCATCATCCGAAGGGAAGTACGAGCGCAGGGACTCATCCAGACCGTAATACTTGACGGTCACGCCCGGCTGCACGTTCTCAGCGAGGGAGCGGATGCGCGGATCCTCACGGTTGAGCACCACGGTGCCGGTCGTTGCGGAGGCGACGGTCGCCAGCATGCGGCGGGTCGTGTCAATCTCACCGAAGCGGTCCAGCTGGTCACGCAGAACGTTCAGCAGCAGAGCGTAATCGGGCTTGACTGCCTTGACGAAGTGCACGGCGTGCGCCTCGTCCAGCTCAAGCACAGCAATATCAGCATCAAGCTTACCGCCGAGGGTCATCTCGCCCAGCAGTGCCGCGGCGACACCGCGCACAAAGTTCGAACCGGTGCGGTTAGTGAAAACCTTCAGACCCTGAGCTTCAAGCAGCTGCACAGCCATCTTCGTGGTGGTGGTCTTACCGTTCGTGCCGGAGACAACAACCACGCCGTAGGGCAGCTTCGCGAGCTCTTCAGCGACGAAGTCGGGGTGCAATTTTTCCATGACAAGGCCGGGGAAGGCGGAGCCGCCGCCGCGAAGCTTAGTCGCGGCGCGTACGCCCTGGCCGAGAAGACGAATGAGGGGTTTGGACATGCTTACCATTTTAGTACACGCACGCCAGCGGCTGAATGGTCCGCCGGGCCCGTTCGCTCATGCCGGACGGGGCGGGGTTACTGGGGTTTTAGT
>NZ_JABZXW010000103.1 GCF_015265375.1 Rothia sp. (in: high G+C Gram-positive bacteria)
CCCGGTCGGGTGGGTACCCGCCGGGCGCTGTAACGCTATGAGACGCTGTGGTGCGTCGGGGTTTTATGCGTCGAAGCGTGCGATTGCTGCGAATTCGTCAGCCTGCAGGGATGCGCCGCCGACGAGCACGCCGTCCACGTCTTCCTTGCCCATGATGGAGGGTGCGGAGGAGGACTTGACGGAGCCGCCGTAGAGAACGCGGACCTTCTCTGCAACGTCTGCGGAGTAGAGCTTAGCGATTTCTGCGCGGATTGCTGCGGACATTTCCTGTGCGTCGTCTGCGGTTGCGACCTTGCCGGTGCCGATTGCCCAGACGGGCTCGTATGCGATGACGAGGGTTTCTGCCTGCTCTGCGGTCAGACCTGCGATGGAGCCGCGCAGCTGCTCGAGGGTGTACTCGACGTGGGTGCCTGCTTCGCGGATTTCGAGGGGCTCACCGACGCAGAGGACGGGGGTCAGGCCGTGCTTGTATGCTGCCTGGACCTTTGCTGCGCACAGCTCGTCGCTTTCGTGGTGGTAGGTGCGGCGCTCGGAGTGGCCGACGAGCACGAAGGTTGCGCCGAGCTTGGAGAGGAATGCGCCGGAGATTTCGCCGGTGTATGCGCCGGAGTCGTGGACGGAGAGGTCCTGGCCGCCGTAGAGGATGTCCAGCTTGTCGCCTTCGACGAGGGTCTGCACGGAGCGGATGTCGGTGAAGGGCGGGAAGACGGCTACTTCGGTTGCGGAGAAGTTGAAGTTTGCGTCGTCGAGGGTCCATGCGAGCTTCTGGACGAGGGTGACTGCCTCTGCGTGGTTGAGGTTCATCTTCCAGTTGCCTGCGATGAGGGGCTTACGCGACATAGTTCGCTCCTTAGCTTTCCCGCGCGGTATGCCGGGCGGGGTTGTTGTTCGGAATTTTCCTTTTCTATTTTAGAGGGTTGGCGGCATATTTTCACTGGTTCGGCGCGGTTTTATGCTGTGCCTTGACTATTCTCACCCCGCGTTCGCTGATTGCGCGGAACCCCGGATACGAAGTACCGGCAGGGTGGAGCTTAGGGGGCTCTACCCTGCCGGTATTCTGCCGGTGGTGTTTGTCTACGGTGTGTTAGTACCTGCCGCCGTTGAGAGCGGACAGCAGAAAAGAAAAGGTAATGGCGATAATGATTGCTTCGAGTGCCATCACTCGTGCGCATAAGCCGAGGGACTGTGCCCAGGGCATCTTACGGGTGGCGATTGCTTCGGTAATCCAGGTGACAAGTGCACAGTATGCGAAGGCGATACACACCCAGATAATGATGCTCGCAATAATCAGCAGGGGCGCGTTAGGCCCTGTCGTGTACGTCAGGTATAGCGACATTAGAGGTATCCCGCCGATAGACACTCCAAGGGGAACCGCAACCAGGAGGCAGATAAGCGAGTAGAGGCCCATGCGCTTAGGCTCTGCGGGCGCGGGTGCTACCGCCTCGGCAGGAGCCGCGGATGCGGCACCATCTACGGCGGGGTCTTGCGCGGGACTCTGGAGGGCGGTTGCGGTAGGTACTGCAGTAGCTTCTACCGTGGTGCTTTCTGCAGCGTTGTTCTGCACGGTGTTTTCCTGTACAGCATTGCTCTGCGCCGTATTCTCCGGCAAGGGGCTGCCCTGTGCGGCGCTGTCCTGTGCGGGCGCGCCGGGGTTCTGGGGCGACTGTTCCATATGTCTCCTAGGGTGGTTGGTGTGGTGTGGTTATTGGTTATGTCGTGCGGCTACCGGGAAGGTGGGTTCTTATACCTCTAGCCCTTCGAGGGAGAATCCCGGAGGGTACAGCGGCGTGGCGTCCTTATCGTCTTCCACGAGCACCCAGCGGCCGCGCAGGTGCTCTGCACAGAGGAACGCATACTCTTCCTCGCCGGTCTTCAAGAACTTATCGATGGGTAACTTCTCCCCCGTTTGAGGCACGTAGAAGACGGCCTCGTCGCGAATACGTCGTCTTGCCTGGTATCTCAATATCTGCCGACCATTCTTACTGCGGTCATTAATACCGGCGGTGGTAACCTGCAGGCGGTACACGTCCTGATTAGCAATAAGCCAGCCGCGGTTTTCCCGGTACAGCCGAAGAAGCTCAGGAGAAATGATCTCTTCGGGGTTGATCACTTCAGAGAGCGGTTTGGTATCTCCGGTGTAGTAGAAATAGTTCAGGGCGGCATAAAAGTACGCCTGAAAAATATAGAAACCACCGCGGTTATATTCATTCATTCCCGGTTGCAGAACGGGGTAGGGCACATTCTGGGCGGCGTGCTCTTCGGTGGCGGGCACGTACCTTCCGCTGCGTTCGTAGGCGGTGTACACCATAAACCCCGCTGCGCTTCCACGGTCTACGTAACCAGCATCAAACTTCTCATCAGGTTCTAGAGCGATTAGTGCCCTATCCCATTTAAGAAGACGCACTTCTTGCTTTTCCTCATTGGTGGCAAGGATACCGGCCTGTCGACCAACGAAGAGAGCGCCGAGGACTCCCACGCCCCCTATTGCGAGGGTACGACGAGAAAAACGGGGCTTTCGCGGCTCCGACTGATGAGCAAGTAGCTGACCAGAAGATACCGGATGAGCTTCCTGGGAGGAGTTCTGCTGGATGCTCGTCTCCTGTTCCTTACGTTGGGGTCCCATGGTTATACCTCCTTTTCAGGGATGAAGTGAATATCCCATCCGGGATCGAGGAAACGCGAGCGCAAGGTCCCGTGGATTGCTCCGTCGCGAAGGAGTCCGCGCGTGTCGAATTCGGCGATGGGCTGTAGCTGCCCGGTATCTTTCCGGAAAACTTTTGCTTCGGGAAGGATGTCGAATTTGACGTTCCAGTCGAAAATTTTTTGTTCCTCGTTATGGATGCGCGGTTGTGCTTCGAGAATGTGCATGGTCAAGATTTGTTGATTGGGGGTGATGACCCACCCTTTTCCGTCGTCAAAGGTATCTTGGATGGCGGGAAAGAATAGTTCTTCGGCGGTCATTGCATATTCGAGGC
>NZ_JABZXW010000104.1 GCF_015265375.1 Rothia sp. (in: high G+C Gram-positive bacteria)
AGCACGTTCTGCGCCCCCAGCCCGTCCTACGCCTCCGCCATGCTCCGCAACATTGCCTGCAGTAGCGCCCGTGCGCCGTGCTTGCTGAGCGGCTCGTTGCGGTTGCCGCACTTGGGTGAGTGCACGCAGGAGGGGCAGCCGTTTTCGCATCCGCAGCTTTCGATTGCTTCGAGGGTGGCGCTCAGCCACTGCGTAACCGCGTTGAAGCCACGCTCGCTAATGCCCGCGCCGCCGGGTGCGGCGTCGTAGACAAAAATGGTGGGCCTGCCGGTGTCTACGTGAAGCAGCGTGGAGAGTCCGCCCAAGTCCCAGCGGTCGCTGGTGGCGATGAGCGGCAGCAGTCCGATGGCGGCGTGTTCGGCGGCGTGCAGGGTGCCGGGTCCGTCCTCTTCGGTCACGCCCGCGCCGAACAGGTAGCTGGGCTCGAAGGTGAACCAGACCGCCTCGGTCATGAGCACTTCCGGCGGCATGGATTGCGCCTCTTCGCCCAGGTATTCGCCGCCGTAGACGGAAAAACGCCGGTAGCCGGTGACCTGGTCGGTGACCTGAACTTGCCCGCGGTGCATGGTGAGCGGGGCGAGCTGCTGCGCGTCGGTTTCGGGTGCAGGCTCAGGAACAGTATTCGCAACGTCCTGTCCGCCAAAACCAGCCGGCACACCGTAGCTGACCCGCGCACGCTCCGCCAGAATACGCACCTCGGTGCTCTCAATGGCGCGCGTGTAGTAGTCCGGGTAGACGCGGCTGAGCAGAATCACGCGCTCGCCCTCGCTGAGGGATTCGACCACGTACTGCGCGCTCTGGTGAATGTAAATCGCGCCGGGGTGCCCCTGACTCATGGCGTGCGCGGCGTCCATCGTGCCGACGAGGGTGCCGTCTTCGGCGTCGATGAGCTGGTAGGGTCCGCCGCCGGTGCCGCGGATATCGACCAGGTCGGCGGCGGATTCGGCGTGCGTCCAGTACCAGCCGTCCGGGCGGCGACGCAGGTATCCCTGCTGTACCAGTCGGTCCAGCAGTGCGGCGGTGTGCGGTCCGAACAGGCTTAGCTCTTCGGTGCGGATGGGCGCCTCCTGCGCGGCGGCGCACAGCTGCGGGGAGAGCACGTACGGGTTCGTCGGGTCGAAAACGGTCGCCTCAACCTCCTGCCCGAAAATCGCCTCCGGGTGGTGCACCAGGTAGGTATCGAGCGGGTTGTCGTCGGCAATGAGTACGGCGAGCGCGTCCTGACCGCTTCGACCCGCGCGGCCCACGCGCTGCATGAAGGAGGCGCGGGTACCCGGCCAGCCCGCCACGAGTACGGCGTCCAGTCCGGAGATGTCGATGCCCAGCTCCAGTGCGGAGGTGCTCGCCAGGCCGAGCAGTTCGCCGTTGCGGAGTTTGCGTTCGAGTTCGCGGCGCTCTTCGGGGGTGTACCCGGCGCGGTATGCGGCGACGCGGTGGGCGAGGCCCGCCTCCACCTCGTCGAGGTAGCGTTGGGTCTTCTGCGAGAGGATTTCTACGCTGCGGCGCGAACCGGCGAAAACCAGGGAGCGGGTGCGGGAAAGCACCAGGTCGGTGAGCATTTGCGCGCCCTGCTCCACGGGGGAGACACGGCGCGGCGCCTCCTGCTCAGCCTTCGACTGGACCGCCTGCTGCTGGGTGCTGCGGGCGCCCTTGGCGAGCTGATCGTGCGCCTTGGGCGGCATGAATTCGGGCTCCCAGAGCGCGACGGTGGTTTCACCGCGTGCGGAGGTGGACTCGGTAACGGCGGTGACCGCCTGCTGCGGCACGCCGATGAGCTTGGAGAAAGACTCGACCGGGTTGGAGCTGGTTGCGGAGGCGCCGTAGAACACGGGCACGGTGCGGTAGAGCGCGCAGACGCGGCGCAGGCGGCGCAGCAGGTTGGCGATGTGTGCACCGAAAACGCCGCGGTAGCTGTGCGCCTCGTCGAGCACCACGTAGCGCAGCCCGCGCAGGAAGGATGCCCACTGCCGGTGGTTGCTCAGGATTGAGTAGTTGAGCATGTCCGGGGTGGTGAGGATGAAGTTGGCGTGTTCGCGGATCCAGCGGCGTTCGCCGGTGGGGGTGTCGCCGTCGTAGCTTGCCGCGTGGAGTCCGGGTAGGTTGTAGGAGGTGAGGGCGGTGAGCTGGTCGGCGGAGAGTGCCTTCGCCGGTGAAATGTAGAGAACGTTCGCTCTATTATTGAGGTTTTCTGCCACCGAATACGCGGAAGTTGAGCTCACCGGCTCGCCACAGGATGCACGATAAATAGCGTCCAGGGTGGGCATCAGGTAGCTCAGGGTCTTGCCCGAGGCGGTGCCAGTCGCCACAATCACGTGCCCGCCGCTGCCGGTGCTCTTCGCGTCTTCGGCGTGCGCGGGAGCCGGTGCTTCAATGCGCCCAGGCTCAAGACGCTCAGCTTCAACCCGCTCAGCCTCAATGCGCCCCGCCTGCCAGCCGTAGCGCGCCGCACTCGCCGCCAGCGCCGCATCAAGACCCGCGTGGGCGGCGTTCGCCGCCTGCACCTGGTGGGCGTAGGGCTCGGCAATGCCGAGCGATTCGAAGGCCTCCACCACGCGCGGATGCAACCACTGCGACCACGGCGCGTAGCTCGCCTCCCTGGCGGCAATGGTGTGAATATGGGTCACCTGCTCGGGCAAGGTTCCGGTGCGTGCCGCCTCCGGCAACAGGGACGCCAGTACCTGCTGTGCGCTCGCGGGTAGCTCGCGGTAGCGCGGCGTTTTTGGGTGCGCCGCAGACTGCCCCTGCTCGTGCGGGTGTGCGGGCAACTGTTCGGGGTGCTGGTTGGCGTTCTGCGGGGAGGTGCTGTGCGGCATGGGTTCCATTGTAGAGCGGCGGGCTAAAACCCGACCTGCCGCCGGTCACGCGCTACCCTGAACGCCGGCTCCGAATCCGGCTCCGAATCCGGCTCCGAACCCGCTCGGATCCTGCCCTGACCCCGAGCCTAGCCCCCTAACCT
>NZ_JABZXW010000044.1 GCF_015265375.1 Rothia sp. (in: high G+C Gram-positive bacteria)
CACCCCGCAGCTGGCGGCGGGCCCGGTGACTCTGCTGCCGGAGCATCCGGTGGTGCGTGTGCTGATGCGTGAGTGGCTGGCGCAGGCACGCGCCATGAGCGCGTCGAGGCACCCGGAGCGGTTGCGTCTTTTGGCGGCGGCTGAGTCTGCCGGTGCGTTGGTGGCGGCTGAGATTGGTTATTACGGCATCCCGTTTAATGTGCAGGCGCATCATGAGCATCTGTGCGAGTTGTTGGGTCCGCGCCCGGTGCCGGGTGAGCGTCCGCAGAAGATGCAGGAGTTGGCGGAGCAGATTCAGCGCATGCTGTTTATGCCGTCGCTGAACCCGGATTCGCCGCAGGATCTTTTGCGTGCTCTGCAGTCTGCGGGGGTGTCGGTGAAGTCTACTCGCTCGTGGGAGTTGAAGAGTTGGGCGGATGCGATTCCGGCTCAGCGGGATAAGCGTTGGGCGCTGATTGACCCGATTCTGCGGTATAAGAAGCTGTACCGTATTTGGACTGCTAACGGCTGGACTTGGGCTGATACCTGGGTTTCTGAGGGTGCGTTCCGCCCGCATCTTGAGGTGGGTGGCGCCGCGACCGGGCGCTGGGGCGCTTCCGGCGGTGGCGCGCTGCAGCTTCCTGCGGAGATTCGTCAGGCGGTTCAGGCGCCGGATGGTCAGGTGCTGACGGTGACGGACGGCTCGCAGATTGAGCCGCGCATTCTGGCGGCGTTGAGCCGTGATGAGGCGCTTGCTTCGGCGGGTCGCGGCGCTGACCTGTATGCGGGTATTGCCGAGTTGGCGCGCCTGAAGGGCGTGGGTTTGACGGAGCGTTCCCACGCGAAGGTGGGCATGCTGGCGATTATGTACGGCGGCCGCAGCGGTGAGATTGGTGCGCTGTTGCCGCATGTGGCGGCGCTTTTTCCGCAGGCGATGGAGTTTACAGAGCGTGCGGCTCGCATTGGTGAGGCGGGCGGTCAGGTGACGACTTTTTTGGGTCGTACGTCCCCGCCGGTGGATGAGCGTTTCCGTGAGATTGTGGCCGATCGGTCGTCGCCGGCGGCTGAGTCGCGTGCCGTATCGACGGCGCGTGCGCATGGCCGTATGACCCGTAATTTTATTGTTCAGGGTACGGCTGCGGAGTGGGCTCTGTGTTGGATGGGCGCGGTGCGTTCTCGTCTGTTGTCGGAGCGGATTTTTGGCATGCCGATGCGCACTCGCATTGTGTATTTTTTGCACGATGAGCTTCTGCTGTGCGGTCCTGAGCTGGAGGCGGATCGTGTGGAGCGTATTGTGCGTGAGGGTGCTGCGGAGGCGGCGCGTCTGCTGTTCGGTCGGGTGCCGGTTGATTTTCCGGTGTCGGTGGCACGGGTGCACAACTACGCTGACGGTAAATAATCTGCGGGCGATTAGAGACAAAATTAGGGGCGGCGGGTAGCTTCATTCAAGCTACCTGCCGCCCCTATCTATACCCCATATCTGCTAGTCAGACACTTATTCCAGCCGGTTTTATTCTTCGTAGCCGGGTGCCGGGCGCATCTTTTTCTTGTCCCAGGGCACGGTCCAGCCGAGCGAGTCGAAGATTCGGTCGAGCAGAATTGCGGTGAATCCCCAGACGGTGAATTCCTCGCCGCCGGGCATACGCACCTCGAAGGCGGGGGTGCGGTGTGAGGTGCGGCCGCGCTTGACGTAGGCGGTGTGCCGGTTGGCGGGGTTGAGCAGGTCACGCACGGGAACGCGGGCGATGAGCGCGGACTCGTTGTGGTCGACGACCTCGACGGGCACGGGGCTGTTCCACCAGCCGATAACGGGGGTGACCATGAAGTTGCTGATGGGCAGCGGCAGGGTGCGCAGCTGGCCGAGGATCTGCACGCCGACGGGGTCGAGCCCGGTTTCTTCGACCGCTTCGCGTAGGGCGGCGATGTGGGCGACGGGTTCACCGGTGGTTTCGGCGAGCGCATAGTCTTCGGGGTCGATTTTGCCGCCGGGGAAGGCGGGCTGACCGGCGTGTGAGCGCAGGGTTGCGGCACGCACGAGCAGGAGTACGTCCAGGTCGGCGCTGACGTTTTCGGGGCAGCCTTCAAAGTCGCCGGTGGAGGGCGAGTCGTCGAGCACGCCGAAGAGAATTAGCACGGCGGCTTCTTTACTCAGGGGGCTGGCGGGTGCGCTGCGCAGTAGGGCTTGGACGTCGAATTCCACGCCGCCTTCTGCGAGAGCCGTCAACGTCTGCTGGGCGGGGTGCTGCGCCTCCTGCTGGGGCGAGTTTTCGCTCATCTGTGTACCTCTTTTCTGCGCGGGCTGCTTTCCGGTTCGGGCGCCGTTAGGCGCTGAGCGGGTAGCCTTCAGCCATGAGTTCGCGGCGGGTTGCGCCCTGCAGGAATCGCAGGTGCAGGTCTTCTCGACCGGGCGCCATTTCGTATTTCATGAGTTTACGTGCTGCCTGTTCGTTCGTCTCCCCGGCGCCGTAGGACGGGCAGAGGTCGGCAACCGGGCATACGCCGCAGGCGGGCTTTTTGGCGTGGCAGATGCGGCGGCCGTGGTAGACCATGCGGTGTGAGAAGAGCGTCCAGTCTTTGCGTTCGATGAGTTCGGCTACGTCTTTTTCGACCGTCTCGGGGGCGTCTGCGGTGGTGAATCCCAAGCGGCGGGCGAGGCGTCCGAAGTGGGTGTCTACGGTCAATCCAGGCACGTCGAAGGCGTTTCCGAGCACAACGTTTGCGGTTTTGCGACCGACTCCGGCGAGTTCTACGAGCTCTTCAAGGGTGGAGGGTACCTGCCCGTTGTGGCGTTCGACAAGCTGCTGGGAGAGGGTGACGATGGAGCGTGCCTTGGCGCGGTAGAAGCCGAGGGACTGAATGTAGGGTTCGACTTCTTCGGGGCGTGCGGAGGCGAGCGCGGCGGCGTCGGGGTAGCGTGCGAAGAGCGCACCGGTGACAGAGTTGACGCGCACGTCGGTGGTTTGCGCCGAGAGCACGGTGGCGATGAGCAGCTCGAAGGGGTTGTCGAAGTCGAGCTCTGCGACGGCGTAGGGGTAGGTTTCACCGAGGATGCGGTTAATCTTGCGGGCGCGGCGCACGGTGGCGAGGTGGCTTTCGGGTGCGCGTGCCTTGAGGCGGCGGGCTGCTGCGGCTGCCTTGAATTCGGGGACGAAGCGAATCTGCAGGAGCGATTCGGCATTCTCTGCCGCGGTGTTCTGTGCGTCTACTTCGGTGCGGATGGCGTTCTCGGTCATAGCGCGAGGTTACCGGGCTTTGGGTGTGTGCGGTAGCGAGGTTCACCGTACTTAGCTCGTGGCGTTTCTCGCCCCTCCCCGTCATTTTCTGGGCAGTTCGCGCCGACTACCACTGAGCGGGCACCGGCTGTGCCACACTGGTTTTATGTCAGATACGATTTTTGTGCTTAATGGACCGAATTTGAACCTGCTTGGGCAGCGCCGCCCCGAGGTGTACGGCTACACCACTCTGCACGATATTGAGCGTATGGTGCGTGAGCGCGCGGCGGATCATGGTTTTGATGTTGAGTTTATGCAGTCGAATCATGAGGGTGCGCTGGTGGATGAGATTCAGCGTGCTCGTACTCGTGGCGCGGCGATTATTATCAACCCGGCGGCGTACACGCACACCTCAGTGGCGCTACATGATGCGCTGGAGGCGGCTGAGCTTCCGGTGGTTGAGGTGCATCTGTCGAATGTGCATCGTCGTGAGCAGTTCCGTCATCATTCGTTTGTGTCGCCGCAGGCTACCGCGGTGATTGCCGGTGCGGGTGCGTACGGCTATGTCATGGCGGTTGATTTCCTCGCCCAGCATTTCGCGGAATAGCCCCGCCTACCCCCCCCTGTTAAATAGTTCAGGCTCCCGTTCCTCGTGTGAGGGCGGGAGCCTGAATGTTTTTGTTAGCTACTTGCGGCAGGTGCCGGTGGAGACTGCGGCGGTGTTGTTGCCGCCTTCTGCCAGTGCCTGCTTGAGGGTGCTTGCGGTGATGGCGTAGCCGGTCTGGCCGGTGGTTGCCTTACCGAAAATCACGCCGACCACGTTGCCGTTCTCGTCGAGGACGGGGCCGCCGGAATTGCCGTGCTGCACGTCGGCTGCCAGCTGGTAGACCTGACGCATGGCGTTGGCGCGGCCGGTGTCGGCGTCGATGGTTTGGGTGTTGCCGATGCCCTGCACGGTGGCGGGCAGTGCCTTGAACGGGCCGCCCTTGGGGTAGCCCATGAAGGTCACGAGGCTACCCGCGGAGGCGTTGGTGCCGATGTTCAGCGGTGCGAGCGGCAGCTTGGGCACGCTGATGAAGGCGAGGTCCTGTTCGGTGTCCATGTAGACGACGGTGCCGGGCCAGGTGCGGCCGCGGGCGTCCTGCACGACCGGGGAGGTCACGCCGGCGACCACGTGGGCGTTGGTGACGACCAGGCCGTTATCCGCCACGAAGCCGGAGCCGGTGGAGGTGTAGCCGCACTGCTCTGCGGCACCCAGAATCTCCACGACGGAGGCTGCCGCCTGGTCCAGTGCCGCGGATTCTACGGTCTCGGTGGGGGCGCTGGTTTCGGGGGCGATGAGCTGACTGACTTCCGGGATGGTTCCGAAGGCGAGCACGTCATTGCGTACCGTGTTGATGCGGTCCTTGACGACCTCGGGGGTGGAGGCGACCATCCAGGAGAGGGTCTTGGATTCGCTGAGCGCGGTGTTGAGCTGCGGGATGGGCACGGTGCGCATGGAGATGGTCAGCACGACCATGACCAGGGCGCAAGCGGCAAGGTTCAGCACGCCGCCGAAGAAGCGTTCAATGCCCTTGAGCGGGGTGATGTCGGTGACGCGGCGGATGGTGCGTCCGGCAATGAGGCCGAGCCACTGTCCGATGGTCAGGCAGATGATGAGCACGCCGACGGCGGTAATGAGGCTCCACTGGGATCCCACAGAGGCGACGGCGAGGGGCACGAGCCAGGCTGCAGCGCAGACGCCCAGGCCCAGGCCGAGGAAGGTTCCGAGGGTGGTGAAGAATCCGCTGCGGACTCCGGCGAGGAAGTAGAGCAGCAGAATGATAGGGATAGCAATATCAAGCAAGTTGATGCCGGTCGTCACGACTAATTGCCTCCTTGGTGGGTAGAAGTGGTCACGGTGTGCCCTGTGGTTGGTGCGGGCTGTGCCCGGTGAGTGTGGTGGCGTATGTTGGGCCGATAAAGGACACACCTGGATGCTTGATATTAGGGGCTGAACCTGTGGGTAAGCTTTGAATTTTCTCGAAAGAAATAACTTTTGCTGTAAAGCGCCCTATATCGGAATGCATAAAGCGCCTTTTTAGGGTACGCTCATATCAGTTGAATATGTCACACTAGCTTGAGCCTTCTCACATTTCAGATGTTGAGACGCATGACACCGGTTCGGGCTCACTCACTGAACATTTACGAGCTTCGGCTCATCACCTCATATCTAGGAGAACTTTATGGATCTCGAGATCCTCCGTCGTACCCCTCTCTTTGCTAACCTCGACGATGCAGCTTTCGCTCTGCTGACCGATGACATTCAGGAGATTGACCTCTCCCGCAACGCTGTCCTCTTCTACGAGGGTGACCAGGATGACCAGCTCTTCGCTGTGCTCTCCGGTAAGGTCAAGCTGGGCCGCACCGCCGCTGACGGCCGCGAGAACATGGTCGCGATTATGGGTCCCGGTGACGTTTTCGGCGAGATGGCTCTCTTCGATCCCTCGCCCCGTTCGACCAATGCTGTGGCTGTTTCTGAGACCCGCTTGGCTGCCATCAAGCACGAGTCCTTCAAGCGTGCACAGCAGCTGGACCCCTCGATTTCCGATCAGGTTATTAAGACTCTGGCTCGCCGCCTGCGCCACGCTAACGAGGCACTGGCTGACCTGGTCTTCTCCGATGTTCCCGGCCGCCTCGCTAAGGCTCTGCTGGACCTGGCTGACCGCTTCGGCCGCCCGGCAACCGACGGCGTGCTCGTCGCTCACGAGCTGACCCAGGAAGAGCTGGCACAGCTGGTTGGCGCATCCCGCGAGACCGTGAACAAGGCTCTTGCCGAGTTCGTTTCCCGCGGTTGGATTCGCCTGGAGGCACGCGCGGTGGTCATTCTGGACCTGCCCCGCCTGCGCCAGCGTTCCCGCTAAAGACGCACGACTTAAAAAGATCAGGAGCCGTTTCCCTCTGCATGGGGAAACGGCTCCTGATTTTATTTAACGCTTCATCTCATGAGCGAGCGGATGCGGCAACTCGCTAGAGCACACCCATCGCGCCGGTGTACATGGATCCGGTCGTCGCCGGGACCACCTCGGTGAAGGAGAGCATGCACGCGCCATTGTGGGTCACGAGCACGGGCTTCTTTACCTCAATCTTGCGGCGCTTGGACAGCCATGCCACGGAGGTCTGTGCCTTCGCTAGCGATTCGAGCAGGCACATCACGCCGGGGGTGATGAGCTGGTCGAGGGTGCGGCCCACCGTGTTAGGCTGGCCGATGCGGTCGCCCAGTTCGCTGGTGTCCTTGGCTTCGAGTAGCTCACGCACGTTCAGCCAGTCGCCCCACACGCCCTTACCGAGCAGTAGCTTCGGGTCCTGGCCCACGGGCAGAGCCGTGCTGAAGTAGGCAATGTCGTAGCGCTTGAGGAAGAAGTCCGGGGACTGCCAGCGCGCCACGGGGCGCAGCAGGTCGGCGCGCACGCTCAAACCGCTGGAGGTCAGGAAGTCCGAGAAGCTCTTATCCTGAGCAGCGACCGCCTCGCGCCACGCCATGAGCTCGGGGGTGCTGGAGCGCTCCACCACATCCTGGTCGTCCTCACCGGCAAGTAGGATGCCGGTCTCTTCAAAGGATTCACGCACGGCAGCCATGACGCTGCGGCGTGCCTGAGTTACGTCAGAGAAGTGGAACTGTTCTTCCCAGTATTCGGCGCCGGGGCCAACCCAGGAGGCAGACTCATCATCACCGGGAAGAGCCGTACCGCCGGGGAAAGCCACCACGCCCAGCGGAGAGGTGCCGGGGCGGTAGGTCAGAATCGTTTCGAGGCCGTTGTCGCCGTCGCGCACAAAAATGACGGATGCCGCCTGGCGCATCGTGCAGCCGTTCGTTCCTTCGTTACCGCCTTCACGCCAGCTTTCGGCGGCGGTGCGCATGAACTCGGGAATCGTGTAGAGACGCTGAATGCAGGAGGTTCGCGGGTTAGCCGCGGACTGTCGACCGGTGAACATGCGCGGACGTTCCACGCCCTCAGCCGGGGTGGAGGTGCCGAAGCGGCGTTCCTGCACCGGCAGGGGCAGAGTCTTGATGTCCTGCGCTCCGCCTAATCCGTGACCGTCGATACCGTTCACCGTCTTTTGGGCGCCACTTTGTGCCGCCCGCTGAGCCTGGGCGGCACGAATAGCAGACAGCGGCAGCGCGCCGGTGTACAGATTAGACATACTCAACGATAATCTCGACCTCTACGGGCGAGTCCAGGGGAAGAACGGGAACACCCACAGCGGAGCGGGCGTGCTGGCCTGCCTCGCCGAAGATTTCGCCGAGCAGCTCGGAGGCGCCGTTAATGACAGCGGGCTGAGCGGTGAAGTTCACCTCGGATGCCACGAAGCCAACGACCTTCACGACGCGCTGCACACGGTCCAGGTCGCCGATGACGGACTTGACCGCCGCCAGGGCGTTGAGCAGGCTGATACCCGCGTACTTCTTCGCATCCTCGGGGGTCACGAAGCCTTCAGCACCGGAGGCGGACACCTTACCGGTTTCGGGCAGGGCACCGTCGACGAAGGGCAGCTGGCCGGAGGTGTACACGTAGGAGCCGGAGGTCACCGCGGGAACGTAAGCGGCAACGGGGGCGGGTGCTACGGGCAGTTCGTAACCGAGTTCGCGGATACGTGCTTCAATACGGGATTCAGTCATGATTACTCCAGAAGGATGGCGGGTGCTGGCACCCAAACGGTGATAGGGGGAACGCCGCAAATCTAAACGCTACTGATATTCAGGCAGCTGTTAAACGGCTAACCGGCGGCCTTCCTCATCTATTCCCGCGCTCCCCTAGTTAAAGGAGAGTCGGGATAGCGAGGTGACCGCCGGGTACGCTGCTCTTAGTCAGCCTTCTCGCGCTTAAAGTAGGCGATGGGGTTGCCCTGAGTCGGAGCGACCATGTTCGACGCGGGGGTTGCGCCAGCAGGTGCGGATGCGCCGGGGAGAACGGTTACGAGCTCCCAGCCGTCTTCACCCCAGTTGTCGAGGATTGCCTTGGTCGTGTGGATCATCAGCGGTACAGTTGCGTATTCCCATTTCTTCATACCCTCTAGACTATCGCCCGGTGTTCAATAAGTAAAAGGGATTCACTATGGTTTTGGTCAATGTCCGGCGCTTTTGGGGGCTTTATTCTCAGGGCTGAAGCGCCCACCTCCCTGTGGGGTGCCGAGACGGGCTTCTTCTCACAGTTTCATGGGATAAACTGAATGAATGGCTTCATCTAAGAAAACCCGTGCGCGTCGCCGCCCGGGAGATTTTTTGCAGTTCCTCGCGTTCAGCGTGATTGCCGGTTTCCTCGCGGCAATTATTGTCGTACCCCCGGCTGTGAGTGCCGGTATGGTCGCGAACGCGTCGATGTCATGGTTCCAGGACCTTCCTGACGACATTGCCGATGGCATCTCTTCCCGTCCTTCTACTATTTACGCTGCTGACGGCAAGACCGAAATCGCGACCTTCTTCGAAGAGAACCGCGACCCGGTCAAGCTGGATCAGATTTCGCAGCACATGAAGGACGCCATCGTCTCGGTGGAGGACCGCGACTTTTACAAGCACGGTGCGGTCTCCGCAATCGGTATTGGTCGTGCGTTCCTGAACAACATCATTAACTCCGGTAGCGGTCGCCGCCAGGGTGCTTCCACCCTGACCCAGCAGTACGTCAACAACCTCATTGTGGATGCCGCTGTGGCTCGTGGTGAGGACGCTACCGCAACCCTGAACGGTAACAAGACCTACGGCGCAAAGATTCGCGAGATGAAGCTTGCGATCTCTATGGAGCAGAACAAGTCCAAGGACGAAATCCTTGAAGGCTACCTGAACATCGTGAACCTCGGTGGTTCGAACTACGGTGTTGAGGCTGCCGCACAGTACTACTGGGGTATTTCCGCTAAGGACCTGAACGTGGCTCAGTCCGCGCTTCTTGCCGGCCTGGTGCAGGCACCGAACGTGTACGACCCGACCGTGAACCCCGAACTCGCCCGTGAACGCCGCGACATCGTTCTGGGCACCATGCTCCGCGACGGCAAGATTACCGACAAGGAATACAGCGACGCCATCGCCAGCGACATTAAGCTCAACGTCCACCCCAAGTCCCAGGGTTGCTCCCTGGCAGGCGACAAGGCGTTCTTCTGCCGCTACGTGGTCAACTACCTGCTGCAGGATGAGTCCCTCGGCGCAACCGCTGAGCTGCGTAACACCGCGATTAAGCGTGGTGGCCTGAAGGTTGTCACCACCCTGAACCCCGAGGCTCAGGTTGCGGCAAAGCAGGCAGTGGACTCCACCCAGCCGGCTGCAACCAACTGGAACGACGTCAACTCCGCACTGACCAGTGTTGAGCCCGGCACTGGTCGCGTCATCGCAATGGCACAGAACACCGAGCTCGGTAGCCCCGCAGACGCAAACGACCACTCCAAGACCGAGTACAACTACAACGTTGATGTAGCGTACGGTGGTACCCCTGGCTTCCAGCCCGGTTCGACGTTCAAGCCGATTATTCTGGCTCAGTGGCTCATCAGTGGCCGCGGCGCTAACGCTACCGTGAACGGTACCCAGCTGTTCTGGCCCACCAGCTTCGGTTGGAACGCCAAGTGCTACGAGGGCGGTAAGTACTACTACACCGGTCAGCCGAACGGCTGGTCCTACAAGAACGCGTTCAACGGTGGCCTAGGCTACAACACCGCGGCGTACGGTATTCGCCAGTCGTTGAACTCGTACCTGTACGGCATGCTCTCCCAGATTGACCTGTGCGATGTGCACGACCTGTCCATCAAGATGCACGCCCTGGACGGTACCGGCGAACCGCTGCACAGCATCCCCGACCTGGGTACCAACATTGGTGGTACCAAGTACGGTATCTCCCCGCTGACCAGCGCATCCATGTACGCTATCTTCGCTTCTGAGGGTAAGTACTGCACCCCGCGCCCGATTGAGAAGATCACCAAGACTGACGGCGAGACTCTCAAGGAATACCAGAACCAGTGTGAGCAGGTTCTGGATCCGGACATCGCGAACGGTGTCAGCTGGGTTCTGAAGGGTGTTATCCAGCCCGGCGGTTCCGCTTCTCAGCGCGGTATTGGTCTGCCGAACGGTTCGGCTGCGAAGACCGGTACAAACGATAACTCCTCCCAGACCTGGCAGGTTGGCTACACTCGTGGCCTGTCCACCGCGTCTTGGGTTGGTTCTAACAACCTCGGCTTCCGTTCCCTGAACGGTGTGGGCATTAACGGTCGTGTTCTGAACTATGTGGATGGTGCGACCTACGCCGGTGCTCAGTGGCAGTCGTTCATGAAGACGATCGCTCCGAAGTACAACACGAAGGACTTCACCACCCCCAGCGATAAGATTCTGTCGTACAGCTAGAATCACAGCTCATCAGCTGAAGCCTGAAAGGCGATTGATAATGTGTGAAAACGCAGTCAACGCCCGCGTCCCCGTGGCGGTCCCCGGCGCACGCGGCTCCTCCCCGCTCCTGAAGAAGGTTGCGGGGGCGGTAGCCGCCACTGCAGCCTTGGGGGCCGCCACGGCGGCGTATGGGCACTTTATTGAGCTGAATAATTTTCAGCTCCGCGCCGAGTCCCTGCCGGTGCTGCCCGCCGGTAGCCCCGACTTTAGGATCCTGCATATCTCGGATATGCACATGATTCCGGGGCAGCGGAAGAAGACCGAGTTCATGCACTCGCTGGCCGCACTCGAGCCGGATCTGGTGATGAACACGGGCGATAACCTCTCCCATGTGAACGGTATGGAGCCGCTGCTGGAGGCGCTCGACCCGCTCATGGACTTCCCCGGTGTGTTTGTGCCCGGCTCGAATTGCTATTTCGCGCCCGTCTTCAAGAACCCGGCACGCTACCTGTGGCAGCCGCGCACCCCGCAGATGATTGAGGAGGGCTCGCGCGTAGCACTGCCCATTGAGCGGATGCACGACGCCTTCGAGTCGCGCGGTTGGACGGGCCTGGTCAACCGCTACGACACGCTGAACCTCAAGGGTCTGCGTCTGGAGTTCTCCGGTGTGGATGACCCGCACCTGCGCTACGATGAGCACCCCGGTTTCGCCCCCGGTGCCTTCGATGAGGGGGACGAACCGAGCGTCCGTATCGGCGTGGCGCACGCCCCCTACATGCGTACCCTGTACCGTTTCGTACAGGATGGCGCACAGGCTATTTTTGCCGGCCATACGCACGGCGGTCAGGTCTGCCTGCCCGGCGGTCACGCCCTGGTCAGTAACTGCGATTTGCCGCCTTCGCGTGCGAAGGGCGTGAGCGAGCAGTCCGGTGTTCCGGTTCAGGTTTCTGCCGGTCTGGGTACTTCTCGTTTTGCTCCGGTGCGTCTGTTCTGCCCGCCGGAGGCGATTCTGGTGACCCTCACGGCTTGCGATAAGGAGCAGCCTACCGCCGCTTCGGCAGGTGGTCGCCGCTAATGCCTGAGGCCTCTACAGCACGCACGGCTAAGCGCCGCCGTAACCCCTTCTTGGAGACTGCGAGCGAGCCGACCCCCGACCCGATCGACTACGCGCACGGTCAACGCGCCCCGCGCACCCTCGCCGCTTATGCGCGTCCGATTCGTGTGCGCTGGGGTGTGGGTCTGCTCGTAGCGTTTGGTGCCGGTGCCCTCGAGATTACCATCCCGCAGATGCTGCAGATTATCGTGGATCATCTCTCGCAGAGCACCACCGAGAGCGCCATCTGGGTTGCCGGCGGCATGGTGCTTCTGCTGGGTATTGCGCACGCTTCCTTCATGTATTGGAGGCGCTGGCTGATTGTGGACCCGACCTCCACGATTGAGCTGTCCATGCGCATGAACTTCTTTGACCGCCTGCTCAGCGCCCCGCTTTCTCTGCTGGACCGCTGGCCGTCCGGTCAGTTGCTGACCCGCTCCATGAGCGATTTGGGCACGATTCGCCGCTGGCTGTCCTTCGGTATTGTGCAGCTGCTGACTATTGTGGTGATGTTCCTGGTCGGTGGCTTCTTCATGCTGCGTTCCTCGCCGTCCCTGGCGCTGGTGTTCGTGGTGACCGTGCCGATTCTGGTGCTGTCGCTGGTGAACTTCACCCGCAAGTACTACCGCGCCTCGCATGAGATTCAGCAGATGACGGGCGACCTCTCCACCCGTATTGAGGAGTCGGTGCGCGGTATCCGCGTGATTAAGGCGCTGGGCCGCTCCCCCGAGCAGATTCAGGAATATTCCGAGTCGGTTGATGCCCTGCAGGTACGCGAGTACGGCAGGTCGATGCTGGTGGCTCGCGTTACCCTGTACCAGGGCCTGATTGTGGGTGTCTCCACAGCGGTGGCGCTGGCTGTGGGCGCTTCGCAGGTTGCGGCGGGCACCTTGAGCCTGGGCGCGATGACCGCCTACTTTGCGGTGCAGACGACCGTGCTCAGCCACGTGACGCGCTCGACCGCGCTGATGTCTGCCTATTTGAGCTATAAGGTGGCGCTCGAACGTCACAACGAGGTCATGGACGAGCCCGGCTTTGAGGCCGTGCCGCTGGTTCGTGGCTCCGGGGCTGTGTCTGAGCCCGTGCATCCGCTGGGTGCTTCTGATTCGTCAACAGTAGCTGGAGTGTCCGCCGAGGGCGGCTCCGGGAAGGAAACTATGCAGTACCCCAGCGGTGGCGCAGTATCTGTCGCTTTCGATCACGTTCAGTTCAGCTACGACGCAGCCGAGGCCCCTGCCGAGCCTGCTGTTGAGGCAAACTCTGCGGTTAAGGCACCCGAGGTGTCTGTGCTGAAGGACGTGAACTTCAAGGTCTTCCCCGGTGAGATTCTGGCGCTGGTTGGTGCAACCGGCAGTGGCAAGTCTACCGTGCTCTCGCTGGTTCCGCGTTTCTACGAGCCGACCTCCGGTTCCCTACGTTTCGGCACCCGCGATACCGCCGATATGTCCGTTGAGGAGGTACGCGCCCAGACCGCGTTCGTCTTTGAGGAGGCGGTGCTCTTCTCCGGCACGGTCCGTGAGAACGTGCTGATGGGCGTTGCCGAGCAGTACGAGCGCGGCACCGAGGATGAGGACTACCCGAGCCAGGAAGAGCTGGAGGCGACCCTGAACACCGCGCTGCAGCTGGCTGCGTGCGATTTCGTGGCGGAGCTTCCGCAGGGTCTGGATACCGTCATTGGTGAGGAAGGCATGAGCCTGTCCGGTGGTCAGCGTCAGCGCCTGTCCTTGGCGCGCGCCCTAGCGAAGCGCCCCTCCGTGCTACTGCTGGATGACCCGTTCTCGGCGCTGGATGTGAACACCGAGGAGCGTATTATTACCGGCCTGCGTGAGGGCTTGGAGGGTCTGGGCGGTGCTACTACCCTGCTGACGGCGCATCGCCCCTCCACGGTGGCTCTGGCTGACCGCGTGCTGCTGATGGTTGACGGTGCCGTGGTGGCTGAGGGTACTCACGCTGAGCTGATGGATTCTTCGGAACAGTACCGCCAGCTGATGACGATGGAGGAGGGCTAATGGCCCATCATCGTCCGGCGGAGCCGCGGGAGCAGATGAGCCCGCAGGAGCGCGCGGAAACCCGTGAACGCTCGATGGCTCTGCTGCGTCAGATGTTGCGCCCGCATCGTGGGGCGTTGGCACTGTCGATTATTTCGGTGCTTTTGGTGTCGGGTTCCTCAGCGATTGCACCGATTCTGATTGCCCGCGTCCTGGATAGTTCGATTGAGCCGCTCAAGCAGGGTGATGCTTCTGTCCTGCTGACCCTGCTGGTGTTTTTTGTGGCGGCTACGGCGGTGACCGCGATATTCTCGTGGGTCAACGTGGCGTACACGGTGCGTGTGTCGCTGGGCGTGGTGGTGTACCTGCGTAAGCGGGTGTTCCGTCACGCGCAGTCGCTGAGTGTGTCGTTCCATGAGCGTTACACCTCGGGCAAGGTTATTTCGCGTCTGACCAGCGATATTGATACGGTCCGTAGCTTCTTGGACAGCGGTATTAGCCAGCTGGCGATTACGCTGCTGTCCATGGTGATTTCTGCGGTCGCTATTTTCCTGCTGGATTGGCGTATTGGCCTGTTCATGCTGGTCATGGGCGTGCCGATTTACTTCTTGACGCGTTGGTTCCAGAAGACGGCTGTGCCGGTTTTCCGCACGATGCGTACCGAGTCTGCGCATCTGACGAGCCGTTTTGTGGAGACTTTTACGGGTATCCGCGCGGTGAAGGCGTTTGGTGCGGAGGTGCAGATGCGCGTCGAGTACGCGCAGGCGTCGGAGCGTTACCGCCTTGCGGTGATGGATTCGATTAAGATTTTCGGCATCTACTCGCCTGTGCTGATGCTTTTGGGCAATGTGTTTATTGCCGGTGCACTGGTGCTGGGTGGTTATGCGGTGCTGGGCGGCACCATGCAGATCGGTACCCTGCTGGCTCTGGTGATTTATGCGAACCGTGTGTTTGAGCCGGTCATGCAGCTCTCTGAGTTCTACAACATGTTCCAGTCGGCGATGTCCGCGTTGGAGAAGCTCTCGTCGTTCTTGGCTGAGGAGCCGGAGGTTGCTGAGCCGGAGCATCCGCATGAGCGCGCCGTGGAGTCTGCTGACGGTACCGCTGAGGGCGTATCCGGCAAGGTTCAGGGCGCTCTGGTGGAGCTGGATTCGGCGGTCTTCGGTTACACCTCGGATCGTCACGCGCTGAAGGAAACGACCCTGCGCATTGAGCCGGGTACGACCGTGGCGCTGGTGGGTGCTACGGGTGCCGGTAAGTCGACTATCGCTAAGCTGGTGGCTCGTTTTTACGATGTTTCGTCCGGTCAGGTGCGTATTGACGGCGTGGATGTTCGCCAGCTGGCGGACGTGCAGCTGCGCCGTGAGGTGCTCATGCTGACCCAGGAGGTGTTCCTGTTCTCCGCGTCGATTCTGGAGAATATTCGCATGGGTAACCCGCAAGCGACCGATGAGCAGGTCAAGGCTGCCGCAAAGGCGGTGGGCGCTGACGCGTTCATTGAGCGTCTGCGCGACGGCTACGAGTCGCAGCTAGGTCGTGGCGGTATTACCCTGTCGGCGGGTCAGCGTCAGCTGGTGTCCTTCGCTCGCGTGTTCTTGGCTAACCCGCGGGTGCTGATTCTGGATGAGGCGACGGCTTCGCTGGATATTCCGAGTGAGCGTGCGGTGCAGGCGGCGCTGCGAACCGTCTTGGCGGGGCGTACGGCGCTGGTGATTGCGCATCGTCTCTCGACGGTTCTGGGTGCTGATCGTGTGCTGGTGATTCATGAGGGTTCTGTAGTGGAGGACGGTTCCCCGCAGCAGCTGATTGCTTCTGGCGGTCGTTTTGCGGCGATGTACGCCTCGTGGGATGAGCTGAATCAGGTGCAGGAGGCTGAAGCCTAGAAGCTTTATCTGCTCCTCCCCGACCGGCGGTGTGCCGCTGTGTTGCGTTCTGAATTTTTTTGGGTTATCCTAGGTGAGTTGCCTACGGTATTCGCTGATAGGTCAACATCGGGATGTGGCGCAGCTTGGTAGCGCGCGTCGTTCGGGACGACGAGGTCGCAGGTTCAAATCCTGTCATCCCGACAACTAGCCCCGGTCCACTGGACCGGGGCTTTATCGTACCCGCAGTATTTTTGTTGTAGTATTTCTGCCGCAGATTCCTCAGCAGTTTCCGGCGTATATAAAAGCGACCCCCTCCCCGCGCAGAAACGCAGGTAGGGGGTCGCTTGCACGTTATACGGCCGTGCTTAGCCGCGCCCGGAGATGAGCGCGAGAATCGCCTCCAGGGGGCCGCGTCCGGCAATAGAGCGTGCCATGCGCGACCAGAGGGTGCAGAAGCCCAGGGCGATGACGGCGCCGAGCAGCAGGAAGGCGCTCCAGTACACGGCGGTGCCCCAGCCTCCGGTTGCCACGTAGTGCTCGCCGACGGTGAATGCCTTGATGGTGGGGCCGGCGTAGATGATGATTCCGCTCAGCACAATGGAGGCGCTCAGCGACATCTGGCCCAGGCGAGCAACGGGGGTGAGCATTCCCGCCTGTGCGGAGAGCAGGCGCGCGCATTCGGCCCAGAAGTAGAGGGTTGCCGCCAGATTCAGGGTCAGTAGTACCTGCGGGCTGTTGAGGACGCCCAGCTCGGTGTAGGGGTTGAAAGTGCGGTAGACGGCGAGCGCCAGTACGGCGAGTACGACGGGGATTGCGAGCTTTGCCTGCAGATTGTCGTAGAGGCGTACGAGCACGATGCCCAGGCACATGACCCAGATGAGCTGGGCGCTTTGGGCATGGTTGACACCGTGGCTCGCCAGGAAGGGCAGCTGAACGGCGGTCCACGCATCAGCTTGGGCGGCTACATCCATGAGCAGGGTGTAGGTCCAGGTGATGAAGGGGCTGGTGAGCACCGCAAGCGCTGCGACTGCCCAGAGGGGCAGGTGCACGACGAATAGGGTCAGCAGGGTGAGTAGTGCCAGGTGCACGAGCATGTCGAAGGGCAGAGAATAGCTGAAGCCCTGTGCCGGTACGGTGACGCCCGGTTGCGGCAGGTAGGTGATGCCTTGCATGAGCGCTACGCCCAGCAGTAGTAGTGCAAGGAATCGCACGATGGTTCCGGCGAAGAGCTGCGGGAAGTTCGCGGTGCGGGCGTACCGCCAGGCGGCTGCACCAAGAATTGCGGCGAAGAGCGGTTCTGCCGGCACGAGGGTCTGCGGAATCCAGAACTTCCAGGAGACCGGGATCAGCTGTAGCCAGTACCCGAAGGGGATGAGCAGGCTGAGCACGGCGAAGGCGCGGGCGAGGTCGAGCCCGAGGTCGCGTCGGGTGCCTCCGAGGGAGGCGGCGCGTGCCCCGCTGCTGACGGTGGGGATGGGTTGTGTGCGCCCTGCTGCCATGTCCTCGCTCCTTGTAGTGCCGTGTTTGAGAGTCTGTGTGCCCTGCTAGGGCTACGCCAGGGGGTGTGCCCTGCCGGGTATCTGCCGCTTCCGGTGGTGTGTGCCGGATGCGCTGGCATAGGTGTTAAGTGTAACGGTGGAAGCTGTGTCTGCTCGGGTGGTGGCGCGGAGGTTTTGCTCTCATACCGTGTCTCTGTCGGCTGCTGGCTGGAGCTTCTTGCCCTGTTGGTGATGTTCAAGTGTTGTTGCACGAGGTTAGGTGTGTACCATTGGTACGTTCTTAAAGGTGGGGCAATCCCGCGGGAGCATGATTTCGCTCCTTTTACTGTCCCAAACGCGCCCCACCTGCACACACCACGTTGAGGTTTTATGTTTTCGACTTTTTCCCCGCTTTTCTTGACGGATTTGGGGGCGTCTGGTGCTCTTCTTGCTTCGGGTACGACTCTGTCGGAAGGGTCGAGCCACGATAGCGGCCAGTTTGTGTCCATTTTCTGGATTACGTTGGTTGCGTTGCTGTCGCCGATTCTTTCGCGGCTGACGGGCAAGAAGATCCCTGATGTGGTTTTCCTGCTCATTTTTGGTCTGCTGATTGGCCCGAATATGCTCAACCTTGCCAGCAGTGAGGGCGGTATCCCGCTGCTGAAGGAGCTGGGCTTGGGTATGCTCTTTTTGATTGCGGGCTTTGAGATTAACGTGTCGTCGTTGCGTAGCCGTCAGGGTTATAGCGCTATTGCCACGTGGGTGGTGTGCTTTGCTCTGGGCATGACGGGTGCGGCGGTTATTACGTCGTTCTCGCATGAGCTGAATACGTATATTGCGGTGGGCGTGGCGTTGAGTTCCACGGCCTTGGGCACGCTATTGCCGATGTTGAAGTCTCACGGTGCTGCCGGTACGCCGGTGGGTAATGCGGTGCTGGTGCACGGTGCGGTGGGTGCGCTTCTGCCGATTTTCGCTATTTCG
>NZ_JABZXW010000045.1 GCF_015265375.1 Rothia sp. (in: high G+C Gram-positive bacteria)
AGTGGGTGCTGTGCTGGGGTGGGTGTTGGTATGATGGGTAGATATGCCCGGAGGTGTTCCGGGGTTTTGTTGTCGAGTTCTTTGTCAAGGAGTATCGCGTATGGCTCGCAAGGCTTCGCTGTCTGGTTTTCCCGAGTATCTTCCGGCTGAGCGGTTGGTTGAGAATCATGTTCTGGACACTTTGCGTGAGACTTTTGAGTTGCACGGTTTCTCCCCGATTGAGACTCGTTCGGTAGAGACTATTGAGCAGCTGCTGCGCAAGGGTGAGATTGACAAAGAAGTTTACGCAATTTCTCGCCTGCAGGAGGACGAGGCTGCGAAGGCTAAGGAAAAGCTGGCTCTGCACTTTGACCTGACCGTGCCGTTTGCCCGTTACGTGGTGGAGAACGCTGGTTACCTGAATTTCCCGTTCTCGCGTTACCAGATTCAGAAGGTGTGGCGTGGTGAGCGTCCGCAGGAGGGTCGTGCCCGCGAGTTCACTCAGGCTGATATTGACGTGGTTGGCGACGGCGAGCTGCCGTTCCGTTACGACGTGACCTTGGCACTGGTTGTTGTTGATGCACTGTCGAAGCTGCCGATTCCTGAGTTCAAGCTGCGTGTGAATAACCGCAAGCTGGCTGAGGGTTTCTACCTGGGCTTGGGTTTGACTGATACTGCGGCTGTTCTGCGTTCTATTGACAAGCTGGAGAAGATCGGTGCTGAGCGTGTGGCTGAGGAGCTGCAGGCTGAGGCTGGTGCGAGCGCGGATGCTGCCGCTGCCGCCTTGGAGCTGGCGCAGATCCGCACTGAGGATGCTTCTTTTGTGGAGCAGGTGCGTGCGCTTGCGGCTAAGTATTCGGTGGAGCATGAGCTGCTGGATCAGGGTCTTGCTGAGCTGGCTGAGGTCATTGAGGAGGCGGCTCGCCGTGCGCCGGGTAAGGTGCTGGCTGACCTGTCGATTGCTCGCGGCCTGGACTACTACACCGGCACCGTGTATGAGACTGTTCTGGTTGGTCACGAGTCGCTGGGTTCGATCTGCTCGGGCGGCCGTTACGAGTCGCTGGCATCGAACGGTAAGAAGACGTACCCGGGTGTTGGCCTGTCGATTGGTGTGACCCGCGTGGTGGCTCGTATCCTGTCGCAGGGTTTTGCGCAGGCGAGCCGTAAGGTGCCTTCGGCTGTGTTTGTTGCCCTGACGAATGATGAGGGCTGGTCCGCCGCGAACGATGTTGCGGATGCACTGCGCGCCCGTGGCATCGCCTGCGAGGTGTCTGCGAACGCCGCGAAGTTTGGCAAGCAGATTAAGTACGCCGAGAAGCGCGGCATTCCGTTCGTGTGGTTCATCTCTTCGGATGAGTCGGGTGCCCCGGTTCACGAGGTGAAGGACATCCGTTCGGGTGAGCAGGTTGCTGCTGATCCGAATTCGTGGATGCCGCCCGCTGAGGACCTGCACGTTCAGATTGTGCGTGCTGAGGGCCTGTAATAGTTAGGTAAATAGTAGGGGCCTGTCATACCCTGTTGGGTTTGGCCGCTGTAGTATCTGGCTGCTCTGAGCCTGCATATGGACTCGCATATGGATGTGTACCCGCCTGGTGGGGAGGATATTGGCCTCCCTGCCGGGCGGGTCTTTTGTGTGAGCCCAGATTTTCGATAGGTTAGTGTCTTCTCGATAGGCTAGTGTCTTCGCCGTGGGTCTTTAACCCGGGGTGAAGACACTAACCTATCGACTGAGGCGTTTCCTCGCTTTATCTCAAGAGTAGTTTCCGCAGGTGGGTGATGACTTCCCGTTCTTTCTGAAAGATGTCTGCCCACGTGAGGTGCACGACCGTCCAGCCGGCGCGGGCTAGGGCACGGTCGCGGGCGGCTTCGTAGCGGTCCCTGCCGGGGTGGTCCACGTATTTCTGTTCGCCGTCGAACTCGAGAATGACCCGCGCCTCGGGCCAGGCGAAGTCCACTCGATAGTTACGGCCCTCGCATGAAATCGGGTACTGCGTTACGGGGAGGGGCAGCCTGTGCTCCATGAGTAGGCACCGGGTGAGGCTTTCACCGGCCGACTCGCTGGATGCATCCACCGCCTGCGCCAGAGCACGCCCGGAGGAACCGCCGTACCCGGTGAGGTTCAGCAGAATCTCGGTCACCTCATGGGGTTCCAAGAGTCCCCGCCGCATGATGGAGTCAGCGAGGACTACCGCCTCCCGAAAGGGCATGCTGCGCGTGCAATCCTGCAGCGTGCGAGCCACCGTCGTAACCATGATGGATGTGCCCGGCAACCTGGTGACTTCCTCGGGGCCAGTGGCGCTGTAATGCCGGGTGATTCTTCCCCTGTCAGAGGTGCTATGACTACAGCTATACACGCTTATCATTTGGGGAACAGAGAGTACATCAAGTCCCCATAGCGCCGCGGCTGATGTGTGGGAGAAGATCCCTTGAAGACCCATCATCTGAGCAGCGATGCACCGTACCGTGAGCCGCTCTTCGGGGGTGAGCGCTTGGGCATCGCGGGTGTAAATATAGGCTCCTCGCTGGATACGTTGCAGAGACCCTTCCGCCACTAGCTTGCGAATGCGTTTCGGACCGATTCCTCGCAGGTTGAGCATCTGGGAGTTCAGCACGAATGGGTGTAGTTCTGCGGCGCGGGTAATTTCTGGTGTAGTCGGTAGTACGTTTGGGACGCGTTGCCACGGAATAGTTACGGTGTTCATAGACTTTATCCTGGCAGGCTGTGTGAGGTTGTGGGGCTTGTTCGTGAAATCTGTGGATAACTTCGCGGATTCTACCGAAAAAGTGTTTGTCCACAGGCATGCGGAGTGGATTCCCCGGTAATACTTCGATAGGTTAGCGGCTTTTCGATAGGTTAATGCCTTCACCCCGGGTTAAAGACCCACGGCGAAGACACTAACCTATCGACCGCAGACACCCACGAACCGGCCGCCCTACCCGCATCCCGCCTCCGCACCCCATTTTCTGGCGCCTGACTTGCCCAGACTTGCCCCCTCCCGCCCTCGACCTGCCCGGAGGGGATACAATATATGAGGCGCACGCAGTGTGCGCATATCATCAACCGCGTGTACCCGGCTACTGTCTATAGTCGTGAGGTGCCCGCTATGAAAGGAATGTCTGTGCTTCGCACTCACACCAACGGCGAGCTGACCGCCGCAAATATTGGAGAGACTGTTACCCTGACCGGTTGGGTGGCTCGCCGCCGCGACCACGGTGGTGTCGCTTTCGTTGACCTGCGTGACCGTGAGGGTGTCACCCAGTGTGTTTTCCACAATGAGGCTGATTTTGAGCACCTGCGCAACGAGTATGTGCTGCGTGTGACCGGTCTGGTGACTAAGCGCCCGGAGGGTAACGAGAACCCGAACCTGGCGACTGGCGAGATTGAGGTTGAGGTGTCCGCCGTTGAGGTGCTGAACACTGCCGCTCCGCTGCCTTTCCAGATTGACGAGCACGTTGAGGTGGGTGAGGAGGCGCGCCTGCGCTACCGCTACCTGGATCTTCGCCGCCCGGAGCCGGCTCGCATCATGCGTCTGCGTTCGGACGCGAACCGTGCGGCACGCAACCTGCTGGCCGAAGACGGCTACATTGAGGTTGAGACCCCGACCCTGACCCGTTCCACCCCTGAGGGTGCGCGTGACTTCCTGGTGCCGGCTCGTCTGGCTCCGGGTTCTTGGTATGCTCTGCCGCAGTCCCCGCAGCTGTTCAAGCAGCTGCTGCAGGTGGGCGGTATTGAGAAGTACTACCAGATTGCCCGCTGCTACCGTGACGAGGACTTCCGCGCGGACCGTCAGCCCGAGTTCACCCAGCTGGACATTGAGGCTTCGTTCGTTGACCAGGAAGACATCATTGACCTGGGCGAGCGCATCGTTGAGGCTGTGTGGAACCTGATTGACGTGAAGGTTCCCCGCCCGATTCAGCGCATGACCTACAAGGATGCGATGGAGAAGTACGGTACGGACAAGCCTGACCTGCGCTTCGGCCTGGAGCTGACTGAGCTGACCGAGTACTTCAAGGACACCACTTTCCGCGTGTTCAAGGCTCCTTACGTGGGTGCTGTTGTGATGCCCGGCGGCGCTTCTCAGCCCCGCCGTACCCTGGACGCTTGGCAGGAGTGGGCTAAGCAGCGCGGCGCTAAGGGCCTGGCTTACGTTCTCATTCAGGAGGATGGCGAGCTGACCGGCCCCGTGGCTAAGAACATTACCGACGCTGAGCGTGCTGACCTGGCTGAGGCTACCGGCGCGAAGCCCGGCGACTGCATCTTCTTCGCTGCTGGCGAGGCTAAGGCTTCCCGCGCGCTGCTGGGCGCTGCTCGTGTTGAGATTGGTCACCGTACCGGCCTGATTAAGGACGGCGAGTGGTCCTTCGTGTGGGTTGTTGACGCTCCCATGTTCGAGTCTTCTGCTGAGGCTACTGAGTCCGGTGACGT
This sequence comes from Rothia sp. (in: high G+C Gram-positive bacteria), assembly GCF_015265375.1. Classification (GTDB taxonomy): domain Bacteria; phylum Actinomycetota; class Actinomycetes; order Actinomycetales; family Micrococcaceae; genus Rothia. Next base: position 4,406 of record NZ_JABZXW010000045.1, read on the forward strand.
GGCTCTGGGTCACTCCGCGTGGACTGCTGTGCACCACGCGTTCACTTCCCCGAAGCCTGAGTTCATGGACACTTTCGACACCGACCCGGGTTCGGCTCTGGCGTACGCTTACGACATTGTCTGCAACGGTAACGAGATTGGTGGCGGTTCGATCCGTATTCACCGCCGTGACGTGCAGGAACGCGTGTTCGCTGTGATGGGCATTGGTGAGGAAGAGGCTCAGGAGAAGTTCGGCTTCCTGCTGGATGCATTCAAGTACGGCGCACCGCCCATGGGTGGTATCGCGTTCGGTTGGGACCGCATCGTGTCCCTGCTGGCTGGTGTTGATTCGATTCGCGAGGTTATCGCGTTCCCGAAGACCGGTAACGGCTACGATCCGCTGACTGCGGCTCCTGCACCGATTACTCCGGAGCAGCGTAAGGAAGCTGGCGTTGATTTCAAGCCGAAGAAGAAGGACGAGGAGTAATCTTCTCCAGTCTTTGGTCGTGCGCCCCGGTCGGGGTGTGAGGCTGTGCGGTGTGAACCCGGTAGGGTGTTCTGGGCTGTGAGGCTCGGGTCTTGCCGGGGCGCCGTTGAGGGTGGGCTGTGTATTCTGCTGGTGCAGGGTCGCAGCCCACCTTTTGTATCAACTGGCGTGCGTGCCAATTTGTGTACTAGACAAAGGGGAGGGGAGCATGCGCATCCTGATTGCGGGTCCGAGCGGTAGCGGTAAGACGACGTTTGCGGCGCGGTTGGGGCGCCTCCTGAACATTCCGCATACGGAGATGGATTCGTTGCATTGGGGTCCGGACTGGACTCCGCGCCCTAGTTTTGAGGCGGATGTTCAGGCGCTCATTGAGCGGCCCGCGTGGATTACGGAGTGGCAGTATCCGCAGGTGCGTGGCCGCCTGTTGGAGCGTGCGGATGTGGTGATTTATCTGCGCTATAGCCGCGCGGTGGTGATGTGGCGTGTGGTTCGCCGGACGGTACGCCGCGCGGTGACGGGGCAGAAGCTGTGGGCAGATAATGTGGAGCCGCCGCTGTGGAATATTCTGCGCGACCCGGACAACATGATTCGGTACACGTGGAGGAGCTACCCGCACGTCGGGGAGCTGTTGGCGGAGGCTCGCGGGCAGCATCTGCAGAAGCGGTTTATTGAGTTTCGTACTCCGCGGGCGGCGAACCAGTTTTTGCGTGCCGTGCAGTTGCGCGGCGTACTTTGAGGCGGCAGCTTCTAAATCGGCTGCCTCTAGACCGGCCGCCGCGAATAGTAAAAGAGATGTGCGAGCCCGGTGAAAGCCGGCTCCATGATGAAAGGTGAACGATGCGAGTAGTTATTCAGCGCGTAACCCGCGCGGCGGTGCGCGTGAACGGTGAGACGGTCGGCGCGATTGACCAGCCCGGCTACCTGGTGCTGGTCGGCATCACGCACGGTGACGGTGCGGCGCAGATTGCGAAGCTTGCCGATAAGACCGCGAACCTGCGCCTGCTGGAGGGGGAGAAGTCCCTGATCGATGAGGGCGCACCCGTGCTGGCGGTTAGCCAGTTCACCCTGTACGGGGACGCGAAGAAGGGCCGCCGCCCCTCCTGGTCTGCTGCTGCGCCCGGTGCGGTGAGTGAGCCGCTGTTCAACGACTATGTTCAGGCGCTTCGTGAGCGTGGCCTGCACGTGGAGACCGGCGTGTTCGGTGCGGATATGCAGGTGGAGCTCGTCAATGACGGCCCGGTGACCCTGATTCTCGATAGTGAGACCCTTTAAGAGCGGCGCTTTCGATAGGTTAGTGGATTGCCCCGAGGTTTAAAGCCTTGCCCCGGGGTTTAAAACCCACGGCGAAGACACTAACCTATCGAAAACCCGTGTGGTGTCACGCCGCGAGCTAAATCCGCAGCTATATATCCACACTCCGTACCCGCCTCCAGATTGTGAAACGATAGAGTAAGACTATGGCTGATTCCCTCTTTGATCTTGAGTTGCCCGATGACGGGGACCGCGTGAGCCTGATTGGTGCGCCCGCTGAGGAGCCCGCCTCCTCGCGCGCCTCTGCGTCGCGTGCGCACTCTTCCCGTTCGGCGTCTCGTGCACCTTTGGCGGTGCGCATGCGTCCGCGCACGATTGATGAGGTCCTCGGCCAGGAGCATCTGCTGACTCCGGGTGCGCCTCTGCGCGTTTTGGCGGGGGAGAACGCCGGCCCGGCTGGCCCGTCCTCGGTGATTCTGTACGGCCCTCCGGGTACGGGTAAGACCACTCTGGCGCATGTGATTGCGCGCGCGCCGGGCCGCAAGTTCGTGGAGCTTTCGGCGATTACCGCGGGCGTGAAGGACGTTCGCGCGGTCATGGATCGGGCGCTGCTCGACCGTGACATGTACGGCACGACCACCGTGCTTTTCCTTGACGAGATTCACCGTTTCACGAAGGCTCAGCAGGATGCGCTCCTGCCCGGTGTGGAGAACCGCTGGGTGATTCTGGTGGCGGCCACGACGGAGAACCCGTCGTTCAGCATTATTTCGCCGCTGCTATCGCGCTCGCTGCTGCTACGGGTTCATTCGCTGGAGCAGTCCGATATTGAGCGGCTGATTGACCGTGCTCTGGCTGACCCGCGCGGTTTTGGTGGTGCGGCGGTCATTGATGCGGATGCGCGCGCCCACCTCGCGGCAGTTTCCGGAGGCGACGCTCGCCGCTCCCTAACCTCGCTGGAGGCGGCGGCTGCGATTGCCTTTAGCGAGGCCGAACAGGCTTCGGCAGAACCTGGCAGCTCCGCGGAAGATTCGGCAGACCCGGCGGGGGAAGCGGGGGAGAAGGACCCGGAACCCGCCGCGCCCGTGCGCATCACCCTGGCGCACGCCACGGAGGCGGTGGACCGCGCCGCGATCCGCTACGACCGTTCGGGCGACCAGCACTATGACGTGGTGAGCGCGTTCATCAAGTCCATGCGCGGCTCTGACGCTGACGCCGCGGTGCACTACCTGGCGCGCATGCTGGAGGGTGGCGAGGACCCGCGCTTCGTGGCGCGTCGCATCATGATTCTGGCGAGTGAGGATATTGGTCTGGCCGATCCGCAGGCGTTGCAAGTGGCGACGGCTGCGGCGCAGTCGGTGGCGTTGGTGGGCATGCCGGAGGCGCGCATTATCCTCTCGCAGGCGGTGATTTATTGTGCGCTCGCGCCGAAGTCGAACGCCGCGTATAACGCGATTAACCGTGCGATTGCGGATGTCCGTGCGGGTGCTTCGGGTCAGGTTCCGGTGCATTTGCGTGATGGTCATTATGCGGGGGCTAAGCAGTTTGGTCACGGTGAGGGGTACATTTATGCGCATGATGCGCCGGGCCACGTGGCGGCGCAGCAGTACCTGCCGGATACCCTGCGCGGCACGGTCTACTATGAGCCGACTCAGCATGGTTTTGAGCGCACGTTGACGGAGCGTCGTGAGCGTATCCGCAGGATTCTTGACGGCGGCAACTAGCCGCGCCGATTCATCGCGTGAACTAATCGCGCGAACTGGCCGCGCGCATCAATCACACGAAACCACCCGCGCGGGAGGGTTCGCCGGGCAGCTTACTGCGCCTCCTAAAAGACCCCACCGCCTAAAAGGGGGTAAACAGAAAGCGGTGCGTAGTACCTCGGTAGTACTGCGCACCGCATCAGAGTTTTGAGTTGTGATAGACGTCTTGACTGTCGGCCAATCCCGGAAGGGCGGAGGTCAAGCTTGTTATGGTCTCTAGTCTAGGCGATATGGGGGTCTGATTCAAGCTATTCCCATAGATTCACAGGTTAAAAATAACGAAATGATTACAATCCAACATCTCGGCGCCGCAATTTTTCGGGGAAGGTGCACCTAAATAGCGCTGACGGGTGCAAATATTTTCTGTTGGGGTCGTGTGGGCAACCATCAAAAACCCACATGCGCCGTGATTTGAACCAAAGATTCCCCAAAAGGCTGGTAAAGCCCGGGCGCATCCGGTAAGCTTGACGGGTCTGGCAATTACTATGCCCCTGTGCGGGTGTCAGTAATGTAGCTACGGGGTACTCTGCCCCGAGCTCTCCGCCCCACCGCTGTACAGCAACGACCGAGTTGGTCGCGTACGGATTCCGGCGGGGTCAACCGAGGAGGCCAGTATTCAAATAGACCGAGGCCCCACCCGTGAGGGTGCAGGAGCCTCACATAGAAAGGTAGATTGTGGCTAAGCACAACCGCACCCGCCGTACCGTGCGTCAGTCCCGTGCCCTGGGCATTGCACTGACCCCGAAGGCAGAAAAGTACCTCGAGCGTCGTCCTTACGGCCCCGGCCAGCACGGCCGTGCCCGCAAGAAGGCTGACTCCAACTACGCTACCCAGCTGAAGGAAAAGCAGCGTCTGCGCGCTCAGTACAACATCCGCGAGGCACAGATGCGCCGCGCATACCTCGAGGCAAAGCGTACCGAGGGCCAGACCGGTAAGAACATGGTCGAGCTGCTCGAGACCCGCCTCGATGCCCTGGTTCTGCGTGCAGGCTTCGCCCGCACCATTGCACAGGCACGTCAGATGGTTGTTCACCGTCACATCATGGTTGACGGTGTTCGCGTGGACCGCCCCTCGTTCCTCGTCAAGCCCGGCCAGCTGATCCACGTTCACCCCAAGGCTGAGAAGACTGCCCCCTTCCAGGCTGCGGCTGCTGGCGAGCACCAGGCAGTTCTGCCCGAGGTTCCCGCATACCTGAACGTTGAGATTGAGAAGCTGCACGCAAAGCTTGAGCGTAAGCCCAAGCGTGAAGAGATCCCCGTGATCTGCGACGAGCAGCAGGTCGTTGAGTACTACTCGCGTCTGGCATAATCTCGATTTTTCGAGAAGCAACCCGTCCTGCACCGGTTTGGTGGGGGCGGGTTGTTCCCGTTTAACGCGCGGGTTTTGGGGCTTATACACCAGAGGGGAGAGGCGCCGCTGAACCTGTGAATCTTCCGTCGCTGGGAGTTTCATGAGAGTTTAAGGGGCGCTTGAAGGATTTATCGACTAAAATAAGGGATTGAGCTGTGTATATAGTCCTGAACTGTGTATGCAGTCCGGCTGCGCGCCACGGTGGCACGCGGTCCTGTACGACTATTGATAAGCATCATGCATTGAGCGGAATGGGGTTATAGATGACCGGCGGAGATATTGCGGGCCTGATTGCAGCGGGAGTTTTTGCGATTCTGGTGGCTCTGCTTGCGCTACCCATTATTCGCCTGACTAAGGTGTTTGATGAGCTTATCGTGACGATTCGTTCGCTGAACCAGAGCACCGGCCCCCTCATTGAAGAGGTGACTCGCACTGTGGTGACCACCAATGAGCAGTTGGAGAAGGTTGACGACATCACCTCGAACGTTTCGGATGCGTCCGCGAACGTTTCTGCGCTGTCCTCGCTGGTGACTTCGACCGTGGGTCAGCCGCTGATTAAGGTTGCTTCCTTCTCGTACGGTGTGCGTCAGGCATTCCGCGGCGGTAAGTCGTCCGGCGATGCACACGGCAACACCCACGCTGGCGGCCAGTACGGCTCGGCACAGGGCGGCTCTTACTCTGCAGGCGGTGAGAACTAATGGGTCTGCTTCGTTCAGCTCTTCTGCTCGGCGCCGGTGCGGCGGTTGGTTACTTCGCGTCCCGACGTGCCGCCTCCGAACCTGCTCAGCGTACCCCCGGCAGCGCCTTGCTCATGCGTGAGCACGGTGAGCTTGCCCTCAACCCGGAGTCTCAGATGGGAAAGTTCTTCGATTCGCTGATTGGCAAGCCCCTGCAGCCGTATGCGTTGCGTGCTGTTGAGTTCGCCGCCCGCGTGCGTGAAGGCATGCAGGAGAAGGAGATGGAGCTCAACGCTAAGGTGGAGCGCCAGAAGCAGGATTTGCGTCCTGGTTCTCTGGACACCTGGGATCGTCAGATGAGCTCGGCTGAGATTGAGTCCACGAACCGTCGTTTGGCGGAGCGTGAACTCATTGAGGTGGAGGCTGAGATTGCCTCCTTGGAAGAGGCTCAGAAGCGAGCGCGTGAGCAGCGTATTGCGCGTGACCGTCAGCTCGGCGACGGCTTCTTCAACTAGGTTTTAAAAGGTGGTGCTTTTGTCCGTTAACCACGGTACGAGGGTGGCTCGATTAGCCATTTTGCTCTCGGACAGGCACCATAGGTCAGTAGACTAATTTAGAATTTCGCACAGATTACTCTAAGGAACGAGATGCTCTCACAGGAGATTTCCAAGCGCTGGATCGATTTCTTCGCTTCCCGCGGCCATACTGTGGTGCCTTCGGCATCGCTGATTTCGAATGAGCCCGGCGCTATGTTCACCATCGCCGGTATGGTGCCGTTCATTCCCTACTTCCTGGGCCGTGAGACCCCTCCGTTCTCCCGCGCGACCAGCGTGCAGAAGTGCATCCGCACCCTGGATATTGAAGAGGTCGGTAAGACTGCGCGTCACGGTACTTTCTTCCAGATGGCCGGTAACTTCTCCTTCGGTGATTACTTCAAGGAGCAGGCGATTCCTTTCGCTTACGAGCTGCTGACTACCCCTCAGGATAAGGGTGGTTTCGGTCTGGATCCGGAGCGCCTGTGGGTCACTATTTATGAGGGTGACGACGAGGCTTTCGATATTTGGCACAACAAGGTGGGTTTCCCTGCCGAGCGTATTCAGCGCATGGGCATGAAGGAAAACTACTGGTCGACCGGTCAGCCCGGTCCTGCAGGCCCCGACTCGGAGATCTTCTACGACCGTGGCCCCGCGTACGGTAAGGAAGGCGGCCCGGCGGCTGACGACGACCGTTACATTGAGATTTGGAACCTCGTGTTCATGCAGTACCAGCGTGGCGAGGGCATTGGCAAGGATGACTTCGAGATTCTGGGTGACCTGCCGAAGAAGAACATCGATACCGGTCTGGGCGTTGAGCGTCTGGCGATGCTGCTGCAGGGTGTTGAGAACTTCTACGAGACCGACCAGGTCCGCCCTGTTCTGGACGCTGCTTCTAAGCTGTCCGGTAAGAAGTACCACGGCTCTGAGTCCGCTGAGGATGAGGGCTACGAGGACGACGTGCGTATGCGCGTGGTGGCTGACCACATCCGCTCCTCGCTGATGCTGATTGCTGACGGCGTGACCCCCTCGAACGAGGGTCGCGGCTACATTCTGCGCCGCCTGATGCGCCGTGCGATTCGTGCGATGCGTCTGCTGGGCGTGACTGAGCCTTGCCTGCCCGTGCTGTTCCCGGCTTCTTGCGAGGCTATGAAGGGTGCGTTCCCGTACGTGGGTGACGACTTCGAGCGTATCTCCCGCATTGCGTACGCTGAGGAGAAGGCGTTCCTGCACACCATTGAGACCGGTACTGAGCGTCTGGAAGAGGCTGTTGCTGCCGCTAAGAAGGACGGCTCGAACTCGGTTTCTGGTGCTGAGGCGTTTGCTCTGCACGACACCTACGGCTTCCCGATTGACCTGACCCTGGAGATGGCTGCTGAGGCCGGCGTGAAGGTGGATGAGAAGGCCTTCCGCGAGCTGATGGCTGAGCAGCGTCACCGTGCGCAGGCTGACGCTAAGGCGAAGAAGGGTGCGTTCGCTGACCTGTCCGAGCTGCGTAAGCTCGTGGACGAGCGTGGCTCCATCTTCACCGGCTACACCGAGCTGCGTACCGAGACTAAGCTGCGCGCAATCCTGGTGGACGGCGTGTCTGTTCCCGCTGCTAAGGCTGGCGACAAGATTGAGGTTGTCCTGGACGAGACTCCGTTCTACGCGGAGGCTGGTGGTCAGGCAGCTGATACCGGTGTGATTACCGGCAACGGCTTCATCATTGACGTTCAGGACGTTCAGCAGCCCGTGAAGGGTCTGAGCGTTCACCGTGCCGTTGTCCGTGAGGGCGAGGTTCACACCGGTGCCGATGTTGTGGCACAGGTTGACGTTCAGCGCCGCCGCGACGGTGAGAAGGCACACTCGGGTACCCACATCATTCACGCTGCCCTGCACCAGGTGCTCGGCAACGAGGCTACCCAGCGTGGCTCCTTCAACAAGGAAGGCTACCTGCGTTTCGACTTCGCGTGGAACGAGGGTCTGTCCGAGTCCGCTAAGCGTGAGGTGGAAGAGGTCGCTAACCTCGCTATCCGCGATAACCACGAGGTGATTACCCGCGAGATGCCGCTGGCTGAGGCTAAGGCTCTGGGCGCTATGAGCCTCTTCGGCGAGAAGTACGGCGACGTGGTGCGCGTTGTTGAAATCGGCGGCGAGTTCTCCCGCGAGCTCTGCGGTGGTACCCACGTTGGTTCGTCCGCTGAGATTGGTTCGCTGACTCTGCTGACCGAGGGCTCTGTGGGCTCCGGTAACCGCCGTGTTGAGGCTCTGGTGGGTCTGGATTCCTTCAACCACCTGGCTGCTGAGCGTACCCTGGTGAACCAGCTGACCGGCCTGATGAAGGTTCAGTCCTCCGCTGACCTGCCGGAGAAGATTAACCAGACCCTGGCTAAGCTGAAGGCTGCTGAGAAGGAACTGGCTCAGCTGCGCCGCGAGAAGCTGCAGGCTGAGGCTGGCAAGCTGCTGGAGAACGCACAGACCATTGGTGCTGTTCGCGTTCTGGCACATGACGCTGGCGAACTGGACGCTAATGGCGTTCGTGACCTGGCTCTGAATCTGCGTTCGCGCTTCGGCTCCGAGGCTGCGGTTGTCGCTGTGGTGGGTGTGGCTAATGGCCGCCCCGTCGTCCTGGTGGCAACCAATGAGGGTGCTCGTGAGGCTGGCGTGAAGGCTGGTGCTCTGGTCCGCGTTGCTGCCGGTGTTCTCGGCGGCGGTGGCGGCGGTAAGGACGACGTCGCTCAGGGTGGTGGCCAGGACGCATCCAAGATTGGTGCTGCACTGGACGCTGTCCGCGACGCTATCGCACAGGCTCAGGCCTAAACATGGCAGAATTCCAGCGCGGAGTGCGGATGGGTGTCGATGTGGGCAATGCCCGCGTCGGCACCGCCCTCAGCGACCCCGACGGCATTCTCGCCACCCCGCTCAAGACGTTGCGCCGCGACGCGAAGAAGAACTCTGACCGCCGTGTTTTGCGCAAGCTGATTGAGGTGAACGAGGTGGTGGAGGTTTTTGTCGGGCTTCCGAAGACCATGCGTGGCGGGGATTCTCCCTCCACGGAAATGGCTCGGGAGTACGCTCAGGCTCTGCGCTCCGAGCTGGATGCCGAAGACAAAACACACATTAACATTTGGCTGGTGGATGAGCGACTCACCACCGTGAGCGCTCACCGTGCACTGCACGAGGCTGGGGTTTCCAGCCGAGATTTCAAGACTATGGTTGACCAGGTGGCGGCTGTGAACATTCTGCAGTACAGCCTGGATGCCCTCAAGGCGGGGCAGTCCGTAGCCGGGTACAAGGTGAGCGATCCGGCCCACGAAGAAAACCGACCGTCCGAGTCAGAAGGGACCACGGTCGGTGCCGTCAACGAAACGGAGAACCTTCAGTGACCGAACAGAATAAACATCCCGAAGAGAGCGGGCTCGACCTCTTTAGGCCCACGGCCGAGGACGAACGTAAGGGCATCACCGGCATCACGATGGAACAGGAAATCGTGTCGGTGGCTACGTTGCGTGCGCGTAAGCGCCGCCGCCGCGCCATCATGCTGAGCGCAATTTCCCTGTTTGTGGTGGCTCTGGTCATCATTTCTGGTGCCCTGATTACTCGCTACGACCCGTTCAAGAATCGTGACTACTCGGGTGGCGGTAACGGCACGACCGTTACGTTCACGATTCGTTCCGGCCAGTCCACCGCGCAGGTGGCGCAGGAGCTGGAAGAGGCTGGCATCATTGCTGATGCTGATAAGTTCATTGAGGTGTACACCAAGGAGAGCAAGGGCAAGTACCTGCAGCCTGGCACCTACGAACTGCAGCAGCACATGAGCAGCTCGAGCGCGATTACGACCATTATTGATGCGAACAGCAACGTACTGTACCTGGCGATTCCGCAGGGTAAGCGCGTGAGCGAGACCATCGACCTGATTGTTTCTGGCTCCGATGGCGCGTTCACCCGCAAGCAGGTTGAGGACGCGGTCAGCAACTACACCCAGTACGGTGTGCCGAGCAACTTCCCCTCGATTGAGGGTTGGCTGCACCCGGGTGAGTACCGCTTCCCGAAGGGCACCGACATCAAGAAGGTCATTCAGACCATGGTTGATAAGACCAAGGCTGACCTGAAGGAAGCCGGCGTGAGCGGCGACCAGAAGATCTTTGAGGTTCTGACCATTGCCTCCATCGTGGAGCTTGAGGCTCAGCCGAAGGACTACGTGGCGGTTGCAGGCATCATTGAGAACCGCCTGAACAACCCCGATGGTGAGACCTCGGGTCTGATTCAGTCGGATGCGACCGTGACTTACGGTCTGGGTGTCCGTTCGTACCACCTGACTGAAGAGCAGAAGGCCGATAAGAGCAATAAGTACAACACTTATGCGAATAAGGGTCTTCCGAAGGGTCCGATTGGTTCCCCGCAGCTGGCTTCGATTAAGGCTGCTGCAGCTCCCGAGAAGAACCCGTACTTCTACTGGGTGACTGTGGACCTGGATTCCGGTGAGACTAAGTACTCCCGTACGTACGCTGAGCACCAGCGTTACGTTGAAGAGTACAACCAGTGGTGTACTAAGCACCCGAACCGCTGTAGCTAAGTTGTAACTAAGCGGTTCAGCCGGTAGCTACGATTCGGTAGTTTTGGCGTGAAGGTTCCTTGCTGAGGCGGGTACCACCTCCACGAGAGTGGGGGAGGTGCCCGCCTTTGCTGTACCCGCTAAAATGGGAGGTGGCCCCCGTGGCCGTCCCTGTACCCAGCGTTGAGAACGACCCCCAGCGTGAGAGCGAAAGAGAGCCGATGAAGACTGAACCGTATCGCGAGGCCCCGTATCTTCGCCGTGCCTACGTGCTGGGGCACCCTATTGCGCATTCGCTGTCGCCTGCGTTGCATCGTGCGGCGTATGACTTTTTGGGTGAGGCGAATCTTGAGTACGATCGCCGCGATACTCTGCCCGATGATTTGCCGGAGATTATGCGCGGCGTGCGTCACCCGAAGGGTACGGAGGATGCCCCCTATATTGCGGGCCTGTCGGTGACGATGCCATTGAAGACCGCCGTTATCGAGTATTGCGATGAGTTGAGTGAGACTGCCCGCGTGACCGGTGCGGTGAATACGGTGTATCCGCGTGGTGAGAAGGTGCTGGGCGATAACACCGATGTGGTCGGCATTGTGAACGCGTTGCGCCATGCCGGTTTGGAACCGGACCTCAAGCGTGATGAGCCTGCCGTTGTTGGTGGGGGAGCGACCGCTATTTCCGCCCTGACCGCCTTGCATGCGTTGGGTTACCGCCGCGTGAGTGTGTACGCCCGTTCCCTGCATAAGCTTGGTAGCGTGCAGGAGGCGGCGGACCGCCTGGGTATTCAGCTGGAACAGATTTCCCTGGCTGAGTTGCCGCAGAATCTTGCGGAGCGCGGTCATCACCCGGTGGTGTCTACTCTTCCTGCTCATGCGGCGGACGAGTGGGCGAGCCAGCTGAGCGGGCTGAAGGGCGCCTCCGCGACGCACCGGCCGGTACTGCTTGATGTTGCGTATAACCCGTGGCCCTCGGTGCTGGCGAGCGCTTGGGAGGCGAACGGTGGCACGGTGGTTTCTGGCCTGGAGATGCTGCTGTACCAGGCGGTGGAGCAGGTTCTGCTGTTTACCGGCCGTGAACTGCAGCCCGCCGAACTGCTGGGTCTAATCAATGCGATGTGCGCGGCGGTTGATCTTGCGCCTCGCGCTTCCGTTTCGTGAAAAAAGCGTGCTTCCACTCGCTCAGTAAACGGGCATTTTATACACTATTTATACACGTGAAGAATTATTATTCCTTCCTCCTGTGCTTCGGTGCGGGTGCGATGAAAAGAGGTTAACCTATGGCCCTGCGTTGGCTCACTGCCGGAGAATCCCACGGCGAGGCGCTCGTCGGCATTATTGAGGGCGTACCCGCCGGTGTGGAACTCACCAGCGACATGGTGCGTGACGCCCTGGCTCGCCGCCGACTCGGCTACGGCCGCGGTGCCCGCATGAAGTTCGAGGAGGACCGCGTGCGCATCCTGGGCGGTGTGCGCCACGGCCTGACTCAGGGTGGCCCGGTCGCGATTGAGATTGCGAACACTGAGTGGCCCAAGTGGACTGACGTGATGAGCTCTGATCCGGTGGATCCGAAGCTGATTGAGGGTCGCGCACGTAATGCTGCGCTGACCCGTCCGCGCCCCGGTCACGCTGACTTTACCGGCATGCAGAAGTACAACTTCTCTGAGGCTCGCCCGGTGCTGGAGCGCGCCTCCGCGCGTGAGACTGCGACCCGCGTGGCTCTTGGCGTGGTTGCCGCCCAGATTTTGAAGGCTCTGGGTGTTGAGCTGGTTTCTCACACCGTGGCTGTGGGTGGCGTGCACGCTCCCGAGGGCGCCCCGGTGCCTTCGCCCCGCAACGTTGACCAGCTGGACGCTGACCCGCTGCGCTGCTTCGACAAGGCGACCTCCGACGCGATGGTTCAGCGCGTGGACGAGGCGCACAAGGACGGCGAGACTCTCGGCGGCGTGGTTGAGGTGCTCGCGTACGGTATGCCTCCCGGACTGGGTTCGTACGTGCACTGGGACCGCCGCCTGGACGCGCGCCTTGCCGCAGCGCTGATGGGTATTCAGGCTATTAAGGGCGTTGAGGTTGGCGACGGTTTCGCGACCGCTGACCGCCCGGGCACTGCCGCTCACGACGAGATTTCCATCGGTGAGCACGGCGTTACCCGCGATACCAACCGTGCAGGTGGTATTGAGGGCGGCATGAGCATTGGTGACCTGCTGCGTGTGCGCGCGGCAATGAAGCCCATTGCGACCGTGCCGAAGGCCCTGAAGACCATTGATACTTCCACCGGTGAAGAGGCTCGCGCCCACCACCAGCGTTCGGACGTGTGTGCTGTTCCCGCCGCTGGCGTGGTGGCGGAGGCTATGGTCGCCCTGGTGCTCGCTGAGGCTGCACTGGAGAAGTTTGGCGGCGACTCGATTGGTGAGACTCGCCGCAACATGGATTCCTACCTGGACGCTATCCCGGCGTCTCTGGCGTGGGAGTCTAACGTGGCTGGTTGGGACGCGTAGTGCCCCTTCCGGCGGAGTCTGAGGGCCGCGGCGTGGAAGGTCGCGGTTCCGGGGAGGTTTCTGTGGAACAGGGTGTTCGCCCGGTCGCTTCGAGCCCCCTTGCGCGTATTGCTGCGGCAACGCAACGTGCGCGAGGGGGCGCTTCGCCGCGCCCGGAACCCGGTGTATCTGCTGCGGCTGAGCAGAGTGTTGAGGCTGCAGGCGCTGGGGTTCGTGAGACTGCTGCGCGTGAGGCTGGCGCATCGGTTTCTTCCGCGTCAGTTTCTTCTGTGCGCCCGGCTTCTCGCGTGCCCACCCCCGCTGACCTGATGCG
>NZ_JABZXW010000105.1 GCF_015265375.1 Rothia sp. (in: high G+C Gram-positive bacteria)
CCCCCCCCCAAAAAAATTCAGGAGTACTCTTATTACTTTTGGGTTGGGGGCTTCTCCGGCCTTCACCCCTTGTGAGCGTGTAGAACGCTCCTAACCGAACAGCACACGGATAAACAGCACACGGATAAGAAAGCGCATGTCCTCTAAACTCTCACCCCGTCAGAAGCAGAAGCTCTTCCGCTACGCACAGTACGCCCTTCTGGCCGTTATTGCTCTGGCAGCCATTCTTTTGGCTGACTGGAAGACCCTCAGCCAACAGGTATTCAACCTGGACGTTGCGGCTGCCCAGTTCCCCGACGTCATCACCGTGGCGTTGAAGAACACCCTGCTGTACACCACCTTGGGCTTCATCGTGGGCCTCTCCGGCGGTCTGCTGCTGGCACTGATGCGTATTTCCTCTATCGCCCCCTACCGTTGGATTGCGACCCTGTACGTGGAGCTTTTCCGCGGTATCCCGGCGCTGCTGGTTTTCTTCGCGTTCGGTTACGGTATTCCCCTGGCGTTCAAGATTCGCTTCGTGGATAACCTGATTCCGGTGACCCTGTCCCTGGGTATGGTTTCGGCAGCTTACATTAGTGAGGTTCTGCGTGCGGGCCTGCAGGCGATTCCGAAGGGCCAGATGGAGGCGGCACGCTCCCTGGGTATGTCCCACACTCGCGCGATGATTTCGATCATTATTCCCCAGGCGTTCCGCGTGGTTCTGCCCCCGCTGACCAACGAGGTTATCTTGCTGACCAAGGACTCCTCCCTCGTGTACCTGCTGGGCGTGACCGTCTCGCAGTACGAGCTGGCGAAGTTCGGTCGTGAGGGCCTGACCGCCGCTAACGCGGGCCTGACTCCCCTGGTGGTTGCGGGTCTGTGCTACCTGATTATCACTGTTCCGCTGGGCCAGCTCTCCGCATACTTTGAGCGCCGCACCCAGCTTGCGGGCCGCAAGTAAGCGCAACGACAGATACGGATTACGGAAGATACTATGACTGCTTCAACTTCATCCATGGCCGCCTCCTCGGTGCGCATTTCTAACCTGCACAAGTCCTACGGCAAGGTTCAGGTTCTCAAGGGCATTGACATGCAGGTCGAGCCGGGCGAGGTCGTGTGCCTTATCGGCCCTTCGGGTTCCGGTAAGTCCACCCTGCTGCGTTGCGTGAACCTGTTGGAGGAGCCGAACGACGGCACCATCATGGTGGGCGATACCGAGGTCACCGACCCGGACGTAGACATTAACCGCGTGCGTACCCACATGGGTATGGTGTTCCAGCAGTTCAACCTGTTCGGCCACCTGAACATTCTGGATAACTGCACGATTGCTCAGATTAAGGTTCTGGGCCGCTCCAAGGCTGAGGCGGAGGCGGTTGCTCGCGAGCAGCTGGCGAAGGTTGGCCTGGAGGGCAAGGAAGACCGCTTCCCGGCTCAGCTGTCCGGTGGTCAGCAGCAGCGTGTGGCTATTGCGCGTGCGCTGTCCATGAACCCGGACCTGATGCTCTTCGACGAGCCGACCAGTGCTCTCGACCCTGAGATGGTCGGCGAGGTTCTGAGCATTATGCGCAACCTTGCCGACGAGGGTATGACCATGATTGTGGTGACTCACGAGATGGCGTTCGCCCGCGAGGTCGCCGATAAGGTCGTCTTCATGGCAGATGGCGTGGTCGTGGAGGAGGGCCCCGCCGATCAGGTGATTGGCAACCCCCAGCATGAGCGTACTCAGGCTTTCTTGGCGCGCGTGCTCGATCCGACCCACGCCGTAGTAGACTAGTACTAGCTCTTGAAAAACGTAGCGGGCGGTGCTGTACGAAACATTCTGTTTCGCGCAGCACCGCCCGCTTTTTAATTCTCTAGTTCGAGGCTGTTCCGGCCCTAGAAGATGCGGCGCGCCACCTTGTCAAAGAGACGGTCCGGCAGCACGGCATGGAGGAACACGGAGGGCTTAGCACCGAAACCCACGAGGTAGCGGGTCTTGGGGCGGCGCGCTTCCAGGGCTCGCAGAATAGTTTTAGAGATAACCTTGGGCTCGGAGAGGGTGGAGGAGGGCGAGTAGAGCTTACGCATATTTGCCGCAACGCGCTGCGCCTGAGCCGCATAGACGCCGTTTCGGGAGGACTCCTCCAGGTGGTCTGCCGCGATGAGCCCCCAGGGGGTCTTGATGCCGCCGGGCTCGATAATGACCACGTCAATACCGAACTCTGCGACCTCCATGCGCAGCGCATCGCTGAACGCCTCGAGAGCGTACTTGGTGGCGTGGTACCAGGCACCCAGGGGCATGGTAATACGCCCCGCCATCGAGGAGATGTTCAGGATGCGCCCGCTGCCCCGTGCGCGCATATGCGGCAGCACCAGCTGGGTGAGGCGTGCCAGGCCAAAGAGGTTCACCTCAAACTGACGGCGTGCCTCGTCAATGGGGACATCTTCAATGGCGCCGTAGGATCCGTAGCCAGCGTTGTTGATGAGCACGTCAATGCGGCCTTCTGCATCAATGATCTGCTGTACGGCGGCTTCCATGGATGCTTCATCGGTAACGTCCATGCTCAGCGCTTTCACGCCCTCGGAGGCGAGCTCTTCAATCTTCTCAACGCGGCGGGCAGCACCGTAGACGGTGTAGCCGTAGCGCACCAGTAGCGGCGCCACGTCGTAGCCGATACCGGAGCTGGCGCCGGTGAGAAGAACTACGGGGCGTTGCAGTGACTTGGGCATTGCGCATCCTTTCGGGCTGCCTCCCCTTCGGGTTGCTCCCTGCAGTGTTAGCGGGGAGGTGTTAGCTGGGGGGTACTTCTTAGGGTACGCTCACGCGCGGCGTACGGGCGGTGTACGGACATGCAGAAAGCTCAGGGCGTAGTGTGAGGGTATTCTCACCGGCATATGTGAGGGCAGGCAGGCATATCGAAAGCTCGCCGCGGCATCCTGGG
>NZ_JABZXW010000046.1 GCF_015265375.1 Rothia sp. (in: high G+C Gram-positive bacteria)
ATATTGGGTCTATGGATACGGATTCATCCGACCGGTGCGGTAGATTGGAATGAGCATCACGAATTCTGCGGGGCCGCTATTCGCATCCCCGCGGTTTTTCTATGTATCCCACTGACTTCTATTTTCAAGGGCCACACCATTGTTGAATGCACCCGCCGATAAGGTCGGCACGAACTCTGACATTCGCCACGCTAATGCAGCTCTGCTGTCCATCACCCACGAGCTGCCTCCGGAGGTCGTCACGAGCGACTACTTCGATGAGCAGCTGGCCCAAACCTATAAGCGTCTGCGCATGCCGAAGGGCTTGCTGGAGCGTCTTGCCGGTATTAGCACTCGCCGCGGTTGGGCTGAGGGCCAGACCTTCGAGGACGGCGTGGTTGCCGCAGCTGAGAAGGCTATCGAGCAGGCGGGTATTGACCGCTCCCAGATTGGCCTGCTGATTAACGCCTCGGTGACGCGCGATAACTTTGAGCCCGCCGTGTCTGTTGGTGTGCACGACCGCCTGGACCTGCCGCGTCACGCCCTGAACTTCGATATTACGAACGCCTGCCTGGGCTTCGTGAACGCGATGACCGTCGCCTCCACCATGATTGATGCGGGCGCTATCGACTACGCCCTCATCGTCGCCGGTGAGGACCCCTCCCCGTGGCACCGTACCGCGGTGCGCATCCTGAACAACCCCGATTCGACCCGCGAGGATGTACTGGCTCAGTTCGCGACCCTGACTCTCGGTTCGGGTGCGGCGGCGGCCGTGATTGGTCGCGCTGACCGCCACCCGGAGGGCCACCGCATCGTCGGTTCGGTGTCCCGCGCGGGCACTGAGCACCGTAACCTGTGCATTGGTGGCGAGGCGGATCAGGGCATGAACACTGACGCCGAGGGTCTGCTCAAGCACGGCCTGGAGCTGGTGGCGCAGGCCTGGGAGCAGGCGCATCAGGACGGTTGGGAGTGGAACGACATGACCTCCTACGTGACCCACCAGATTTCTAATGCCCACACGAACGCCATTATTGAGGCGGTCGGTATTGAGCGCGAGCGTATCCCTATGACCTTCCCGAAGTGGGGCAATGTGGCTGCGGCGGCTCTGCCGATGACTCTCGCCGAGTGCGCGCCGACCTACAAGGAGGGCGACCGTATTCTGTGCATGGGGGTGGGTTCTGGTCTGAACACTGCCCTGCTTGAGATTCAGTGGTAACCCGTTAGCCAGCAACCTTTAGCCGGTAACCCGTTAGCTTTTGCGGTAGACATTCACCGATTCGATCCGGAAGGATTCCCAGCATGCGCCATTTGAACTTCCCTAAGGCTCAGCCCCCGTATAACCCGGAGGAATGGGCGGGCGTGAACCCGCGCTACTCCCACCTTCTGGAGGTGCCCACCTCCGCCCCCATTGAGCAGCGGGCGCAGCAGGCTGGCGCGCGCCGCTGGCACTACCTGGATAACCTTCCGGTGCTGGTCGAGCAGGGTTTGGAGCCGATTGGCACGATCCTGTGCGTGCACGGTAACCCGACCTGGTCGTACCTGTGGCGTACCGTGCTGGATGCGGGCGTGAATGAGCGCGCCCCGTGGCGTGTGGTTGCGGTTGATCAGATTGATATGGGTTATTCGGAGCGCACCCACCTGGATTTGGAGGGTGAGCGCCGCTCCCTGACCGACCGTATCGCTGACCTGGGTGATTTCACGAAGGCACTCGGTCTGGATGAGACCGATAAGCCGGTCGTGACCCTCGCCCATGACTGGGGTGGGCTGGTGTCCTTTGGTTGGGCGCTGGAACATCGTGAGATTCTTTCGGGCGTGATGCTGACGAACACCGCGGTCTACCATGACGGCATTGAGAATATCCCTGCCGCCCTGCGCCTGGCGTTGGGTGTGCACGAGTGGGGTACTCACGATTCGACCGCGTTTATTGATGTGACCTTGGGTTTGGCTCAGAACGAGGGCCGCCTGCCCGCGCCGGGTTCTGCCGGTGCCGGGGCGCTTGATGGTGCCCTGCCGCAGCCGGTGGGTCAGCAGCCTAAGCGCCTGTACCCGAGCCCTCTGAACGAGGCGATTTACCGCACCTACCGCGCGCCGTACGCTCATTCGGCATGGCGTGAGGGTGTGCGTAATTTTGTGGGCGATATTCCGACCGGCACCGATATTCCTTCCTATACGCCGATGCAGCGTATTGCCGAGCAGATCCGTGACCTGGACGTGCCCGCGTTCTTCCAGTGGGGCACGAAGGACCCGGTGTTCCAGCGCCGCTACCTGTTCGACCTGATGGAGCGCATGCCGCAGGCGAAGGTGCACCGCTACGAGAAGGCGTCGCACCTGGTCATTGAGGATTACGATATTGCCACCCCCATGATTTCGTGGCTTGCGCAGACCTTCGGCACGCTGGAGGACGGTGTGCTGGTTCCGGCGCGTAATGCGGAGGCGGAGCACCGTGCCGCCCGCGCGCGCCGCCACGGTCTGGTTGCAGGCGAGAGTGCCGCTGCTGAGGGCGCTGAGGGTACCGTTCCCGCGGCGTTCCGCCCCATGCTCGCCGCCCTCACCGAACGCGCCGATGATACCTCCGTAGCCGTGGTGGACATGGACCCCAAGGGTGACGGCACCACCGTGAGCATGACCCTGACCTGGGCTGAGCTGAACCAGCAGGTCAACGCCGCCGCGACCCGCTTGCATGCCCTGGGTGTGCGTCCGGGTGACCGCGTGAACCTGATGGTGCCTCCGGGTGCCCGCCTGACCACCCTGATTTACGCCTGCATGAAGCTGGGTGCGGTCATTGTGGTGGCTGATACCGGCCTGGGCTTGCCGGGTCTGACTCGCGCGCTGAAGGGCGCTAACCCGAGCTTCCTGGTGGGTATTCCCGCCGCTCTCAGTGCCGCCCGTACCCTGCTGTGGCCGGGTGTGCGTATTTCTGTGGAGCCGCTGGGTTCGGTGCAGGAGAAGCTGTTGGGCGTTGCCGGTTCGGTGTTTACCGCACCCGCCGCCGATGGCATTCCGGGTGCGCCGGTGCCCACCCCGACCGTGGTTGAGTTCCCCTCCCCCGTGCCGGATGCTGATGCGGCGGTGCTGTACACTTCCGGTTCGACCGGCCCGGCTAAGGGCGTGGTGTACACGCAGCGTCAGCTGGCGGGTATGCGCGATGCCATTGCGAATACGTACGGTTTTGCGCCCGGTAGCGGCCTGGTTGCCGGTTTTGCGCCCTTTGCACTGTTGGGTCCGGCGCTGGGTGCTACCAGCGTGACCCCGACGATGGATGTGACCCGCCCGAAGACCCTGACGGCCTCTGCCCTGGCCTCGGCCGCGGCGGCCATCGATGCTTCGGTCGTGTTCGCCTCCCCCGCCGCCCTGGTGAACGTGGTGGCGACCGCCGGCGAGCTGAGCGGCGAGCAACGCGCGGCCCTGGCGAAGGTTCAGACGGTGCTCAGCGCGGGCGCCCCGATTCCCGTGCCCCTGCTGGAGGAGCTGTCGGCCCTGGTGCCGAACGCCTCCCTGCACACCCCCTACGGCATGACCGAGGGTCTGCCGGTGACTGACGTTTCCTTCGAGATGATTCGCCAGGCGATCGCTGAGGGCACCCCGAACGTCGCCGGTGAGGTGCTCGACCCGTTCGCCCGCGACGGCGTGTGCGTTGGTTTCGCGGTGTACGGTGCGGCGGTGGCTATTGCGCCGTTGCTGCAGGATGGTTCGGTGGCGGATGAGCTGACCCATGAGCCGGGTGTAACCGGTGAGATTCTGGTGTCGGCGCCGCACGTGAAGGACCGTTACGACACCCTGTGGGTCACCGAGGAGCAGTCCATTAGCACCCCGGGCTGGCATCACACCGGTGACGTCGGTCACCTGGACGCTTCGGGTCGCCTGTGGGTTGAGGGTCGCCTCGCCCACGTGCTGCTGACCTCCCAGGGCGTGCTGACCCCGGTAGCCGCCGAGCAGTCCGCCGAGTCGCTGCCCGAGGTGCGCCGCGCCGCCCTGGTCGCTGTGGGCCCTGCCGGTACCGCCGCCCCGGTGCTGGTCATCGAGGCTTCCGCGAACACCGCCGCCCTGGAGGCGCGCCAGTCCGCATCCGCGCTCAAGCGTGCCCTGCTCGACCGCGTGCCCGGCCGCTTCCCCGTTGCGGAGGGTGTGGCTCCCTTCGAGCTGTCGCAACTGGTGCGTCAGAAGGTTGCCGAGGATACCGGCGTGGAGCTTGCTGCGGTGCTGGTGGTGCACGAGCATCCGACCGATATTCGCCACAATTCGAAGATTGACCGCCCCGCCCTGGGTGAGTGGGCGTCGAAGGTCCTTGCGGGGGCGTAAGCGCCTGCCCGGCCTCTAAGTCTAAGGAGTATGATGTCCCCTCATTCTTCGCGTGAGTCCTCTTCCCACGAGTCCGCATCTAACCTGTCTGCACCCCGCCTGTCGACTGCGCATGCGGTGACCTCCCCGACGGCTCGGTTCCGCAAGCCTGCACAGCCGCTGGCGGCGCGCTACACCGACCCCGCCCCGCGTTCGCTGCGCCCGATTGAGGAGCCCGATTTTGCGCCGCGTATTGGCGAGCGCATCCTCTTTACCGGTGCGAGCGGTCTGCTGGGTCGTGAGAGTGTGCTGGCGTTGCTGCGTGCGGGCTATGATGTGCGCGTTTTTCAGCGTGGTGATTCGGGTATTGCGGCGCTTCTGCCGGATTCGGTGCGCCCGCGTTTTGAGCAGGTGCGCGGCGATATTACGAACGCGCAGGCTGTTGATTTGGCAATGACCGGCGTGAACGGCGTGGTGCATGCCGCGGCGAAGGTTTCGGTCAGCGGCGAGTGGGCTGATTATGAGCGCATCAACATTGAGGGCACCCGCACCCTGCTGCAGGCGGCGCTGAACCATTCGGTGGGTTCGTTCCTGTACATCTCCTCGCCGTCGGTGGCTCATGCCGGCGCGGCGATTGTGGGTGACGGTGCCGGCGTGGCGTCCCCGGAGCATGCGCGCGGTAACTATGCGCGTTCAAAGGCCGCCGCTGAGCTCCTTGCCCTGGAGGCGAACGGCACTCCCCTGCCCGGCGGCGGGGTTTTGCGTGTGGGTGCGTTGCGCCCTCACCTGATGTGGGGTCCTGGCGATACCCAGCTGGTCGAGCGTATTCTGGAGCGTTCCGCTGCGGGTCGTCTGCCGCTGCTTTCTGGCGGTACGGGCCTGATTGACACGCTCTACATTGATAACGCCGCCGACGCCGTGGTGCGCGGATATCAGCGCCTCGACGCTTTTGCGGGTCGGGCGCTGGTGGTGACGAACGGTCAGCCGCGCACTATCGCCGAGCTGCTCGGCGGTTTCTGCGAGGCGGTCGGCGTTCCCGCCCCGCGTTTCTCGGTTCCGGCGAAGGTTGCGGCTCTGGCGGGTAAGGTCATTGAGCGCGTGTGGGAACGTCTGCCGAAGAACGTCACCGCCGGTGACGAGCCACCCATGACGGAGTTCCTTGCCGAGCAGCTGTCGACCGCGCACTGGTTCGATCAGCGCCGCACCCGCGAGCTGTTGCAGTGGGAGCCCTCCGTGTCGATTGAGGAAGGCTACGAGCGCCTGGGCCTGTTCTACGGGGACAGGTACAAGCGATAGGTACAGCCGCTAGCTGCTTCTTTTCGGGTTGGCTCCCCAGCCCTTTCCCAACCCAGTTTTAAACAAATGACGGCGTAGCTACATCCCCCGTACGAGAGGAACGTAGCTACGCCGTCATTTGCGTATCTAGCGTGATGCTTTATGGAGCCTTTATCTAGCGTGCGCTTTTATCTACCGAGTACGCGGCGCCCGCTGGCAGTGCGGGCAGCGGTAGGAGGAGCGGTTCTGGAACGGTTCGCGCACGATCAGGGAGGTGCGACCCGCCTCCGCGCACCGGTGGCAGGGCTCCCCGGCACGCCCGTAAGCGTTCAGCGAGCGCTCAAAGTAGCCCGATTCGCCCAGCACGTTCACGTACAGGGCGTCGAAGCTCGTGCCGCCAGCCGCCAGGGACTCGCGCAGCACGTCCGTGACCGCCTCCAGCAGGTCGCGGGTCTGCGCGGCGCTCAGGGTGCGTGCGGGCTTCGCGTAGTGCAGCCGCGCACGCCATAGCGCCTCGTCAGCGTAAATATTACCCACGCCGGAGATTACCGATTGATCCAGCAACACCTTCTTAATGCCGCTGGAGGTGCGCAGAAACTTGCGGCGCACCGCCGCGGGGTCGAAGAATTCGTCCAGCGGGTCGCGGGCAATGTGTTTGACCGCTTCCGGTACTAGAAAACGCTCGGGTACTTCACCCGGCGCTACTTCATTCCTTGCAACCGCCGCGGGTACGTCCGGCACGAGCGGGCTGAGGAACATGCCGCCGAAGATGCGCTGGTCTACGAAGAGCAACCGCTGCCCAGCGCTCGCCTCGCCGCCGGTAGTTCCCGTGTCACCGGCAGCTCCAGCGGTGCCGGAAGCTCCCGCCGGTCCTAGTTCCAGCGCCACGCGCAGGTGCCGCGGCTGCTCGTCAAAGGCCGCGCGAGCCTCCGCCTCGCTGGCAGAATCGCTCTCCGAAGCTTCACGCGGCTCATCGCGCACGAGCAGCTGACCGCTCATGCCCAGATGCACCACGAGCGCCTCATCGGCAAGCGTGCCGTCCGGCTCGCTCAGGGTCAGCCACAGGTACTTGCCGCGGCGGTAGGCACCGCGCAACGCCCTGCCGGTGAGTGCCGCCTCGAAGTCGACGGGGCCGGGCAGGTGCCTGCGCAGTGAACGGGCATCGACCACGCGCACCGCCCGCACGGGGCGGCCCAGCGAATGGTCGGCAATACCCGCACGAACGGTTTCCACCTCGGGCAGTTCGGGCACGGGCTCTCTCCCTTCAACGATTTGTGGGTGACGCGGCGGACCTAGACCAGAACGCGGTACGCCTGCTCAGCGGCAAGGCGCTCCGCCTCCTTCTTGCTCGGACCCACACCGGTGCCGGTCTGCTGGTTCGCCACAATAGCGACCGCAGTGTACACGCGCGCGTGATCGGGGCCCTCGCCGGTGACCTCGTAGCGCACGTCTCCCCAACCGCGGGCGGTGGCGAGGTTCAGCAGCTCGGTCTTCCAGTCGCGTCCAGAGTTCAGGACCTTCTCATCATCGAGCAGCGGCGCAATCAGGCGCAGCACCAGGTCACGAGCCGCCTCGCGACCGCACTCCAGGTAGGTCAGGCCGAAAATCGCCTCCATGGTGTCGGCAAGGATCGAGTCCTTATCAGCACCGCCGGTGTGGATTTCGCCCTTACCGAGTAGGATGTACTTGCCCAGGTCCAGGTCGCGTGCCACCTTCGCCAACGCCACCGTAGACACCACCACGTGGTGCAACTTCACGAGCTCACCCTCGGGCAGCTCGGGGTAGCGTCGGTACACTTCTTCAGCGATCGCCAGGGACAGCACCGAATCGCCCAGGAACTCCAGGCGCTCGTTATGCTCCACCCCGGGGTTCTCGAAGGCGTAGGAGCGGTGGGTTAGGGATAGCAAAAACGTCTCGGCGTCGATATCGACCCCGAGACGTTTACGCAACTCCCTAGTATCAACACTAGGAAATTCAGTCATAAGGATTCACCGCTTCTTAGGCGTCTGCAACCTTACGGCCCTTGTACTCCAGGAACAGGGCGTTGCCTGCAGCGTCGGTTACAACCTTTGCCTGGTGGGGCAGGCTGTAGGTCACGCGACCGTTCTCAACGGTCTTAACCAGCTGGGGCACGGATGCCTTCCACTGGGAACGGCGTGCGCGGGTGTTAGCGCGGGACATCTTGCGCTTGGGAACAGCCACAGCTATCTCACAATCTCTAGTAACAACAATTTAGTTTTCGGTATCTGCGCCGAGCAGGCCCTGCAGGGCCGACCAGCGCGGATCCAACACCTCGTGATGATGCCCGGGGTCATCCTCCAGGCGCGCACCGCAATCGGCGCACAGACCCTGGCAGGTGTCCCTACAAACAGGCTGGAACGGCAGTTGAAGGATTACTGCGTCCCGCAGAGCCGGTTCAAGGTCGATGGAATCATCCTCAACGGCGTACTGCTCATCTACTTCATCTTCGGGGCCGCCAGTCGGAGCCTTCTCAAAGACGAAAAGCTCTTGAATATTGGCCGACATCTCGTAATCAATCGGATCCAAGCAGAGGCTACACTCGCCGTGTACATCCACAACGACGGAGCCGGTAACTAGGATACCATCAACAACAGACTCCATACGAATATCGAGGTCAATATCCGAACCCTCTTCCACGCCGATAAGCGTGTTACCCAGGTCTGCCGGTGCGGGCAGAACCTCAGTGAGAGTTTCCATGGTGCCGGGGCGGTGAATCAGGTTAGTGACCGATACCACCAGCGGCGATGCGTCTGCACGTGAAATGGCGTTTCTCCTTACGAAATGTATAAACCAAAGTCCCATTTTAGGGGTCATTCGCACCGTTAATCAAGATTAAGCGCCTTTTAAATCTCTTTAAGTGGCGCTCACCTCTTAAATATCCCCTTAAGGAGGCGCCGCACAGCACTTAACAGCCGGTCGGGAGGCTGCAGAGGCGGTTAAGTGCCCGGTCGGTGGTGCGGGGGCCCTGCCGGTGGGCGTGTCGGGTAGGTGCGAAGCCGGGGTGACTAGACGTTTTTCAGGGCGCGGGCGACCGCCTCCGGCACGAAGGGAGTCACGTCACCACCCAGCGACGCCACCTCACGAATAATCGTGGACGACACCGCACCGTAGCGGTCCTCACCCGCCAAGAACACCGTCTCAACCTGCGCCAGGTGGCGGTTCATGCTCGCCATCGGAGCCTCATAGCTGTAGTCCGTCGCCGAACGCAGACCCTTCACCAGCACCTTCGCGCCACGCTCCGCCGCGTACTCGGCAAGCAGCACGCCCGGCGGAATCGGCTCCACGCTCACGCCCTCAATACCGAGCTCCTGCAGAGACTCACGCACCAGCTGCACGCGCTCCTCCAGGGAGAAGCGGTACTTCTTGGAGCTATTGTGCGCCACGCCCACAATCACCTCATCAAAGAGCTGAGCGGCGCGGGCAATGATTTCAAGGTGGCCGTGGTGTACGGGGTCAAAAGATCCGGGGCAGAGGGCAATCATGGCGGTCCCTTCACGAATAAATATCAGACGTTGGAATGAGTAGATGCGGGCGAATTTAGGATGCGGGTGAGCGCAGGCTGAGGGCGGAAAGGTCGGGCGGCGAGCTTAGGCGGCGAGCTCTTCAGCGTCCTCGCCGGATTCGTTGCCGGACTCGTCGCCCGCCTGCTCCTCCACCTCGTCAGGCTCCACATAGTAGAGAACCGTCTCGCCGTGCTGACGGGTCGAAAAACAATACAGGCCCTCGCCCCACACCGGCTCGGGGTCGCGCGAAGAACGCTCCACCACGACCACGGCACCCTCGGTGAGCTTGGGGGTGAGCGCCTCCAGCAGCTCGCTGACCTGCTCGTTCGGCATGGCGTAGGGCGGGTCAACAAACACCAGATCCCACGGCCCGGAGGCGGACTTCACGTAGGTCAGCGCCTGAGACTGCTGCACGCGCGCCGCAGAACCGGTAGCACCAGAAGAACCGGTGCGGCCCATCGCCTTCTCCACCGCGGCAACGTTCTTGCGAATCACCGCAACAGCCTTCGGGTACGTATCCAGCAGAGTCACGGAGGCGGCACCGCGTGAGAGTGCCTCGCAGCCCAGCGCACCCGAGCCACCAAAGGCGTCCAGCACGCGGGCGCCACGAATAATGTCGTAGCTCTCCAGCTTGGAGAAGAGGGATTCCTTCACCCGGTCGGTGGTGGGGCGAGTATTATCCCCCGGAACCGAGGCAAGGCGAACGCCTCCGGCAGCACCGGAAATAATACGGCTCATAGGTCTCTCCTCTTGACTAGTGCGGTGTGTTGACGTCACGATTTCAGCGAGTGGTAGGCAAGGCAGATTGGTGGGCGGAGCGGGCAGGGCGTTCTCCCCGTTGGGCGCTTATCCCCTGCCGAGGAACGCCTCACGGTCAGCGTCCAGGGCACGGTCAATCGTACGCGCCAAAGACGGGTGCTTAGCCAGCGTCGGATCCTTCTCCACCACCGAGCGGGCATCCTCGCGGGCACGCTCAATAATGTCAGCATCGGCGAGCGCCCGCAAGAACCGCAGGGTGCTCTTCGAGCCCGATTGTGCAGCACCCAGAATATCACCCTCGCGGCGCTGAGCCAGGTCGATGCGGGAAAGCTCAAAGCCGTCCGTGGTGGAGGCGACCGCATCCAGTCGCTCGCGGGACACGCCGCCCTCCTCCTGGCGGGTAACCAGCAGGCAGGTGCCCGCGTAGCCGCCGCGACCCACACGACCGCGCAGCTGGTGCAGGCCCGAGATGCCGAAACGGTCGGCATCCATGATGATCATGAGCGTGGCGTTCGGGACGTTCACGCCCACCTCAATGACGGTGGTGCTGATGAGCAGGTCAATCTCTCCGCGCTCGAAAGCGGTCATGACGGCGGTCTTCTCCGCCGGGTCCATGCGGCCGTGCAGGGTGCCGATACGCACGCCGACGAGGGCGTCCTCAGCGCTCAGGTAGGAGTACATTGAGGCGACCGAGGTCAGCTGAACCTTGCCGTCGCTACTGGCGCTACCGCCCTGACCGAAATAGCCCTGGGCTGAGTTGCCCGCGCCAGTTCCAGCACCGTTCAGGCTGGATGCGCCAAAGAACGCGGCGCCCTCCTCCAAGCTGTCGCCATCCTCCCCGATTTTGGGTACAACAACATACACCTGGTGGCCCGCGTCAATTTCTTCTCGGGCGCGCCGCCACAGGCGGGACGCCCAGGCAGGCTTCTCGGCGAGGGGCACCACGTGGGTTGAGATTTTCTGTCGACCGGCTGGCAGGGTATCCAGCACGGACACGTCCAGGTCACCGAACACGGTCATGGCGACGGTACGCGGAATGGGTGTTGCGGTCATGACCAGGCGGTGCGGCAGGGCGCCGTCGGTGCCGCGCAGGCCGTCGCGCTGCTCCACGCCGAAGCGGTGCTGCTCATCCACGACGACCAGACCCAAATCGTGGAAGCTCACCTCGTCAGAGAGCAGGGCGTGGGTGCCAATCACAATCTGAGCGGTTCCATCGGCAAGCTCCTGCAGTACCTTGCGCTTAGCGCGGGTGCCCATGGAGGCAGTCAGCAGGCGCACGCGCACACGCTCGGGGTCTTCCCCGCTCCCCGCGGGAGTTCCCTCGGCGGAGCCGTCAGTATCTTCGGGCGCCGCCATATCCCCCAGGATGTCCAGCACCGAACGCAAATGCTGCTCGGCAAGCACCTCGGTCGGGGCGAGCATCGCGGACTGGCCGCCCGCATCGGCAACCTGCAGCATGGCGCGCAGAGCCACCACGGTCTTACCGGAACCCACGTCGCCCTGCAGCAGGCGGTTCATGGGCGATTCGCTCGACAGGTCGGCGGCAATCTCAGCGCCCACCTTCTGCTGCCCCTCGGTCAGCTCGTAGGGCAGAACTTCCAGCAACTGATCGGCGAGGCCGCCCTCCACGGCGGGGCGCGGCTGAGTCAGGTGCGCGGCACGCACCGAGTGCAGGCGAGCGAGCGCACTCTGCAACACGAACGCCTCGCGGTAACGCATCTGCGCCTGCGCGGCACGCCAGGTGTCCTCCGAGTCGGGGGTGTGCAGGGCGCGGTACGTCCACTCCAGCGACGGTACCTTGCGGGCGCGACGAATCGTGTACGGCACCGGGTCTTCAAGCTCTTTGAGCGGCACCTTTTCGAGTAGTTGCGCCATGTAGCCGCTGATGCGGTCGGTGGGCAGCTTCACGGGGGCGCGGTAGACGGGCACGGGGGCGGTGGCGGCGTCGGTGACGTCCGCGCCGGAGGCATCCTTCGAAAGCAGGGCGTAGTGCGGGTTGGTGAGGGTGTATTCGCCGCGGTAGATGCCGACCCTGCCGGAGAAAATCATGGTTTCGCCCTCGTGGATTTCGCGGGCGGCGGTCCAGGCGTTGAAGAAGGAAAGCTTCATCTGCGAGCCAATAAGCGCACCGGGGTTCGTCATGCTGGGCGCGGGCACGCCAAAGAGGCCTCCCTGCGCGAAACTATCCTGCGCAAAACTGTCCTGCGCGAACGAATCTTGGCCGTAGCTATCTGCGTAGCCGCTGTAGGAGGCGGGCTGTGCTCCCCTGCCCTGTGCCGGGTTCTGGGCCGCGGGGTTCTGAGCTACGGGAATCTGGGCAACTGGGTTCTGCGTGGAGTTAGCGAGCGTGTTAATGCGCGGGTTGTGCATCCCGGTTGCCTGCCAGCTCTGCGCGGGCACGCCGGATACTCTGGATGCACCGGATACGCCGGGGCGGTTAGCGCGCCCTGGCACCACGGACACAGGACCGCCAGCCCCGAGGCCAACGGCGCCAAAACCGGCAGCCCCAAAACCTGCGGGTGCGTCCTGCCCGGTGGCATCGGAGAGCCGGTCGGTGATGGTCACTTCCGTGATTTTGCCGCGCCGCGCCGCCATGGTTCGGGTGCTCACGTGCACCACGCGGGCAATGATGGTGACGTCCTGACCCTCAACTAGTTCGGCGAAGGAGCTGAGCTCACCGCGCGGCAGGTATTTGCGCGGGAAGTATTCGAGCATCTCCCCGACGGTGTGCAGGTCCAGGTGCGTAGCGATTGCCTTGGCGCTGGGCGCGGGCAGGTACTTTTTGAGCGGCGCATTTTCGATGCGATCTTCGGAGGCGTAGCGCGCCAGGGCACGACTCTTAGCCTCCGCGGCGGCTGATGCGGGTTTATCAGCCGCGACTTTCTCAGCGGTTGCCTTCTTCGCGGAAGCTTTCTGGGCGGGCGCTTTCTTTGCGGGAGTTACCTTCTTCGCTACGACCTTTTTAGGTGCAGTCTTTTTGGGTGCGGGCTTTTCAGCTTCTGCATGAGGCGCGCTCTTCTGCTCGCCCCCTTCGCTTGTCTTCGTTACCTTCTGTAGGCGCGCCGAAGTAGCCCGCACGGGAGTCTCATTCTCCTGCGGGCTCGGTTCGTTCTGAACTAGTTCTTTCTGGGCAGGTGCTTTCCGGGCAGGTTCCCCCGGCAGATGTGCTTCCGGCTGAGTAGCCTGCCGTGCCGCCAACGCAATATCGACCAGCTCGTAGAGAGCGTCGTCGGTCATGGTGTGCGCGGCGGGACCCAGCGAATGTTTGAGCGTCTTGAGCGCCTTACGGTAGGGTGCGCTGGCGCGCTGTGCCGCGCGTTCGCTCAGCTCGGCGCGGCTCGCCTTGCCCCGGGCGTAGGCGGCAAGATCGCGCACGGTCAGCTCGGCGGTGGTGCGGAGCTGTTCATCGCTCAGTAGCGGCGCATCCTTTTTCCGTTGCCGAGCTCGGGTCGCGGAATCAGCACGGGTCGCAGAACCGGCACGGGCAGGCTCCACAACCGTTGAATCTACGGACTCAGAATCTACGGGCTCACTCTGCGCTGCCTCAGCTTTCGCGGGCTTATTTGTCGGCTTAGTTTTGACCGGAGCAGGCTCAGGAAGACCCAAGTCCAGGGCTTCCTGCTGCGGGTTTACGGAACGTCGGGCGGGGCTCATGCTCCGCCCTCCGCACCGCACGAGTGGTCGGCGTGACGACCATCCGCCAGGGAGGAAATACGCTCATCCGACCACTGACCGTAGCCCATAATCAGCTCGCGGGCGGGGTCGATGTCGGGCACGTGCACGTGCAGCGCCCAGAGTCCGGCCGCCATGTCCAGGGGCGTAATGAGCAGGCTGTCGCCCATGGCTTCAAGTTCGGGGCGCAGCTGCGCCAGGGCGAGGGGCTCGCAGGTCAGCGTACCCATGAGCTCCCAGCCGCTCTGCTCCGCGTGTTCTGCGTGCTCGGCAGGTTCAGCGCCCGCCTGTTCAGAACCCACTCGTGCCGCAGAACCGGCTACAGAAGTCACACCGGCAGAGGGGGCACGCAGCATGGACTCCACCTGCGCCTCGTTCAGTGTCGCCCCCTCCCAGCGCGGGTTGGAGTGCACCACGGCAAGGTAGAAGCCGAGCGCGCCGGCATCCACGAAACCGGCAAGCTCGGGTGAGGGCGGGAACTGTGCGGTACGTTCCAGAGCGGCACGCATCAGCGCACGTCGACGCTCTTTCAGCACCTCGTCAGTAGCTTCTGCGTCCTGCGATGCATCATAGTGTGCATCCAGGCGGGCGAGTTCCACCATGACCGACAGCATCGTGGAGGGCACCATCTGCTCCCCCACGCTGGCACGAATACGCTCAGCCGCGAACGCCATCGCGCGCGCCTCCGCGTGGGCGTACTCCAGTTTCACTTCGCGGTGCTTCGGCAGGGAACCGCCAGCCAGCACACGCTCGTAGTCTGCTTCCAGGGCGCGCACGAGCGGCAGCTCATCGGCTGCGTCGCCGAGCTCCCGAGCGAGGTTTCCGGGCAGGAACCAGTAGCTACGCACCGCCTCCAGCGCCCAGGCGCAGAGCAGAGTACCGGAGTTGCCGCGCGCCACGCGGGATGCGCGCATAATCGCGTGCTCGTAGATTCCGCCCAGCTGAATCCACAGGTGGGCAAGGGTTCCCTCTTCGGAGGCGCCCGCCGCCTCGGGCACGCACGCGCCCTCCCCGCCGGGAATTTCGCCGGCGGGGAGAACCTCGCCGGGCAGATTCTCGCTGGGAAGAACCTCTCTGGGCAGAACCTGTTCCATACCCCGCTCAAACTCTTCGGTCAGGGTCAGCAGGGTGTGGGCGATATTGGAGCCGGTGTCCTTATCGGGCACGGGGAACCCGTTGAGTTCGTTGAGCGCCTCGCGGTAGCGTTCGATGGTGGTGCGGGCGGCGGTGGACCACGCTACGCCGAAGCGGTAGGCGCGCACGCAGGCGCGGCGGTAAATCTCGCGTTCTTCGGTGCGCTGGTTCTGTTCTGCGTTCACGCTACCCTCCCTATCAGTTTCGTCAGTTTCGCGTGGTTCTCGGCTAGTTCCCGATTGATTTCCCGGTTAGTGCTCGGCTGAGTTCTCAGTGCCCGCGGCACGGGCGGGATCCAGCCTATTTCGTACTTCTATTCTAGGTAATTTCGGTTAAATGTACGGTATTGCCCGTCGTCTATCCCGCGGGCTGAAAGCCCGGAGGATGAAAGCACGGACTAAACGTATAAACCGCACGCGCCTCGCGGCACTCGGCAACATTCGGCAACACTCGGCGGAGCTCCTACGCGGAAGCCCCGTAGTGTTCCCAGCCCATGCCGTCCAGGGAGCGGCCGTCCATGACCACCGCCGCGCCGGTCACCGCATTGTGGCGGCGCTCGGCACCGTAGAGTTCGGCGCTCAGACCGCGCTCCGGGGCATCCGCAACGCAGGTGCCCAGGGGCACGAACTCTTCGGGTACCTCACCGGGGAAGGTCGCCAGCAGGCCGTGGTCTTCCCCGCCGACCAGCACGAAGGTGCGCGCCAGGGATGCGGGGCTCTCCCCCGCCTCGTTGCGCTCACCAATCGCCAGCAGCAGGCGCGCCAACGGTAGTAGCGGCTCGGCGAACGCATCCACGGCGGCACGGTCGAGGCGCATCTGCACCCCGGAGGCGGCGGCAACTCGTCCGGCGTCCTTCACGAGCCCGTCGGAAAGATCCAGCATGGAGCTTGCTCGATGCTTGCGCGCCACTTCACCAGCGGGGATGGGGCTGACCGGGTGGTGCTGCGATGCGACGGCGCGCTCGCAGACCGCAATCATGTGCGCGGCATCTTCGGGGGTGAGGGTGCGGGCAAGCTCGATGAGCCCCTCGGGGAGAGCAACAGCCGATCCCTCGCCCTGCTTTTCAGTCTGTTTCTGAGCCCACGCCTGTCCTACCGCCCCCAGCGCCGCTTCGACTTCCTGGCCTGCGGCAATAGCACGCAGCAGTGCCGTGGCGGGCAGGGAGAGCGGGTTGAGTAGCAGGCGCAGACCGGCATCGGACCAGGCGGTACGCCCCGCCAGGGCGATAGTGTCGCCGGGGCGCGCGCCGGAGCGTAGCACGGCGCGATCCGTGTAGCCGAGGGCGGTGACGGTCACCGACATTTCGGTGGAGTCGCCAATATCGCCGCCGCCAATCACGCATTCGGTGGCTCCGCAGGCGTTGATTCCGTCCACAATGCCGTGGGCGAAGCCGTCAATCCAGCCGTAAGGCGTGCTACCGGGCAGGCTCAAGGAGATGAAGAGGCTCACCGGGCGCGCACCCATGGCGGCAACGTCGGCAAGGTTCTGGGTCGCGGCTTTGCGCCCCACATCGTAGCCGCTACTGCAGGCGGGTTCCAGAATGAGCTCACCGTCTTCACCCGCCCGTGCGATACCGCCGGGCCACAGGTTCATGAAGTCCTGGTCTTCAACGAGAGTGTCGGTGGTGACCACGGTACGCTGACCGGGCGCGGGCTCGGCGAGGACGGCACAGTCGTCACCGGGACCCACCTCGAGGGGTTCGATGCGCCCCGCCTGGCGTGCTGCAGCGGCAACCTTCTCGTTATGGGCGTTGATAATCGGCATGAAAGCGCGCAGAACGCGGGACTCGCCCAGCTGCGAGAGAGGAGTCTCTCGCATGGGGTTGTCCCGCGTTTCGCTAAAAGTCTGAGGATTCACATCCTCTATTATCGCGTATTCTTACGCGTTATGTTCGCCTTATGCTCCGCGGCTGAAGTAGCGGATTGCAAGAGCAATCAGCACCAGACCGATGAGTGAGAAGAGGATCAGCGGTGCAATGCCGGAAAGTCCGGAATCGTCCGCGTCCGCATTCTTCACAGCCTGCTCCTGGGCGGCGTTCGCGCCATCAGCCTTTGCCACGCTCTTTGCAGAGCGGCTGGCGCTAGCCGAGGTGGAGGAGGAGCTAGGCGACTTCGAAGCCGATACCGAGCTTGAGGAGCTCGAGGGGCTTGCCTCGTGGGAGTGGTCCTCGTCGGTCTTATTGCGCGAGAGGTATCCAGCAACCCAGTCAGCCGCACCCGGAATGGAGTCATTCGAGCCGTTATTAGCTGCGATTCGTCCGAGGGTGGTGCCGCCAGAACGCAACGGATCGTCATCCTCGCCATCAAGCCTGTCGCTCGGTGCCTTGCTCGGTGAAGAGCTCGAAGATCCCGAAGAGGAACTTGAGGATTCAGAGGAGTTGCCCGGTCGCGGAAGCTCAATGGAGATGATGACATCTTCCCCAGAGACTTCCTGACGGTTTCCAGGGACGGTCACCGGGTTGTTCGCCGGAGGAATCGGAGCAACAGGTTCGGTCTCAATCGGGGTAACCGACTTGGAGTCCGAGCTGCCCTTGTTATCCTCTACCGGAGCTACGGGAGCTACCGGAATCACGGGGATGACCGCGTCCTTGGTCGGCTCGTTAGTCGGATCCTGAACCGGGGCCGGAACGACCGGAACCTGAGAGGGCTCCTGGGTCGGTTCGGGAGTTACATCCTTCGTCGGCTCGGGAACCGGGACGGGATCCTGGGTCGGCTCCGGGTTCGGTTCCGGAGCGGGGTCCTGGGTCGGCTCCGGAGTCGGTTCGGGAGTTACATCCTTCGTCGGCTCGGGAGTAGGTTCAGGAGTGGGCTCCGGATTCGGTTCCGGGGTGGGA
>NZ_JABZXW010000047.1 GCF_015265375.1 Rothia sp. (in: high G+C Gram-positive bacteria)
GACCGGGGAGCCTCACCTCCTTAACGTATAAGTCGCGTACTAACGCGGCACCGCCTACTTGCGGCGGTAGGTCAGATCGTGCGCGCGGCGGCCCGCCTCCTGAGCCTTACGCTCAAAGCTGGTGAGGGTACGACCCTCCCAACGCGGAGCCCAACCACCCAGCGGATCCTCCTCGGTCGCACCGGCGCCGGGGTTCACGTTCTCAAAGTCGGGGTGCGCCTCCAGAACCTCACGCATGACCAGGGCGTACTCCTCCCAGTCAGTCGCCAGACGCCAAATGCCGCCGGGCTTAAGCACGCGCGCAACCTTATCAGCGAATGCCGGGGACACCAGGCGGCGCTTGTGGTGGCGGGACTTGTGCCAGGGATCCGGGAAGAACACCCACAGCTCGTCCACGGAGTTCTCCTCAAGCATGTTGTCGAGCAGTTCGGGTGCGTTCGCCTGAGCCACACGCACGTTCTCCACGCCGGCGTTGCCCATCTTCAGCAACAGGTCCGCAATGCCGGGGGTGTACACCTCAACGGCGAGGAAGTTCGCCTCGGGCACCTCAGCTGCGCGGTGCACAATCGCCTCGCCCAGACCGGAACCGATCTCAACGACCTGGTACGCCTCACGGCCGTAAATCTTAACCGGGTCGAAGGTCGCCTCGGGTGCGACAGAGGTGTCGGTGCGCAGGCGCGGAATGTCCAGCACGTGGGTGGGGGAGTAGGTGTCCCACGCCTTCTGGCGGCGCGCGGTGAGGCGGTCACCGCGGCGGACGAAGGAGTAGGGCTGGCGGAAGAATTCCTCGGGAACCGGCTTCTTGGCCTTTTCTTCGGTGGATTCGGGTGCCTGGCTAGGCTGCGTGTTCTCAGTAGACATACCTAAAAGAATAGCGTAGCGCCGCTGTACCGTGCGGTTTCGCGGCGTGCGGGGCTTGCGTGACGCTGAACTAGCCGGGCGTGAGACTAAACTAGCCGGGAGCATGCCGGTCTGAGAAACGCAGAAATTCAGCACGCATACAAAAGTACGGCGGGAACGAATACTGTTCCCGCCGCACTTTCGTGAGGTCGTCTGAGTGAGTTAGCGTGTGGGGCTTACTTCTTGGAGCCCAGTAGTGCCAGGCCTGCGCCGAGCATCACGATGTTGTTTGCGAGCTGCTGGCCGTCCTGGGTGGGGCGGAAGAACTCGTCGTGCATGTCCGGGTTGCGGAAGTACATGGTCATCAGGTTTGCCGCGAATGCGGTCAGGCCTGCGCCCGCCAGGCGTGCCGGGATGAAGGGGGTCAGCAGGGTTGCGCCGAGGGCGGTCTCTGCGCCGGAGATGAGCTTGCCGAAGGTTGCTGCGTCCAGCTTGGAGACTGCGGGAACACCGGTTGCCGCCATCTGCTGCAGGAAAGCGTAGGTGCCTTCGTCTGCCTTGAGCTTCTTGACGCCTGCGTCGAGGATGAGTGCGCCTGCGGTGAGTCGCAGTGCTGCGTTGGAGAACTTGCCCATGATGTTGTCCTTCTGTTCTGTAGTTGGTTGGTTAGGTTTTTGTTGAACGGTTTCTACTCTAGACCCGGTTTCTCGCCTTGTAAAGTTTTACACGTAAAGTTTCTAAATATTTTTGAAAACCCGGCAGAAGCGTGCAGAGAAGGGGTGCAATCTAAGGGCGATGCGGGGCGTGTTTCGGGTGGAGGTTGAGAGAAGCCGCAGGCTCGCCCCGTCTCAATTGCCCCGTCTCAAAAATCTGGTGATGTTGTATTCCTTGTACTTGTGTGGGTATGAGGGGGTAAAATTTGAAATTATGCATTCTCTGCATAACCTTTTATCGGCGATGCAAGAAGTCGGAAGCCCCGCGAAATCGGAGCCCACAAGCCCAAGCGCACCGCGCAAGCTATGGATGCGGGAATTTCTCCTCCATACACGCCGCTAAGGATTATGCATGAATACCAACCACCCGGACTCGCCCCCGAGTGAAATTTAGGGCGAATCGACGCAGGAAAGAGAAATACGTGACACAGCAGCCAACGCAGCACAACTCCGTCACCGGCCTAGACTCCGAAGCGGAGCACTCCAAGCTCCAGCGCGGACTAAGCTACCGACACATCCAGCTGATCGCAATTGGCGGCGCCATCGGCACCGGCCTTTTCCTCGGCTCAGCAAAGACCATCGCCCTGACCGGCCCCTCCATCGTCTTTGTTTACGCCATTATCGGTAGCGTCATCTACTTTGTTCTGCGCGCCATGGGCGAGATTCTGCTCTCCAACCCCAAGTACAAGTCCTTCACCGACTTCATTACCGACATCCTCGGTCTGCGCGCCGGCTTCTTCGTCGGCTGGTCGTACTGGTTCTTCTGGGTCGTCACAGGTATCGCGGACGTCATTGCCATTACCGGCTACATCAAATACTGGTGGCCGGAAATCCCAGCCTTCATCCCGGCGCTGACCGTTATCGTGGCTCTGCTGCTGCTGAACCTGCCCTCGGTGAAGAACTTCGGTGAAATCGAATTCTGGTTCGCAGTCATTAAAATCGTCGCGATTGTCGCCCTCATTATTGTTGGTGCGCTCATGGTTGCCTTTAGCTTCACCGCGCCCGACGGTACCGTCGCCTCCGTAGCAAATCTCTGGGATCGCCCCGGCCCCTCCGGTAGCGGTATCTTTACCCAGGGTCTGACGGGCTTCCTGGGCGCCTTCCAGATTGCGCTCTTCGCCTTCGTGGGTGCTGAGCTGGTCGGTACCGCCGTGGCGGAAACCGAACACCCCGAACGCACCCTGCCCAAGGCAATTAACGCGGTACCCTTCCGCATTGGCCTCTTCTACGCCCTGCCGTTGCTGACCATCCTCGCCGTCACCCCTTGGGACAAGTTGGATAAGTCCATGAGCCCCTTTGTGGGTATGTTCTCCCTGGCGGGTATTGCTGTTGCAGCCTCGCTGGTGAACTTTGTGGTGCTGACCTCCGCGGCGTCCTCGGCGAACTCCGGTATTTTCTCGACCTCCCGCATGGTCTACGGTTTGGCGCACGACGGTGCCGCCCCCTCCGCGCTGGGTAAGCTCACCAAGAACGGTGTGCCCGCCAACGCTCTGTACCTGACCACCGTGATGCTGCTGTTTAGCCTGGTCATGCTGTACGCCGGTAGCGGCATCATGGAGGCGTTCACTGTGGTGACCTCGGTGGCGTCGATGATGGGTATCTTCACCTGGAGCATGATCCTGATTGCGTACCTGGTCTACCGTAAGAAGTTCCCCGAGCGCCACGAGGCGTCCGCGTACAAGATGCCCTGGGGTATTGGTATGAGCTGGTTTGGTCTGGTCTTCTTCGCGGTGATGGTTTACGCCCTGAGCCTGTACCCGGACACCGCAATCGGTCTGGCGCTGACCCCCATCTGGTTCATTGCCCTGGCGATTGGCTACGAGATTCTGACCCGCCGCCACGCCGCTAAGCGTGCCCGCGTGCTGGCTGCTGAGAACACTGCTGAAGAGGCTGGTCAGAAGTAGTCTTCAGCTCTCCTCCGGCTGGTTTGTGTGAGCCCCGCCCTGCATTCTTGATGGATGCGCAGGGCGGGGCTTTCTGCTTCTGTCAGCCCTCGTCAGGCGACAGATAGTGACCTGTTTAATAGATTCGCGACACACCAAAGGTAGAAAAATATTTCATTCACCGTTCAAAGCGTGTAGAATATCTATCCAAACAGATGTGTAAGCTCCCAAAGGTACCCGCATCGGGCGATGTTTGAACACGCCCCGGATGCGGCGTGAACCATGGTTGAGCGCATCTTCCGCCCCGAAAGCCGGGGCTGCCCCGCATTAATAGTGGTTGCATATCTATACGCGAAACCTGCCGGATGACACCGAAAAACCCTCATCCGCCATGCACTATATGCGCTACGGGGCCTAACTGCAGAAAAGAGGACGTCGTGACTGAACAGAACAACGTCACCCTGAATCCTAAAGCTCCCGAACAGGGAGAGCGACTGCACCGCGGTCTGAGCAACCGACATATTCAGCTCATCGCTATCGGCGGTGCCATCGGCACCGGCCTGTTCATGGGATCCGGACGCGCTATCTCCGTCGCCGGCCCCTCCGTCATTTTTGTGTACATGCTCATCGGCGCCGTCATCTTCCTGGTGCTGCGCGCCATGGGTGAAATCCTGCTGTCGAACCTGAAGTACAAGTCCTTCTCGGACTTCACCACCGACCTGGTCGGCCCCATGGCGGGTTTCTTCCTCGGCTGGTCCTACTGGTTCATGTGGGTGGTGACCGCCGTTGCGGACATCATCGCAATCGTCGGCTACCTGCGCATGTGGTGGCCCGACCTGCAAGCATGGATCCCGGCGCTTGCCGTCATCAGCGTGCTCCTGGTGCTGAACCTGGTCTCGGTGAAGAACTTTGGCGAAATCGAATTCTGGTTCTCCATGATTAAGATTGTCGCGATTGTCGCCCTGATTGTGGTCGGTGGCGCACTCGTGGCTATCGGCTTTACCTCGCCCAGCGGCGCGCAGGCATCCGTCGCGAACCTCTGGAATGACGGCGGTATGTTCCCCAACCACTTCATCGGCTTCCTCGGCGCATTCCAGATTGCCGTCTTCGCGTTCATGGGCTCCGAGCTGGTCGGTACCACCGCCGCCGAAACCCAGGACCCTGAAAAGACCCTGCCCAAGGCAATTAACGCCGTGCCGGTACGTATTATGGTCTTCTACGTGGGTGCACTCGCCGTCATCCTGATGGTCACCCCCTGGCGCCTGGTCAGCCCCGATAAGAGCCCCTTCGTCGCCATGTTCACCCTGGCGGGCCTGGGTATCGCCGCGCATATCATCAACTTCGTGGTGATTACCAGCGCAACCTCCTCGGCGAACTCCGGTATCTTCTCCACCTCGCGTATGGCATTCGGCCTGGCACGCGAGCGCAGTGCACCGCAGTTCCTGGGCAAGATTTCCAAGAATGGCGTGCCGCATAACGCGCTGTTCCTCTCCGCCGTGATGCTGCTGTCCTCGATTGTGCTGCTCTACGCGGGCGACTCGATCTCTCGTGCGTTCAACCTGGTCACCACCGTGGCTGCGGTGCTCGTGATTTTTGCGTGGGCCATGATTATGGTCAGCTACCTGATGTACCGCAAGAAGTTCCCCTCGCGCCACAAGAAGTCGAAGTTCCGTCTGCCTGGCGGCCGTTTCTCCGCGTGGCTGGCGCTGGCGTTCTTCGCTTTCACCATTGGTGTGCTGACCATGAACGAGGAAACTCTCATGGGTCTGCTCGCGATGCCCATCTGGTTCGTGATTCTGGGTATCGGCTGGGTCTTCAAGCGCCGCGCTGATGCCCGCCGCCACGAAGCAATCTCGACCCGCACCGCGCAGATTGCGATTGTGGAGGCGTCCGAGATTTTCTCGGCACGCTAAACACCCACGCTAAGCCATACTGGTTGCCAGTACCGGCTATCAGCGTACGCGTAAAGCCCGCGTCACCTACTTCTCTTGGAGTGGGGACGCGGGCTTTCGCTATCTCTAAAGATAAACCTGTGAGGCTCGCGGGAGTGCTTGCTTAGACGGAAGCCATCTCAGCCTCTTCGGCAAGCGGGTCGTTGTCGTCATCGGTGCGGTAGAAATCCCAACGTTCACAACCGCAACCCGAACGCATCGCCTCGATGACGGCGGCAGCTGCCTCCATCGGGTCGAGCGCGTGCAGATTCCACAGCGCATGCACCGGTACCGGGTGCCTCCAGCCGTGCTCCTGCAGGAACTCCGGGTCGAAGGCGGGCAACGCCTCGACGGTGGGTTCAAGCTCGCAGAGGAAGCCGGTGGGGGAACGGAAGACCGTCACCACGGGGGTCGGGTCGGCGTCTTCCAGGCAGGCGCCGTCGAAGAAGTAGTAGGTGCTCAGGCGGCGGTTCCAGGCAAGCTGCGCGAGGCGTTCGCCGAAGACTTCCACCGTCTGCTCCCACTGGGTGCGGTGGTACGCCGCCAGGTCGGTGTGGGCGGTCTGCACCACGCCGATGCCCTGCTCGGTGAGTTCGCGGGCGCTCAGACGCGCGGGCTCTGCCGGTTCCGTGGGAGCGCCCGCAGGGGAGCCGTCCGGGGTATCCGGCTCTGCTAGTTCTGCTTCGGTGAGCTCAGCGTTAGTCAGCTCAGCATCAAGGAGCTCAAGCTCCTCAGCGGCGCTCGCCTCGGACTCCTTCGACTCAGCGGCGCTCGCCTCCACGGCAGCTACGCTGGCTTCGTTCTTCGTCCACAGGCGCAGCTCACGGGCAATCTGCGTGCGTCCGCGATGCAGGGTCGTCTGCCAGGAGCCGAACTTGGCGCGTACCGCACCCAGCGGCGGCACCTGCTCAATCAGCGTGGGAATGGTAGACCAGTAGCCGTAGTTCAGCGCTGTCGGCTCGCGGTCGTAGCGGGCACAATAGCTCAAAAACAGGCTCAGAGTCTTCGGCGCAAAATCCTCAGGTACCGCCGCGGCGTCGATATACCACTCGTTCTCGAGCGCCTCCGCCGGGTAGATGCCGGTGCGGAGCATGCCCAGGGACCAGTTGCCGTCGCCGAGGTAGTCGTTGACCGTCTGTGCGGGGGCAGGCCACGCCGATTCGCCCTCCATACTGGCGGCAAGCAGGGTGTACAGGCTACCGCCCTCGGTGCCGATTTCTTTCACGCCGCGCAGTCGGATGTCCTCGAGGGTCTGCGCGTAGGCTTCTTCCTCCAGCTGGGAGTAGGGATGTGCGGCAAGGTACTTGAGCGTAGCGCCGATCTTCGCCAGAACGTGCGCAATGTCTTCATTGCTGAAGTGGCGTGCCTCCAGCGCGGGCGGCAGGTCGTGAATAATATCGCAATCAAGAATCAGCGCCGCGTACTCGGGCTCCGGAGGCAAATCGTAGGCTTCCGCGAAAACGTACCAGAGGCCGCAGGCGAGTACCGTGTAGCTCGGGGCGTCTGCCGTGACCGGGCCAAACTGCCAGATGCCGGAGTCCAGCGCATAGTTCAGGTACTTCTTGTTGATGTGCGGGTACAGAAAGTTGAGGCGGCGGAGAACCTGGGTAGGGGTGAACCCCAGCGCGGCGAGTTCGGCGATGAGTTCCGCGTACTCGTCGTGAAAATCTAAGTAGCCCTCCGGCGCGTTTGATAGCGCGGCTTGTTCGCGCATGGGTCCCTCTTTCATCTGCGGGATGTGGCGGCACCATGTCGTACCGTGCCGCCGAAACCCTGAATGTGTGCACGCAGACAAGGGCGTTTGCGTGGTGTGAGGCCACCCCTTATCTGCATGAATAAGCGATATTTTTTCAAAAAATATGCTCTTTTATCTAAATTTATCGCTGAAACTAAGCACTATTCAAATACGTGAACCCCTAACACGGTTTCTTACGGAAAGATGACAATATTTAGCGCACCCACAGGGCAAAATGTGCGTAAAGACTCGTAATCTGCACTAGAAGATGCGATAGAAAAATACGCTTACCCGCACCCGCACAGGCGAGCAAAATACGCCCCGCGCTGACTCTTTTCTCAGCATTACCGGCCAACCCATGAGCCGCGGCGAAATATGCGAAACTGGAAGGATGAGCGAACACCCCCTCCCGAGCAGCATCCGCCCGCGTGCGGATCGAGCTGCACACCCCGCGCCCAGCAGCACCGCCGGCAACGAACCCAGCAGTGCCGCACACCGCGAAAAACACGAAACCGGCGGCAAGACTGAGCAGCCTGCCGAGCACCTCATTAACGCGCTCGCTGTAGAAACCGGCATCGCGCCGCACCGCATCCGCGCAGCCGTGGCGCTGCTTGACGCCGACAACTCCGTACCCTTCATCGCCCGCTACCGCAAAGAAGCAACGGGTGCACTCACCGACACCCAGCTGCGCACCATCCAGTCGCGCCTGGGTCAGCTCCGCGCCCTCGAAGAGCGCCGCAACCGCGTGCTCGAAGCGCTCACCGAACGCGCCGACGAAGGCCTCATCGACCCGCTCACCCTGCTACAGCTGCGCTCCTCGCTCATGAACGCCGCCACCATCGCAGACGTGAACGCCATCTACGCCCCGTACCGCAGCGAGCGCGTGACCCGCGCCCAGATGGCGCGTGCCGCCGGGCTTGATTCCCTCGTCGAAGACCTGCTGGAGGTGCCCCTCGCCGAGGCGCACGCCATCGCCGCCGCGTACATTACCGACGGCACCGAAGACGACGAGGACGAGAGCATTGAGGTTGCGGAGGCGGACGAAGCCCTGCAGATTCACAGCGCCGAAGAAGCCCTCGACGGTGCCCGTGCGATCCTGGTTGACCGCGCCCTCACCGACCCGGTGCTGAGCGAAAAGCTCCTCAAGCGCCTGTGTGAAGGTGGCGTGATTGAGTCCCGCGTGATTGCCGGTCAGGAAAGCGCTGGCGCGAAGTTTTCCGACTATTTCGCCTTCTCGGACCGTATTCGTTCCATTCCGCCGCACCGCGTGCTGGCGCTGCACCGCGCCAAGGATGCCGGCGTGGTGCGCCTCAAGGTGGATGTGGCACCCGCCCCCGTGGCGCTCAGCCGCCTGCGCGGTGCCGCCCGCGCCGAAGCTGAGGCCGCCGCCGAAAATTACGAGAACGTCCGTTCTGCATACGAGCGTGAAGTCGCCGCCGCGCTACGCATCCCCGTGCAGGTGCTCAACACCGTCGACGACGAAGACCGCGTACTCGGCTGGCTCGCCGCCACCGTGCGCACCGCATGGCGCAGCCACCTGCGCCCGCGCCTTGCCGAACGCATCCGCCACCAGCTACTCGACGCCGCCGCACAGCACGCGACAGAGGTGTTCGCCTCCAACCTGCGCGATATTCTGCTCGCCGCGCCCGCCGGGCACAAGACCACCCTCGGCCTGGATCCTGGTCTGCGCCACGGCGTGAAATACGCCGTGGTTGACGGCACCGGTGAGCCGTTGCGCGTGGGCACCGTCTACCCGCACGCCCCGCGCAACCAGTGGGCAGAAGCACTGCGCGAGCTCGCCGCAGCCTGCCGCGAGCACGGCGTGGAACTCATCGCCATTGGCAACGGCACCGCAAGCCGTGAAACCGACAAGCTCGCCAGCGAACTGATCCGCACCCTGCGCGAGGAAGGCGCAGAAGCACCCCAGAAGGTGACCGTTTCCGAGGCGGGCGCATCCGTCTACTCCGCCTCCGCCCTCGCCGCCGCCGAGCTGCCCGACTACGACGTGACCGTACGCGGCGCCGTCTCGATTGCCCGCCGCCTGCAGGACCCGCTCGCCGAGCTCGTCAAAATCGACCCGCAGTCCATCGGCGTGGGCCAGTACCAGCACGACGTGCCGCCCGCCGCCCTGCGCCGCGCCCTCAACGACACCGTCGAAGACTGCGTGAACGCCGTGGGTGTGAACCTCAACAGCGCCTCCGTGCAGCTGCTTGCACACGTGGCGGGAGTGGGCACCGCAACCGCCGAACGCATCGTTGCCTACCGCACCGAACACGGTCCCTTTGCGAACCGTCAGCAGCTGCTGAACGTGCCGCGACTGGGCGCGAAAACCTTCCGCCAGGCGGCAGGATTTATTCGCATCCGCGGCGGTGAGGAGCCGCTGGACGCCTCCGCCGTGCACCCGGAAGCCTACCCGCTCGCGCGCCGCATTATTGCCGACGCACAGGCACGCAACGGCGCCCACTGGGTTGCCGGCGCCCTGGGTACCTCGGACGGAACCGACCCGCTCGCCGGGCTGAACCCCGCCGACTACGTGCAGGACAGCCACGAACAGGGCAGTACGGAAGAAAGCACCGCCGGCGTGTACACGGTCGAGGACATCTTCGCCGAGCTGCACCGCCCCGGCCTGGATCCGCGCGGTAGCTTCCGCACCGCCCGCTTCTCCGAGTCCGTCTCGCACTTCGAGGACGTGCGCCCCGGCATGGTACTCGAGGGCACCGTCTCGAACGTGGCGGCATTCGGCGCGTTCGTGGATATTGGCGTGCACCAGGACGGCCTCGTGCACATCTCGCAGATGAGCCGCGGCTACGTGGCGAACCCGCACGATATTGTGCGTAGCGGCGACATCGTGCAGGTTCGCGTGGTGGAGGTCGACCCGGTGCGCCGCCGCATCTCCCTCTCCCTGCTGGTAGACGAGGAAAACTAGCGGAGGAGCGCTTGCGCTCGCCGGGATAGCTTGATGGTTCGCCAGCCAATCCAAGAACGAGCATTCTCTAAAATCTCAGCTCCCCACAAGAGCAGACAAAAGCC
Source organism: Rothia sp. (in: high G+C Gram-positive bacteria) (assembly GCF_015265375.1). Taxonomy (GTDB): domain Bacteria; phylum Actinomycetota; class Actinomycetes; order Actinomycetales; family Micrococcaceae; genus Rothia. The sequence continues at coordinate 10,133 of NZ_JABZXW010000047.1, forward strand.
CCGACAAGCACTAACTGTGCCTGTCGGGGCTTTATATAGGTGCGATTCGAGCTCTACGCCCGAGCTACACCTTAGAAGTCGATGTTCGCCGGGTCAGCGCCAATACGACCCTCGGGGGTGGAGAGCGCATCCACAGCCGCGATGTCTTCGGCGGTCAGCTTCACGTTTACCGATGCCAGGTTCTCCTCAATGCGGGAGGGGGTCACGGACTTCGGGATAGCCACGGTACCCTTGGCAAGGTGCCATGCCAGCACGACCTGCGCGGGGGTTGCGCCGTGACGCTCCGCAATTTCAGCCAGCACGGGGTTCTGCAGCAGGTCGCTGCCGTTACCCAGCGGGCTCCACGCCTGGGTCGCGATGCCGTACTCGGCGTGAACGGCGCGCAGCGCCTCCTGCGAGAAATAGGGGTGCAGCTCAATCTGATGGATGACCGGAACTACACCGGTCTCCTCGATAATCTCGCGCAGCTGCTCCTCGGGGAAGTTCGAAACACCAATCGAACGAACCTTACCCTGCTTCTGCAGCTCAATCAGCGCACGCCAGGAATCCAGGTACAGGCCCTGCTGCGGCTTAGCCCAGTGAATCAGGTACAGGTCAACGTAGTCGGTGCCCAGCTTCTCCAGGGAAGCCTCGAATGCCTCGAACGCGCTCTCGTAGCCCTGGTCGGAGTTCCACAGCTTGGTGGTGAGGAAGATGTCCTCACGAGCCACGCCGGAGTTAGCGATAGCGCGGCCCACGCCCGCCTCGTTGCCGTAAATAGCGGCGGTGTCGATGTGGCGGTAGCCGGTCTCCAGGGCGGTGCCCACGACCTTCTCGGCGACCTCATCCTCAACCTGCCACACGCCATAGCCCAGCTGCGGGATGGTTCGGCCGTCGTTGAACTTTACGTTGGGTACGTTGTAGCTCATGATGCTCCTTAGAGTGGGGGAGGCGGCGCCTCCCAAATAGTTGCTTTGGATAGTTCTACAAGGCTACGCCCCAGCGCCCCCGTTGAGAAGGGCTGGGCCAGAATCGGGCGTGAATCTAGCCGGAGGCGTAACCAAATGACAAAAATGACGGGCACCAGACACCTCCTCAGGCTGGAGGGCGGCTATCGCTCGACAGCCGGCGCGAAGAGCTCGCGCACATCCTCAGCCGTCACCGCCGCGGAGGCGAACTCGCCTTCACCGACCACCGCATCGAAGAGCGCGGCCTTCGACTCCTTGAGCTGCATGACCTTCTCCTCAATCGTGCCTTCGGCGACCAGACGGTAGACGTGCACCTCCTTGTCCTGACCGATGCGGTGAATACGGTCCACCGCCTGCTGCTCAGCGGCGGGGTTCCACCACGGATCCATAATGAACACGTGATCCGCCTCGGTCAGATTCAGACCGAAACCGCCAGCCTTCAGCGAAATGAGGAACACCGGCTCCTGACCGCTCGTGAACGCCTCGATGACCTCGGCGCGGTTGCGGGTCGAACCGTCCAGGTACAGGTGGCCGATGCCCTCCTCCGCCAGGCGCGCCGAAATGCTCTTGAGGTAGCCGGTGAACTGACTGAACACCAACACACGGTGGCCCTTCTCGAGCAGATCGGGTAGCTGCTGAACCAGGTAGTCGCGCTTGACCGACGACACCCCGGCGTAGGCCTCCGGGTCAATCAGCGCGGCATCCAGCGCCAGACGGCGCAGCAGGGTCAACGACTGGAAGATCGTGAAACGGTTCTTGTCCATGTCCTCCAGCAGACCCAGCACCTTCTGACGTTCACGCTGCAGATGCGTGTCATAGATGCGGCGGTGACCCGGAGCCAACGGCAGGTTCACGCGCGTATCGTTCTTCGCCGGAAGCTCCGCCGCCACCAGCTCCTTGGTGCGGCGCAGCATGAGCGGGCGGATGCGCCGGCGCAGACGAGCAGCCGTCGCCGCAGCGTGCGCCGGGTCCTCACCGGACTCCGCCGGGCGGGCGTACAGGTCACGGAACGCGCGGGCGGAGGGGAACAGACCGTCCGCCACAATCGCCAACAGCGCCCACAACTCCATGAGGTTGTTCTCAATGGGCGTTCCGGTCATCGCGATCTTGGTGCGGGCGGGCATCGCGCGGGCGATGGACCAGGCACGAGTGCCGGTGTTTTTGACGAATTGCGCCTCGTCCAGCAGGAGTGCACCCCAGCCTTCGGGGGCGGACTGCTCGCCCGTGGAATCGTCAACGGTGCCGCCCAGTGTGCGGGCGTAGCCGGTGTAGGCGTCCTCGTCCATGCGCAGCAGCGTGTAGCTGGTCAGCACCAGGTGCGCCCCGGCAACCCGCTCGGCCAGCGGGGTCTTACCGGCGGTGGTTTCGGTAATGGTCACGACCTTCGCCTCGGGTAGGAAGCGTTCCGCCTCCGCCGCCCAGTTGGTGATGACAGAGGTCGGCGCAACCACGAGGAAGGGCGCAAACGGCTCGACGCTCTCACCGCGCTCGGTGGTACATTCGGAGGCAGTACGTTCGGAGGCGGTGCGGTGCTCCTCGATGGCGTGGGCGAGGAGGGCGAGAGCCTGCACGGTCTTACCCAGACCCATATCGTCGGCGAGAATACCGCCCAGACGCTGCTCGTACAGGAACGACAGCCACTGGAAACCCTCCACCTGGTAGGGGCGTAGGGTCGCCTGCAGGCCGATGGGTACCGGGCAGCTCGGAATAATCTTGCGAGAGGTCTTCTGGAGCGCGGGGGAATCCTGAGTTCCCTTGTCAGAGGTCTTTTCAGAGTCCTTTTCGGTGCTCTCTTCGGCATCCTCCAGGCCCTCAACCAGCTCCAGTAGCGAACGCACCTGAGCATCCCACCGCGCGGTCGTATGCACGCTCGCCGCCAACGACTCCAGCTCAGAGAGCAGCCCCGCCTGGTGCCGGTTAATGCGCAGATCGCCGCCCGCGTCGTCGAGCTCGCGAGCCTCCGCAATGAGGGTGCGCAGGGTCTTAAACTCGGGTCGACGCAGCGAGAAATAGGTGCCGTTACCGAGCAGAATACGGTCCGCCCCGCGATCGAGCGCCTCAAAAATCTGTGCGAACGGCACGGTCCAATTGTTGACCTTCACCGCAATGCCCAGGCCGAACCAGTCACGAGAATTGCCCTCGCTCACGGTGATTTCAATCAGTGCGTCGGTTGCCTCCACGAACTCCGGCGGAGTGCCGTTAAAACGCACCTGAACAGCGGAAACACGGCGAAGTTTCGGCAGAATCGCGCTGAGCAGCTCGCGGGTTTCCCAGCCTTCGATGCGGCGCTCTTCCAGCCCGGAAAGCGCCGGGTGGGCAGCAAGAATGGCGCGCACCGAACGCAGTACGCGCGCCTCAAAACGCTCATCGCGAACCTCGCCGCCCTCTTCACCGGGGTAACCGAAAACGGGCAGGGAGTACACATCGGAGGCACCCGCAGAGTCCTGTGCGCTCGCCTCCTCTGCACTGTCCTCCGCGAAGGGGTTCAGCGGGTACTCCCAACGCCAGCTCAGCTGCGCGTCGTGGCGTACCTGCTCGTCAAAGCTGATTACAAGCACCAGATGCGGCGGCTTCACGCGAGGTAGCGCCAGCGCCGGATCGGGGGTCAGCGAGGGAATGGAACGGCTGAGCGCGGGCAGATACTCCTTCTGGAACGTGGCGCGTTCCGCGGCGGGAATGTGTACGGTTCCGGCATTAATGAGCGATTCGGAGGCGGCATCGAGCGGCTCAACCAGGGGGATGAGCGCCAGCTCCACGCCCTCGGGCAGTTCGGGCACGGCGGGGGAGTATCGCACCCGTTCACCCTGCGCTGGGTTGATGGTCGGGGTAGAGGGCTCAGTAGGCGCCTCCTGCGCGTCCTTTTGGGCAGTCTTTTGCACGAAAGATTCGCGGCCCACTTCATCCAGCGCGCCGGGGCGCGCGGTCTTCCAGTGCACCGCCTTTGCCGCCTGTTCGTACTCCTGCTGGGCGAGCCCTCCCAGGGCAAAGAAGCCGGTGCGCGGGGTGCCGATGGGGTGGCAGTGCGCGGCGGGTAGCCAGAGCTGGCGCAGTAGTTCGCCTTCGCGTCCTTCCCAGCTGAGCGCGGCTTGAAGCTGCAGTCCGGCGCCTTCCGCGTGTTTCTCTTCGCTGGCGGCGGCGTGCAGGCGCACCTGTGCGGGGCTCAGCACGGCGTAGTTCACTTCGCGACCGTTGACGAGCAGGGGCAGGCCAATATCCTCCGCGCGGGCTAGTACATCCCAGAGCAGAGTGGAGGCAGAAGCGCTGATTGAGATCCAGTCGCGGTGCGAGGAGTACATGTTCTGCCAGGGGCGGGCAATCGAGTAGAGCTCGGCGAAGAATCGTTCGTGTTCGGGGTAGATTTCGTGCCGCCCGACGGGCCCGCCCACGCTGGAGGCGAAGGTTTCCCAGCTGAGTCCGCCCTTGATCCAGCGCCCGGTTTTGGACGCCATGAGCGGGCGGGCGAGCAGGTTAATGCTGGGGGTTGCGCCGGGCATATTGCGGCCGCGCGCGTAGGAACCGGAGACGCTCAGCGAGAAATCCAGGGCGCCGCTCACGCGCATCGAATCGATGCCCGCAAGGTCCTGACGTGCGGAAAGAATGGAGGAGAGGTCGCGCCGCCATGCCGAGATTTTGGTTGCGGATGCCTCTGCCTGCAGGCTCGGGGAGGCGCCTAGCTCGTTGAGTGCAAAGCTTCCCTGGGGGTTTGCGGGCTCGGCAGTCGCTGCATCGGGCGCGGGCAGTTTCGCCGCGGTGGTGAGCGCACCGGAGGCGCGTAGCGCCGCGAGCGGGTCGGCGACTTTCTTCGCCTCCGCAACGTCCGCGCTCTTTGAATCTGCGGGTCCCTTTGCCTCTGCCGCGTCCTTTGCCGCGGCACCGGGTACGCCGATCGGTCCGGGGTGTTCACTGAGTGCCTTTTTCGCTACGGAGGCGCGGTCGAGCGCGGTGAGCATGAGCGCTACGGCGTGCTTGCAGTCGGTGAGCACGGGGCATGTGCAGCGGGCGGTGAAGGTTGCGGAGCCGCTGACGGCGGGGAAGAAGCGAATGGTCACTTCGTAGGGGATGATGGTGCTTCCGTTGACGAGTCCGGTGAGGGTTCGCTCGTCTTCGTCGTAGCTGTAGCGGATGACTTCGCGGTTGCGCTGGTAGGCGACACCGCGCTGGTAGGTGCGGTGCCCGGCCTGGCGAATGATCTGCGGTACGGTGACGGGAATTTCGGGGAAGGGGTTGTTGGCGCTCACCAGCTCATTATCGCGTATTGTGCGGGTATGCGCCTTGTTGCCGGTCATTTGCTGGCGGCTGCCGGGCTGACTGTTGGATTGACTGTCGGGCTGGTTGCCGAGGCGACTATTGAGCGGTGGTTTGGGGTGTATTTCGTATTTGTGGTGGGGGAGTTTTTAGCGCATAAAAACACCGGTATTCACATAGGATATTCCGCGCAGTATCAAAAATTCACGCCATTTAAAGCACTCTCACAAGCCAAAAGGCTAATAATCTAAATCTCTTTCAAAAAACGCTTTACTTAACTTGAGAAAATGCTGTAAGCTAAACCCAGCTTCAAGAGTTTCGACTGATAAGCTCCGACTATGGTCGAACGCCAACCCCATGTTCACGGGTGGCTCGGATGACGAAGCGGTTTGTATTCACCACCGGAATAACCGGTGGTAATTGGTACAGACAAGAGCAACGCGAAAGGATCGCGCCACTCACGGCGCAGGTTGTCACATGTACAACGGCTCTGCAACCGAAGCAGCAATCTCTCTGAACCCCTCCCGCTCCTACCAGGAAAGCCTGCGTGCCGCAGCTGTCCCCGCGCGAGGCGGATACACCGCAGTCAGCATTGACGATTACTCCCGCATTTCTTCTAAGCGCGACGAGTTCCTGAACTTCCTTCTTCTGCCGAACCCTGAGGGTATCCCCGCTATTCAGTACGCCGGTCTGCGCGTAGCGTAGCATTAGGGGTATGAATTTCTCCGGTATGCTCCTGGACTCCGACGTTCTTGCGGAGATCCGTAAGGCGGATCCAGACCCCGCCGTGGTCGCTTTTCTGCGCCGCCGCTCGTTCCGACACATGTACATTTCTGTGCTGAGCATTGGTGAGCTGAAGGGCCTGTACCCCTACCCGGAAACTGATCGTTGGATTACCGAACTTCTTGAGCGCTTTGGCGACCACGTTATTAATGTGGATGCGCGCGTGAGCCTCGAGTGGGCGGGCCGTCAGGCGCCGCGCGGCGTGCATGCCGTGGGTCGTGATGATGCCGGTCCGCTGCCTACCGCCGCCCTGGAGGGTCTGATGGCGGCGAGTGCGAGCGCCTATGATTTGGAGCTGATTTCTTCTAAGGCGCAGGTGTACCGCGCCTGGGGTGTTGAAGCTTCCAACCCGTGGACTGAGCAGTAAAACTTCGCCTGATACGCGTCCTCGCGTGTGCGTCTGGATGAATACCTGTGCGAATAGTTGTGAGAACCCGCTTTCGAGTGTTAATCGGAGGCGGGTTTCGTCGTTAATTCGTGGCATGATTGAAGGACGATGAAAAGCACCTCACCTATCTCTCGTTATTCCATGCCCATGCCTCTGTGGCTTCAGGGTGTTGTTGAGCTAATTGTTACTGCCCTGTTCTCTGCGCTTGCTGTGTTTGCGGCGATGTCTGCCGTGTGGGCGACCAAGGGTTTTGGCGACATGGAGTTTTCCTCCGTGGCCGCCATGTCGGCGCACCTGTGGCTTCTGATTCACGGTGTTCCCCTGGATCTTGCGGCTGCTTTTGGTGCTTCTGCCGGCACGATGACGCTGGTACCGCTGGGTTTGAGTATTTTGCCGTTGCTGCTCTGTTACCGTTCGGGTCGTCGCCTGGCGCGCGCCTCGTATGAGGGTGAGTTTTTGATTCCGGTGCTGTCCGGTTCGGTGACTTATGCGCTGATTAGTTCGGCGATGTACGGTTGGGCGAGGCATCCGCAGCCTCTTCAGGCGTTGAATGCTGCCCTGGTGCCTTTGGGTATTGTGGTGGCTGGTCTGATGTGGGGTGGCTACCGTGAGGCGCGTTCGCTCTCGCGCATGGTGGGTGTTGATACTGCGGAGCAGATTTCGCAGATGAGTCAGTATTCGCGTTGGGCGGGTTCGTATGCCTGGGCTGTGGTGCGTGCTGCGGTGGTTGCTTTTGTGGCGCTGGTTGGTCTGGGTGCGGTGCTTTTGGGTATCGGTATTTTGGCGGGCTGGTCGCAGATTGTTGCCACCTACCAGGAGCTGCATGCGGGTGCTGTGGGTGATACTGCGGTGACTTTGCTGCAGCTGGGTTTCTTGCCGAACCTGGTGATTTATGCGATTGCGTGGTCGACCGGTGCCGGTTTCTCCTTTGGTGCGGGTACCTCGGTTGGTTTGACCA
>NZ_JABZXW010000048.1 GCF_015265375.1 Rothia sp. (in: high G+C Gram-positive bacteria)
GCCCACGCCCTGCCGCCGCTCGTGCACCGGCTGAGCACCCTCGCCATTCCGCACCGCGTCATGGTGCTGTGCGGGGTTGCGGCGGTGCTTGCCTACGCCATGCTGCTGGACTCTGAGGGTTCCGTGATTCGTTCCCTCGCCATGGGTCTGCTCGGTGCTTACGCGATGCTGCGCGGTTCGGGTCGCCAGTCTTTGGCGGCGCTGCAAACAACGGTGCTGATGTGTCTGCTTGCCGCCCCGCACCTCGCCGTGGATATGGGGTTCGCCCTGTCGGTGACGGCAACCTCCGCGCTGATTCTGCTGGGCCCGCCGCTGATTCGTCTGCTCATGCGCGTCATGCCGGTGTTCTGTGCGGAAATGCTCGCCGCGCCGATTGTTGCGTCCCTGTGGTGTACTCCGCTGATTTTGGCGATGAGCGGTACGGTGCCGCTCTACTCGGTTCCGGCGAACCTGATTGCGGCTCCTTTGGCGCCGCTGAGTATGCTCGCCGGGCTGGCGGCGCTCGGATTCATGCTCCTGGGCCTGCCCACTGCGGCGGAGCTGTGCCTGCGTGCCGGTGGCCTTGCCGCGCAGGGTATCGAGTGGGCGGCACACACTGCCGCGCATGCGCCGGGTAACCCGTGGGAGCCCGGTTCGAGTGTCCCGGCGGTGGTGTGTAGCGCCCTCTGCGTGCTGGCGTTGAGCATTGCCCTCTGGTGGGTGGATGCGCGCCGCTACCGCGCGGTCACGCACCGGCAGTATTTGCGGGTGGTTCCGCAGACCGCGCCCTCCTATCAGCGCCCCGATCAGCCCGCCCGTTCCTAACCGACTCACTGCGGGCATCTAACCCTGACCGACTACCCCTAACCACCGCTAGGAGGCATCTGAGAAGAAAACGCTATGATGGATACTCGAGACTCTACCCGCGCGGCACCCCCGCACGCAGCGGGTTCGAGTTCAGCCCGTACCCTGCAGATAAAGGCGAGTGATAAGCGTGTCCGAGCGTAAGCGTTCAACCCAGCGTGGTGGTTCCCGAGGCTACGCCCGCCGAGGCGGCCCCGCCCTCGACACCGCGTGGCGTACCGTCACCCCGGCACCCGCCGTCATGCTGTACGGCCCGGAGGAGTACTTTGCTTCCCGCGCGGCGGCGCGCCTGCGTGAGCTGTTCCGCGAGGCGCACCCCGAGGTGGACCGCGTTCAGATTAACGCCGCCACCTACACGGCGGGGGAGCTGACCCTACACGCTTCACCCTCCCTGTTCGGTTCGGCGAAGATTATTGAGGTTGAGAACGTCGCCTCCATGAGCGACGAGTTTTTGACCGATACGCTCGCCTACCTGAACGCCCCCGAGCCGGACATCATGCTCATTCTGAACCACTCGGGCGGTAACCGCGGCAAGAAGCTCATCGACCTGGTGCGATCCCAGTTCGCGCTCATCAACTGCAAGGCGCTCAAGACCGACCGTGAGAAGAGCGAGTTTTTGGCGGGGGAGTTCACCGCCGCTCAGCGTCCGATTACCGGTGGCGCCCTGGCTTTGCTGACTGCCGCCGCCTCCGACACTGCGGAGCTTGCCGCCGCCTGCCAGCAGCTGCTCTCTGACGTACCCGGCGACATCACCGAAGAGGCGGTGAACCGCTACTACGGCGGCCGCACCGAGGTCACCGCATTCCGCGTGAGTGACGCCGCGATTTCCGGCAACGCCCCGGAGGCACTGCGTCTGCTCCGCCACTCTCTTGCCACCGGAACGGAGCCAATCCCGATGCTCGGTGCGCTCGCTATGCGTATCCGCAATATTGCGCGCGTGCACCACGTGCGCATGAGTGCTAACGAGCTGGCGCGTGAGGTGGGCATGGCGCCGTGGCAGGTTGAGCAGGCTCAGCGCGATGGCCGCCGTTTTACCGGCGCCCAGTTGGCGCATATTGTGCAGCTTCTGGCTGATGCGGACGCCCAGCTGAAGGGCGAGTCGCAGGACGCGGTGTATGCGGTGGAGCAGGCTGTTTTGGCGATTGCTCTACCGCCGCGCCTGTAGTGCATAATAGAGCCCATGCTCGAAATTCTGAAGAAAATTTTCTTTGCCCTGCTGCCCTTCCTGCAGAAGGCGGCAGAGGATGCCCTCAACGACGCTACTGCGTCTAAGGGCGGCTCCGAGTCCTCCCAGAAGAGTGAGTCCCGCAAGGGCGAATCTCGTCAGGGTGAGGCTCGTACCTCCGGCTCTTCGGCGCCTAAGCCGAGCGCCCCGAAGCCTTCCGCTTCGACTCGTTCGGCAAGCACCGCCTCCGCATCCGACGGTTCGGATTACCCGGGTGATTACCGCGACATGATTAACTTTGAGTACTCGCCCTCCCTGGATGGCGACGCTGATCCGGGTGAAATCGTGTGGACGTGGGTTCCCTTCGAGGAGGACCACTCGCAGGGTAAGGACCGCCCGGTGCTTCTGGTGGGTCGTGACGGTGAGTACCTGCTGGCGCTGATGATGACCAGCAAGGACCACAATAACCGTGAGCACGCTGACCCGAACTACCTTGATATTGGTTCGGGTCCGTGGGATCCGCAGGGCCGCGCTTCTGAGGTGAAGCTGAACCGTGTGATTCGTGTTCGCCCGGATTCGATGCGCCGTGAGGGTGCGATTATGCCGGAGGATACGTTCCGTCTGATTGAGCGTGCGTGGACTCGCCATAACGGCTAACGCCCTGTGCCGGTAGTTTCACCGGCGACCGGTGCCGATTATCTGCGCCGGATGTGGAGGCTGCGTGTAGTGGTTTTCACAGTATTTTTCTCTCCGAGGGGGTCTGTCGTGGAGGCTGTTCATCTGGTATTATGTGTGGTTGAGTGTCCGATGGTCATCGGGCACTGCTGGCCGGTTGCCATAGGCATCCCCACGCCGCTCAGTCGATGATCGGCCAGCGTCGCCCTCACCGACCAATAAGACAAAACAGAAAGTTTAATTGTGGCTAACATTAAGTCTCAGAAGAAGCGTATCCTCACCAACGAGAAGGCTCGCCTGCGCAACAACATTGTAAAGTCCGAGCTGAAGACCGCGACCCGCAAGGTCAAGGCTGCTGTTGAGGCACAGAACAAGGAAGCTGCTGTTGAGGCTCTGCGTTTTGTGAACCGTAAGCTGGACAAGGCTGTTTCCAAGGGTGTTCTGCACAAGAAGACCGCTGCAAACAAGAAGTCCGGTCTTGCTGCGCTCGTAAACAAGGCTTTCTAAAACTTGCGGGGTACGTGAGTGCCTCTCTGGTTTAAGGGCAGAGACCCCCTGTGTTCCCCCTCCTCTAAGGGGAACGCAGGGGGTTTCTTTATGACCAGATTCCCGAGCATAGATGCCTAGATTCTTGGCACAGATTTCGGGGAGGCGCCCGCCCGGTGACGAAACCGCTTGCGGGTCGCGGAAGAGCCCGTATAGTGGGAACTATCGGCGGTACCACACACCACCCGCGCCTGCATGTAGCGCCTTAAACGGCACTATGAACGGCACCGGGGGAGTGAGCACTGCCGATACACACCACACAACCACCGACCACGAGCTAAGGACCAACGATGAGCCAGCCGAACTTCCCGCCCGCCCGACTCTTTGACGCTTTCGCCAAGCTCGCCTCCACAGAACAGCCCGCGAAAAAGGGCCTGCTCGGCAAACTGGGACTGGGCGAATCCTCCGAAGAGGACAACTACACGACCGTCATGCTGGTCGGCTTCAACTCCATCAAGGAACCGCCGGGCAACGGTGAGGACGCCCTCGACGTGATTCACCGCGCCTTCGACCCGTGCGACGAAAGCCCCGGCTTCGACATGGACGACTTCTACGACTATGGTTCCGTCGCCCCGCAGCTGCAGAACAGCGACGACTCCGAATCCACGGTTCTGGTGTGGCCCAAGATGTTCTACAACATGGTCACTATCCCGGAGCGTCGCCTGCGCCTGCTCGTGGTGACCGGCCCCGCTCCCAGCCTGTGCCTGCGGCGGTTCATGACCCGCTTTTTCAAGTACGTGAAGAAACTCCACGTAGACCACGCGATCTTCGTTGAGACCTTCGAGGATGAGGTGGCGCACACCCGCCCGTACCCGTACACGCTGACCACTCACGACGAGAAGCTAGCAGCAATCCCCGGTATTCTGCACGAGGACTACACCGGTTCTACCTCGGTGACGATGGCGATGTCTGCGCTCGCCGCCGAGCACGGCCTGTCTTCCTCGGTCATGCTGCGTATGAGCATCCCGGGGTATCTGAGCTTTGACCAGCAGAACCCGCGCGCGGTCGTGAGCCTGATCGAGGCGCTGGAGGTCATCCTCGGTATTAAGGTCGAGTCTGAGGAGTACGACCGCCTGCGCACCCATGCTGATGAGTGGGAGGCGGAGCTCGCCGAAGAAATGGCGAAGGACTACGAGAAGGTTGAGCTGGTGCGTGAGATTGAGCAGAAGATGGACTCGACCCTGCGCACTGTCTCCGGCGAGGTGATTGCCGAGGATATTGAGGGCTACCTGGATTCCCTCAGCGGCGCATCCGAGGCTGAAAACCCTGGTGATGGTGGTGCGGATTCTGCGGAGGATTCTTCGGAACGTTAGGTCCGTTCGCACATATGGCGCGGGTATGGGAAAATGATAGGTAACTATGCCCATACCCGCAGCCAGCATCTCGAAAGGATGATGTGATTGGCACCCATGTCGAAGAACCCGCCCGTTCCGGCGGCGACCGACCCCGCGATTATTCGCAACTTCTGCATTATCGCCCACATTGACCACGGTAAGTCCACCCTCGCAGACCGTATGCTGCAGGCCACCGGCGTGGTTGCCCCGCGCGACATGAAGGCGCAGTACCTGGACCGCATGGACATTGAGCGTGAACGCGGCATCACCATTAAGTCTCAGGCTGTGCGCATGCCCTGGGATGTTGACGGCACCTCCTACGCGCTGAATATGATTGACACCCCCGGCCACGTGGACTTCACCTATGAGGTGTCCCGCTCCCTGGCTGCGTGTGAGGGTGCGCTTCTGCTCGTGGACGCCGCCCAGGGTATTGAGGCTCAGACCCTGGCGAACCTGTACCTGGCGATGGAGAACGACCTGACCATCATCCCGGTGCTGAACAAGATTGACCTTCCCGCGGCTCAGCCGGATAAGTACGCTGAGGAGCTGGCGAACCTGATTGGTTGCGAGCCGGACGAGGTTCTGCGCGTATCGGGTAAGACCGGTGAGGGTGTTGAGGCTCTGCTGGACCGTATTGTGGAGGCGATTCCCGCCCCGCAGGGTGACGCATCCGCCCCGGCGCGTGCCATGATTTTTGACTCGGTGTACGACTCCTACCGCGGCGTGGTCACCTATGTGCGTGTTGTGGACGGTAGCCTGCAGCCGCGCCAGAAGATTAAGATGATGTCCACCGGCGCTGAGCATGACCTGCTTGAAATCGGCGTGATTTCCCCTGAGCCCGTCCCGTCGAAGGGCCTGGGCGTGGGCGAGGTGGGTTACCTCATCACCGGCGTGAAGGACGTCCGTCAGTCGCGTGTGGGTGATACCGTCACCTCCGCCGCCAAGCCCGCCGAGGAGTCCCTGGGCGGTTACGAGGACCCCAAGCCGATGGTGTTCTCGGGCCTGTTCCCGATTGACGGTTCGGACTACCCGGCACTGCGTGACGCGCTGGATAAGCTGAAGCTCAACGACGCCGCGCTGATTTACGAGCCGGAGACCTCTGCCGCTCTGGGCTTCGGTTTCCGCTGTGGCTTCCTGGGTCTGCTGCACCTGGAGATTGTGCGTGAGCGCCTGGAACGCGAGTTCAACCTGGACCTGATTTCGACCGCGCCGAACGTTATTTACGACGTGGTGGACGAGGCCGGCAACGCTAAGCGCGTGACCAACCCGAGCGAATTCCCCGAGGGCAAGGTCGCGACGATTCGCGAGCCCATGGTGGCGTGTACGATTATTGCCCCGAGCGAGTACATTGGCGCGATTATGGAGCTGTGCCAGGCTCGCCGCGGCCAGATTGGCGGCATGGATTACCTGTCCGAGGATCGTGTGGAGATGCGTTACCGCCTGCCCCTGGCAGAGATTGTGTTCGACTTCTTCGATCAGTTGAAGTCCCGTACCCGCGGTTATGCGTCGCTGGACTGGAAGTTCGACGGTGAGGAAGAGGCTGACCTGGTGAAGGTCGACATCCTGCTGCAGGGTGAGAAGGTGGATGCGTTCAGCGCCATTACTCACCGCGATAAGGCGTACTCGTACGGCCTGATGATGACTTCTAAGCTGCGTGAGCTGATTCCTCGCCAGCAGTTTGAGGTGCCGATTCAGGCGGCTATTGGTTCGCGTATTATTGCCCGCGAGAATATCCGTGCGATGCGTAAGGACGTTCTGTCCAAGTGTTACGGTGGCGATATTTCGCGTAAGCGTAAGCTGCTGGAGAAGCAGAAGGAAGGCAAGAAGCGCATGAAGATGGTTGGTCGTGTGGAGGTTCCTCAGGAAGCCTTCATTGCGGCACTGTCTTCGAGCGAGGAGAAGGAAAAGAAGAAGTAGCCTTCTCAGCTCTTCCGATGTAGGCGGCGTGCTCTACCCCAGATGGGGGAGAGGCACGCCGCCTTTTCTGTGCCCCGACTGGTATAGGTTGCTTGGCGATAGGTAATCAGCCATATTTGATATTCATTAGGGATAACATGTGTTACCCCTTGCCAGGGTGCTGTATGAAAGAGTAGAGTTAGCGTGGGTGTAGCATCGATGATTACACCCACGGTTTTACATTCAAAGGAGAATATACATAAATGGATAACGAGAAAAACCTTTGCAGTCAGTCTAATTTAGTTAAAGAGTTGGACTTTGGGCGTCTTGATGCAGAGTCTGATAGAAGTATCTTAAATTACTTTGTTCAGACAGGATCTGTAGAAGAAATAAAGGAAGGAAAATACTTGGTTCTCGGACGAAAAGGTTCGGGAAAGACCGCAATATTTAAATATCTTGAAAAAGAAGAGCACACTAAAGACAATGTTGTATCGCTAGACCTAAAAGAATATCCATATGCCGCGCACAAGATGCTTAAAGAAAATGGCATGAGTGATGATAATGCTCATACTCTTTCCTGGACATTCTTAATCGTTCTAATATCTATAAAATTTTTGGAGATTAAAGATAAACTATCCAGAAAAGAGCGCAAGGTCCTAAATAATGCCCTAAAGGTAATGGGTAAATATAGTAGTCTTAATTTAGTTTTTACCTGGATTAAGAGAGTCAAGAAATGGGATTTAAAAATTTTGGGGTCTGGAGCGGGCTTGGAATTAAGTGATTCCATGGACGATTCACTCTCCGTGCACATGCATGAATTTATAGAACAAGGCATCAATATATTAAATAGTTATTACAATTCATCTGGGAATCCTGTCACTGTTTTAATTGATGGAATAGATGATTCATGGGATGGAGAAGAGTCCACTAAGAACTTCATAATCGGTTCTCTCCGTGCGGTGAGAAACTTGTACTCTGAGTTTGATAGAACGAAAAGCATGGCGCCTGCAGTTATGTTCCTTCGAACCGATATATGGGATTCAATTAATTTTAATGACAAAAATAAATACATGCAAGATGCAGTAAAACTCAATTGGAGTGATGACAACCTTGTATCAGTTGTAGAAGCGCGCGCTAAATATAGCAGTGGAAAGAGCGATATTGGTTGGGTGGATATATTTGAAACAGGCACACCTATTAGAAATCGACGAGATTCTAAGGGGTACATATTATCTCGAACCATGGGTCGCCCAAGGGATATTCTGAGTTTCTCCGGGAAGGCACTAAATAAGGCGCAGGAGTTAAACCATCCAATAATCAAAAACTCAGATATTTCAGATGTTGAATTGGAGTATAGCGAGCATATATATAACGAACTTGAAAATGAATATAAGCTGAATGGAAATTGGTTTAAAAATTTTGAGAAAATTGTTCAGAAAATTAATAAGCGTTCCTTCTCTATGGATGAATGGGTGGGGAAAAGTGAAGAAGTAGATGGTAGCTTCGAGTATAAAAAGGTTTTTGATACATTATTTAATGTTTCTGTTATTGGTGTAATACAAAAGGGTGGAAGCACTGGTGGTAGTAAACATGTTTATAGGTACAATAGTCCACGCCTTAAATATGATGAGAAAACGACATTTACATTCCATCCTGCAATTGTAAAATATCTTGGGCTTAGAGACAGGTAATTATCAAAGGGTGTGGACACCTCCTATAATGGGGTGTCCGCACCCTTTGTTTTCCAGGAGGCAGAATGCCCGCCCAGCCCACCGGCGACCCCTCCCCCCGCGACGGGCGTATCCCCGCCCCCAGCGCGGCAGGATGCGAAACCCGCGACTTCAGCCTCTACGTACACATCCCCTTCTGCTCCGTACGCTGCGGCTACTGCGACTTCAACACCTACGCCACCGAAGACTTCGGCGACGGCATCGGCCTCGGCACCTACGCCGACGACGCCATCGCAGAAATCCTCTTCGCCGCCCGCACCCTCGAAGCCTCCGGCGTCGCAAAACGCCCCATGCACACCGTCTTCTTCGGAGGTGGCACCCCCACCAAACTGCCCGCCCGCGACCTCGTACGCATCCTGCAGGCAGCCATCGACGTATTCGGACTCGTCGAGGGGGCAGAAGTCACTACCGAAGCGAACCCCGACTCCGTCACCCGCGAAGACCTGCAGACCCTCAAGGACGGCGGCTTCACCCGCGTGTCCTTCGGCATGCAGTCCGTCGTCCCCGAGGTGCTACAGGTACTCGACCGCACCCACACACCCTCCAACGTGCCGAAGGTCGTCGCCTGGGCTAAGGAGGTCGGCCTGCAGGTGTCCGTGGACCTGATTTACGGTTCGCCGGGGGAGAGCCTGCGCCAGTGGGAGCAGAGCGTTCGCGCCGCAATCTCATACGAACCCGACCACATTTCCGCGTACTCGCTGATCGTGGAGGACGGCACCAAGCTTGCCGCGCAGATCCGCCGCGGCGAATACACCATGCCCGATGAAGACCTCATGGCGGACATGTACCTGCTCGCCGAGGAGCTACTCACCGAAGCCGGCTACAACTGGTACGAGGTCTCCAACTACTCGCGCAGCGAGGACACCCGCAGCGACCATAACCTCGCCTACTGGCGCAACCAGGACTGGTGGGGCATCGGCCCCGGCGCACACTCGCACGTGAACGGTACCCGCTGGTGGAACGTGAAGCACCCGGTGCCGTACGCGCAGAAGGTGCGTTCGGGGGAGTCCCCGGCGGCGGCACGTGAGGTGCTGGACACTGCCACTCGTGCTTTTGAGACGATTATGCTCATGATCCGTGTGCGCGAGGGCTTGGCAATGCGCGAGCTGCTCGCGGTGCACGATGAGGCGCAGCTGGGCGCTTCGCTGCGCTGGCTGGTTTCTCAAGCTCTGATTGAACCTGATGCTTTGAATTCTCAAGCTGAACCTGACCCTGAAGCCCACGTGCGCCTGACCCTCAAGGGCCGCCTGCTGGGCGATGCTGTCACCCGTGAACTGCTCCCGGAGGTCTCGGAAGAGCACGAGGAGCACTAAGAAGCATTGGTCTGACAAGGGGCTTTTCAATCGGGGCGACGTTCCGGTTCTGGTCTGTCGTAGCTCCACTTGATGCTTTTCTCTAACACTGCCTGCGAATGGCGTGCGCCCCGGTATTGCCGTAATATTTCGGTGATTTCGGGGTGTTTTTGCGGGTCTCAAAAAACTTTTAAAAAAATTTTTTGGGGCTATTTGGAGGGACTTTGGGGGAGCATCACACCTTACACCGGTGTGCTAATTGTTCGCATTTGTGCTGGACTAGCCGAAAGAATTTTCCACTCCTTCATGCCACTTTTAGAGTGCGTATTTTTCGATTACTTTCCCGAGAAAAAATTTTCCAAAACACCCAATTTCAAGTTGTGGTTGAAGGTTACGCTGTGCCATAATAGGTCATGGCAGGACGGTATATGTCTAACAGCGTGTTCTCGTCTTTGCTGAAGTTGAGTGAATACGGTTGTGGGCTCCTGGTAACAGGGGCCCACGATCGTTTAACAACGATTATCTACAGCACCATTCGGTAGAGTTTGTAGTAATTCACGCGCACTGGGCAAAGAAGCCCCACTTAAACGTAGAACGCCCCGCACACAACGTGCGGGGCGTTCAAACGTAAAAGCTATCAGCGCGGTTTAGAACCGGCAGTTCTTAGGATTCTGCGGATTCTGCGTTCTCGGTGGAGTAGAAGCGGTCCAGCAGGCGCGGGTTAATGCGGTAGCTGTACGGCTCACCGCGGTTCACCTCAATACCGGCGCGCAGCGACGCAATAGCCATGAACAGCCACACGAGCGCACCCAGAACCATGGCAATGTTGCCCATGCCGGGCAGGAACGACACAACCCACAGCGCCACCAGAGCAATGGAGGGCAGGAGGGTGAAGTTCATTGCCTCGCGAGCCTCCTGCTCAGCGAAGGGCGCGTTATTGCGGCTGACGTAGAAAACCGCAGCGGAGGGGATGATGCCGAGAATGCCGCCGAAATGCGCGAGAGTCGCACGGTTGCGGTCCTGAATCACGCTAATCTTACGGGTTTTCTGAGGCCCGGTTGCCGGGCGAACATCGTTAGTCACGAAAATCCTGGTTCGATAGAAGTTTCTTGTGGTGATCACCTAAGCCGGTGGATCTGCCCTCCGAGGAGGTGAATCGTTTGAGCGGTGGTGACCTAAGAGTGTAGTGATGTTGCGGCAAAACCCACAGGGGCAATGCCACACGCTCAACTATTGTACCGCTTTAGCGGGTAAAACCCACAGGATAATGCCCCCGAGGGAAAGGTTCTGAGCAAATTCACACCTGCGCCCGCAGACGGGGGCGCAATAGCGGATTTCGGGTGCGGTTAGGCACCCGGCTCGGTGAGAAAATCAATGAGCGATTCGACCGGGCCGAGCAGCGTCGGATCCAGGTCAGCGTAGGAGTCAACGCGGGAGAGAATGTGCTTCCACGCCTGCGCCACATCCGCCTGCGTTTCGTGCGGCTGGCCCAGACGACGCAGCGTGCCCTTCTTGAAGTCCTCACCGCGCGGCACCTGCGGCCACGCTTTCAAACCCAGCACCGACGGCTTGACTGCCTGCCAAATATCGATGAACGGGTGGCCCACGATCTTCACGTGCCCGGCGGCACCCGGCACAGCCAGCGCCTCGGCAACAATGTGTTGCTCCTTCGTGCCCTCAATCAGGTGGTCGACCAGAATGCCCAGGCGGCGGCCCGGGCCCGGCGCAAACTCATGAATAGCACCGGCGAGATCATCCACGCCGTGCAGTGGCTCCACGACAATGCCCTCAACGCGCAGATCGTGGCCCCAGACCTTCTCCACGAGCTCGGCGTCGTGCAGACCCTCAACCCAGATGCGGGAGGCGCGCGCCACCTTAGCCGGGGCGTTCTTCACCGCGATAGAACCGGAACGAGAAATTGTGCGCTTCGGCTCCTTCGCAGCCACCGGGGCGACAATCTCAACGGGCTCACCTTCAATCAGGTAGCCCGGACCTAGCGGGAAATTCTTCACGCGACCCTTCGCGTCCTCGAGTCCGAAGAACAGGGCACCGCCGATGCGTTCAGCCTTCACGACCTCACCCACCCAGCCGTTAATATCCTCAATCAGCAGGCCGCGGCGCAGCGGTACCTTACGCGGAGGCGGCGCCTGGCGGCTCATGCGGGCGGCGTTTAGATCCTGGGCACCCCAGCCGTAGGGGGAGTGGTGGGTACTCAACGTATTCTCCTTTGGGGCGGTAGGGGTGAAAAAACGCAATAGGACTACGGAGCCGATTTCAGGGGCACACGCACCGCAGATTAAGCGGATAGCGGGAGCGACCCCCTTTCAGCCTAGCCATTGTATCGGGTCGGGGGTAGTATCCCCTAGAATTGATACGACCATTGTTGGCGGTGCACTCATCGAGCACCGCCATCGTCTCGAGAGGAAGGAAACGCATGAGCCACTACGATACTCTCGGCGTATCGAAAGACGCCAGCCCCGAAGAGATCAAGAAGGCGTACCGAAAGAAGGCACGCCAGCTGCACCCCGACGTGAACCCCTCCGAGGACGCAGCCGAAGAATTCAAGCGCGTCACCCTCGCCTACGAGGTGCTCTCCGACCCCGAAAAGCGCCGCAACTACGACACCACCGGCGACGAGCAGGGCCGCGCAGGCTACCCCGGAGGCGGCGGCTACCCGGGCGGCGGATTCAGCGGCTTCGGCGGTTTTGAGGACCTGCTGAACATGTTCACCGGCGGCGCGGCAGGTGCCCGCGGCCCCGCATCCCGCACCCGCCAGGGTCAGGACGACCTGATTACCGTCTCCATCACCCTGGAAGAAGCCGTTTTCGGTGTTGAGAAGACCATTGAGCGTCGCTCCGCCGTGACCTGTAAGTCCTGTAACGGTGAAGGCACCGCAGAGGGCACCCAGCCCGAAACCTGCACCACCTGCTCCGGCCACGGCTTTATGCAGCGCCGCGTGCAGTCCATCCTCGGTACCGTCATGCAGCAGGTTGAATGCCCCGACTGCCACGGCTACGGCACCGTCATCAAGACCCCCTGCGCCGAATGCCACGGTCAGGGCCGCGTACGTGAAGACGTTCCGCTGACCTTCAACGTTCCCGCCGGCGTGCACGACCAGGCGCGTATCCGCCTGCGCGGCAAGGGCGAGGCAGGCCTGTACGGTGGCCCCAACGGCGACCTGTACATTGACCTGAACGTCAAGCGCGACAAGTACTTCAGCCGCGAGGGCGACAACCTGGTCACCACCGTCAACATCCCCATGGCTGCGGCGGCACTGGGCACCACCATTCCGCTGAAGACCTTCGACGGCGACCAGGAAGTCAACATCCCCGCCGGCACTCAGAGCGGCGACGTGATTACCCTCAACGGCCTGGGCGCAACCGTGCTCGGCACCGAACGACGCGGCGACCTGCTCGTACGCGTTCAGGTGGTCACCCCGACCGACCTGACCGAAGAACAGCGCGAGCTGCTGCGCCAGTTCGCGGCACTGCGCAACGAGCCGCTGAACGAAGGCGCGCAGGTTAAGCAGCGCGGCGGTCTCTTCTCCCGCCTGAAGGACCAGTTCAAGTAGGATCCCTACACCAAGCTGAGGATGCGGCGGGTGCGGTACTCAACCCGCACCTTTCCTGTCAGCACAGCACTGTACGCGCCCGCGCTAAGCTACACACCTATTTCACACGCCACCCGCACACTACCCACGCTTTCAAACCGCACCTCAAGGAGAACCATGAGCGCCCCCATCTTCTACATCAGCACGGAAGAATACGACGCACTCACCCCCGGCGTCACCTGCGCGCTCGGAGGCTCCGAAGGCAAGCACGCCCTCGTCAAGCGCCTTGAGCTCGGCGAACGCATCGACCTGGGTGACGGTACCGGCCGCCGCGCACTCGGTACGGTCGCCTCCATCAACGCGGACGGCGTGAGCGTGCAGGTGCAGGAGCTACGCGAGGAACGCAGCGTACCCTCCATCTACCTGGTGCAGGCGCTCGCGAAGGACGGCCGCGACCTGCTCGCCATCGAAACCGCCACCGAGCTGGGCGTGTACGGTGTGCTTCCGTGGAGTGCGGACCGTTCCATCGTGCGTTGGAAGGGGGAGCGCGCCTCCAAGGCACACACCAAGTGGCAGAACACCGTCACCGCTGCGGCGAAGCAGTCGCGCCGCGCGCTCATTCCCGAAGTGTACGACCTGTACAGCACCGCCGACCTGGTGGAACTCATTGAAGAAGTTGCCGGCTCTGAGCAGTCCGCCGCCGTGTTCATCCTGCATGAGCAGGCGACCGAACGCCTCAGCGCCCTGGCACGCAAGCTTGTAGAGGCAGAGAACCTGCCCGAGGAAATCTACCTGCTCGTCGGCCCCGAAGGCGGCATCAGCGACCGCGAAGTGCAGCTCTTCACCGACGCCGGTGCGCAGCTGGCACTGTTGGGTGATGAGGTGTTGCGTTCCTCCACCGCGGGTTCCGCCGCCATGTGCACCCTGAACGTGGTGCTGGGCCGCTGGTAGAACGCCACTCAGCCAAGCTACACGCCTGCACCCGCCGCCTATCTCACCGGGGCGTGGCGCATCACACCCATCTATACTTGTAAATACATCACTAGCCAAGGAGCCCATATGACTACCTCCCGACCTCTGTCGACCGCGCGCACCGTATCCTTCAAGAGCGCCGCAGAAATGATTGCCGTGCTCGGCCCGCAGGACGCGCACCTGACCATCATCGAGGACTACTTCGAGCAGATTAGCCTGCGCCCCAAAGACCTGGACGTGCTCATCACCGGCCCCTCCGAGGCCGTCAACACCGCCGCAAAGCTACTGAACGAGCTGCGCGTGCTCTCCAGCCACGACACGCAGATTACCGTGCAGGTCATTCACCGCCTCATGGGCATGCTCGGCGAGGAGCTGAGCAACCCGGCGCATTCGCTGTCCACCAGCATCCTGTCCACCCGCGGCACCACGATTCGCCCCAAGACCATTAACCAGAAGAAGTACGTGGACGCTATCGACGCGAACACCGTGATCTTCGGTATCGGCCCGGCGGGTACCGGTAAGACCTACCTCGCCATGGCGAAGGCTGTGCAGGCGCTGCAGAGCCACGAGGTGAACCGCATTATCCTCACCCGCCCCGCCGTGGAGGCTGGCGAGCGTCTGGGCTTCCTGCCCGGCACCCTGAACGAGAAGATTGACCCGTACCTGCGCCCGCTCTACGACGCACTGCACGACATGCTTGAGCCCGAAACCATCCCCAAGCTCATGGAGGCGGGCACCATTGAGGTCGCACCGCTGGCGTACATGCGTGGCCGCACCCTCAACGACGCATTCATCATCCTTGACGAGGCGCAGAACACCACCGCCGAGCAGATGAAGATGTTCCTGACCCGCCTGGGCTTCGGCTCGAAGATGGTCATTACCGGTGACATCACCCAGATTGACCTGCCCGGTGGTGCCGCATCCGGTCTGAAACAGGTGCGCAACATTCTGCAGGGTGTGGAGGATATTCACTTCAGCATTCTGGAATCCTCTGACGTGGTGCGCCATACCCTGGTTTCGAATATTGTGTCCGCCTACGACCAGTGGGGCGAAGACCAGAAGGCGATGGAACGCAAGCGCAACCGCAAGGTCAAGCGCGCCACCATCGAGGCGGCAGCTGAGAAGCTCCTGGACCGCGCTGGCATTAACGGCGGCTCCGAAAAGAACGCTGAAAAGAACGCCGATAACGCACAGACCACCCCGGAAGGACGCTAAACGGTGGCAGAGATTGAATTCGACTGCGAGGAACCCGCAACCGGTGCCGACCCGGCAACCGACGCCTTCATCCGTGAATCTTTCGAAGCGGTAGATACCGAGGTGCTCACCCGCCTCGTCGAGCACGCCTTCAAGCGCATGCACCTTGCCGATGACACCTACCTGTCCATCGCCATTGTGAACGAAGACGAGATGGAACGCGTGCACATCGAGTGGATGGACCTGCCCGGTGCAACCGACGTGATGAGCTTCCCCATGGACGAGCTGGAACCGGGAACCCCCGAAAACCCCTCCAGTGGCATGCTCGGCGACATCATCCTCTGCCCGCCCGTCGCCGCACGTCAGGGCGCGGACGCGGGCCACAGCACCCTGGACGAGCTGTGTCTGCTCACCACCCACGGCATTCTGCACTGCCTCGGCTACGACCACGGAACCGCTGAGGAGGAAGCTGAAATGTTCGGCATTCAGCGCTCCATCCTCGAAGAGTTCCTGGGCCGCCCGGCACCGGTCGAAACCCGACACTAGGGGAGCGGCGTGGACATTCTACTCACAGCCCTCCTCGCCGTTCTTGCGCTCTGTCTGACCGTGGTTGCGGCAATCGCCGAAACCGCGTTCACCTATCTGCCGCACAACGAGGCTGAAGAAGCCGTGGAGGCGCACCCGGATACCCTCGGTGCGCGCGTCCTGCAGCGCACCCTCGACGGTGACTCCGAGGCGTACACGCACCCGCTGCGCCTGACCCGCCTCATTGCCGCCGCCGCCGCGGTGCTCGCCACCATGACCTGCCTGCTGAACCTGGTCGAGGTACACGCGCTCGCCGCCGTGCTGACCCTCGTAATCGTTGCGCTGGTGGGTTACCCGATTCTGCACGTGCTGGCGCGTGCTCTGGGTCGTAACCGCCCGGTCGCGTCGATTCGTGTGCTGGCTCGCCCGGTGCACTACCTGTCGGTTCTGCTGAGCCCGGCGACCGGTCTGCTCGATAAGTTCAGTGTGCGCCTGGCGCCGGAGCGTTCGGCTGAAGCTCCCGTTGGCGTGTTCGATGAGGAGGAGCTGCGCGAGTTCCTGGACCGTGCCTCCGACGCTGAGACCATTGAGGACGACGAGGCGCAGATGGTGCAGTCCGTCTTTGAGATGGACGATACCCGCATCCGTTCGCTCATGGTTCCGCGTACCGACATGCTCACCGCAAACCGCGACACCCCGCTGCGTGAGGCGCTGAGCCTGTTCCTGCGTTCGGGCTATTCGCGCATGCCGGTGATTGGTGAGTCCAGCGATGAGATTCTGGGCGTGCTCTACCTGAAGGACGCGATGCGCGCCTTCATCCTGCACGGTGAAGCCCCCGCGGGTACCGCCCTGCCGACCGTGGTTGAGCTGATGCGCCCGGCTCGTTTTGAGCCCGAGTCGAAGCGCGCCATGGACCTGCTGCGTGAGATGCAGCGTGAGTCCACGCACGTGGCGATCATTGTTGATGAGTACGGCGGCACCGCCGGTCTGATCACGCTTGAGGATCTGATTGAGGAGCTGGTCGGCGACATCTCTGACGAGTACGACCACGAGCGCCCCGAGTACACGCTGAATGACGACGGCACGTTCCGTCTGTCGGCTCGTCTGGGCATTGATGAGCTGGGTGAGATTTTCGGTCGTGAGCTCGACGATGAAGATGTTGATACGGTGGGCGGTCTGCTCGCTAAGCATCTGGGCATGGTGCCGATTGTTGGTTCTGAGATTGAGATTGACGGCATTCATATTCGTGCGATTGGTTCGTCGGGCCGCCGCCACCAGGTGGATATGTTGCAGGCGTGGTATGAGCCGCCTCGTGATGAGCAGCAGAGCACTGAAGGTTCCGCGGCGTCTTCCTCGGAGCCTAATTCCGCGGAGGTTGCTGACATCCTCACCGTGGATACGGAGCCTCCCGCTGTGGCTGAGCCGCATGCGCATCCGGATCTTCCGGGAGATATTGCAGAGGCTGAACCTGCAACCGATACGCACGGCAACCGCTAGATATCGAATATAGACGCCGAATCTTCCCCAACATACTTTGAGTCGGCCGCCCCGCCCCGGAAGGCGCAGGCAGATGAGGCTGGCCCCCCATACACCCCGCACGGGGTTTGATAAGGAGAAACACAATGGACCAGGAGTACACCCCGCTCGATTTGAGCACTCTGGACTTGAGCA
>NZ_JABZXW010000106.1 GCF_015265375.1 Rothia sp. (in: high G+C Gram-positive bacteria)
GGGTGCCCGAAGCGAAGCGAGGGCGGGTGCCCCTGTAGGAACGAGGACGAACACCACCCCTCCCCAATGCGTCCCAAACAAGCCCAAAAGAAAGCGGGAGAGGGTACCTTCACAGGCTGAGCGAGTATCCTAGAAGCTTCGTATCCCCGAACCGAAACGAGAAAAAGCGTGGAAATCCTGCTGTACGCTGTGGGCATTATCCTCATGGCAATCGCTATTGCCGTCTCGATTGCCCTGCACGAGGTGGGGCACTTGGTGCCCGCGAAGCTGTTCAATGTGCGCGTCCCGCAGTACATGATTGGCTTCGGTAAGACCGTGTTCTCTTTCCGCCGCGGTGAGACTGAGTACGGTTTCAAGGCGATTCCGCTGGGCGGTTACATTTCGATGATTGGCATGTACCCGCCGAGCCCTGCTGAGGTGAAGGAGCACCATGAGGAGGGCCATTCGGGCAGTACCAGCCCGTTTGCGTCCTTGGCTGAGGAAGCGCGCGCGGCGGATGCTGAGCGTCTGAAGCCCGGTGATGAGGACCGCCTGTTCTATAAGTTGCCGGTGCTCAAGCGCATGGTGATTATGTTGGGTGGTCCGACGATGAACCTGCTGATTGGTGTGGTCTGCACGGCTATTTTGGTGTGTGGTTTCGGTACGGCGCAGGTGACGAATAAGGTGTCGGCGGTGTCTGAGTGCGTGCCGAGCGTGAGCGTGACCCACGATTCGTTGAGCTACGGCGAGTGCACCGATAAGTCCACCCCCTCGCCGGCTAAGGCTGCGGGCGTGCAGGTGGGCGACCGTGTGGTTGCTGTGAATGGCACGTCGACGGGTTCGTGGGAGGCTGTGTCTTCGGCGATTCGTGCGGCGGGTTCTCACCCGAGCACCCTGACGGTGGAGCGTAACGGTCAGCGCCTGGATTTGTCGGTGACTCCGGTTGAGATGATTCGCCCGGTTTCTGATGGTAAGGGCCAGTATGCGCGTGCCGAGGACGGCTCGATTGCGACGACCCGCGGCGGTTTTGTGGGCATTTCCCCGTCGAGTGAGTTGGTGCCCGGTTCTATTACTGAGGTGCCTGCGATGGTGGGTGATACGCTTTCGCGTGTGGGTTCGTCGATGCTTTCGTTGCCGCAGCGTGTGTGGGAGCTGACGGTGACTCTGGTGACCGGTGGTGAGCGTAGTGCTGAGTCGCCGGTGTCTGTGGTTGGTGTGAGCCGTATTGCCGGTGAGGTGACGGCTACTGATCGTATTGATGTGAAGGCGAAGGCCGCGATGTTGGTCTCGCTGGTGGCGAATATGAATCTGATGCTTTTTGCATTCAACCTGATTCCGCTGTTGCCGCTGGATGGTGGCCACGTGTTGGGTGCGCTCTGGGAGGGTCTGCGTCGCTTCTTTGCGCGTCTGACTGGGCGTAAGGATCCGGGCCCGTTTGATCCGGTGAAGTTGCTGCCGCTGACGTATGTGGTGGCGGGCGCATTCATTGTGATGTCTATCATCCTGATTGTGGCGGATATTGTTAAGCCCATCACCCTGTTTTAGTGTGTTGTCACGCGCGGTAAGGGTACCCGTATTAGTGCTTTCTTTCGCGTCAGTGGCACAATAAAAAGTTGAACGAAGGATGCGCCGTACGTCCTTCACAACCCATGTATGGAGGAAAACCTTGTCGGTCAGCCTTGGTATGCCGAAGCCCGCTCCTGCGGTTCTGTCGCCGCGTCGTAAAACTCGCCAGTTCAAGGTGGGTTCTGTCGGTGTTGGTTCTGAATCTCCGATTTCGGTGCAGTCGATGACGACCACTAAGACCCACGACATTGGTGCGACTCTGCAGCAGATTGCTGAGTTGACTGCTGCCGGTTGCGATATTGTGCGTGTGGCGTGCCCGACCGATAAGGATGCGGAGGCTTTGCCTATTATTGCGAAGCAGTCCCGCATTCCGGTGATTGCTGATATTCACTTCCAGCCGAAGTACGTGTATGCGGCTATTCAGGCTGGTTGCGGTGCGGTGCGTGTGAACCCGGGTAATATCCGTAAGTTCGATGACCAGGTGAAGGAAATCGCTCAGATGGCTTCGGACCACGGCGTTTCTCTGCGTATTGGTGTGAACGCTGGTTCGCTGGATAAGCGTCTGCTGGAGAAGTACGGTAAGGCTACTCCGGAGGCTCTGGTTGAGTCTGCTGTGTGGGAGGCTTCGCTCTTTGAGGAGCACGGTTTCCGTGATTTCAAGATTTCTGTGAAGCATAATGACCCTGTGGTGATGGTGGAGGCGTACCGTCAGCTGGCTGAGCGCGGTGACTGGCCCCTGCACCTGGGTGTGACTGAGGCTGGTCCGGCGTTCCAGGGCACTATTAAGAGCTCGGTGGCGTTCGGTACTCTGCTGTCTCAGGGTATTGGCGATACTATTCGCGTGTCGCTGTCTGCTCCTCCGGTTGAGGAGGTGAAGGTGGGCACCAAGATCCTGGAGTCGCTGAACCTTCGCCCCCGCAAGCTGGATATTGTTTCTTGCCCGTCGTGTGGTCGTGCGCAGGTGAACGTGTGGGAGCTTGCCGAGAACGTGACTAAGGGCCTGGAGCACATGAAGGTTCCGCTGCGCGTGGCCGTGATGGGCTGCGTGGTGAACGGTCCGGGCGAGGCTCGTGAGGCTGACCTGGGTGTGGCGTCCGGTAATGGTAAGGGCCAGATTTTCGTGAAGGGTGAGGTCATTAAGACCGTGCCCGAGGATCAGATCGTTGAGACTCTGATTGAAGAGGCTACCCGTATTGCTGCTGAGATGGAGGCTTCGGGCGAGTACGTTCCCGAGGGTTCCCCGGCTGTTTCGGTGAGCTAGTTAGCTTTGTGCGCGGAGGCGCCCTGGTG
>NZ_JABZXW010000107.1 GCF_015265375.1 Rothia sp. (in: high G+C Gram-positive bacteria)
GGTGCGCCGACCTCCTCCATGGTGTACAAGGTCGTTGAGCGCGAGAACTCCGCTGGCGAAATGCAGCCGGTCGCCAAGGCTTCGGCTGGCAAGGCATCCATCGGTGGCGCCAAGCGTGCCGCCCGCCGACTCAACGGCATGGGCATCGCAACCGCCGAGGTTCTGGGCACCCACGAGGACCCGAACCTGCTTGAGGACACCCGCCCGCTCATGGTGGACTTCGTCCGCAACGGCGAGCTGATCCCCGGCTTCACCGGCGAGGAAGGCGTGCGCCGCGCGACCGCCCGCCACGCAGCCTCCCTGGCGGAGCTTCCCGAAGCTGCCCGCCGCCTCTCGGAGGGTGAGCCGATCATTCCGACCGAGTTCATCTAAACCACCCTTCTGAGATACTGTTTTCACTCGGCGAATTTCACTCGGCGAATCAGAGTGAAAACTCATTCCTATTTGTAAAGGACAGACATGTCTAAGGCACTGATTATTGTTGACGTGCAGAACGATTTCTGCGCCGGCGGCGCCCTCGCCACCGAGCGCGGTGCGGACGTTGCCGCGCTGATTAGCGAATACGTGGAGAACAACCACCACCGCTACGACGCGATTGTCGCCACCCAGGACTGGCATATCGATCCGGGCTCGCACTTCTCTGACACCCCCGACTACGTTGACTCCTGGCCGGTGCACTGCGTCGCCAAGAGCGAAGGCGCGCAGATTCACGAGAACCTGGACACCGACTACATTGAGGCGTACTTCCGCAAGGGCCGCTTCGAGGCAGCCTACTCGGGTTTTGAGGGTCTTCTCGCCCCCGAGGATGAGGTCGCAACCGGCGAGCACGAGCCTGGTGCGGATGCGTCTGAGGACGGCCCGCAGACTCCCCTGTCGGAGTGGCTGGATGAGCGCGGTATCGAGTTCGTCGATGTTGTCGGTATCGCCACCGATTATTGCGTGTCGGCAACCGCTCGCGATGCGGTCGATGCAGGCTACGAGACTCGCGTTCTGGTTGACCTGACCGCGCCCGTGCACGAGGACAAGCTCGACGACGTGGTTGCCGAGCTTGAAGATGAGGGCGTCGAGGTGGTTGAGGTTCTCTAACCTCCACTATCGCTGTAGGTAACTCGCCATTTCAGGCAGGTACTAAAGATACAGAGGCGTTGAATATACAGAGGCGGGGAGCCTGGGATGTACTATCCCAGGCTCCCCGCCTCTTAGCGTGCCCGCGGCTCATCGAGCAATACAAACCGAGTAGCTGAGGCTACTTAGTCAACCGAGCCGCTTACTTGAAGCGAACCTCCGCCATGCCGTTCACGCGAACGTTCGGGCCGACCGGCGCCTCCTTAGTGCCAACAATCGCGCCGTTACGCACGCTGGGTGCCAGGTAGGATCCGCCAGCGCCACCGGCACCACCCTGCTGAACGTAGCCGACCGCGCGGCGCGGGTTCTTCGGGTTGTTGCACCACTGCTGCGAAATAATGATTGCCGAAACTGCGTTCGCCGCGCCGGAACCGCCACCGCCGTAGCCCGCGCCGCCGCCAGCGGAAACCACGGTCTGGTAGCCGAAGAAGTTCTTGCTAATGGTGATGCTGGTGGTTCGTGCGGTTGCGGTGCCGGTCAGGTTCGCGGGGTCGTTCTTGTCGTACTGGTAGGCGTACGCACCCACGCCGTCCGCACCGTTCGCGTTGAAGCCGTTGCCGCCGGTTGCGCCCGCGGTACTGGTGCTGTGGATGACCTGCTTGTTCTGGGAGCCGAAGCCGACCAGACCGTGGTCGCCGGTGGGCAAGCTATTGGGGATAGCACCCATGCCACCTCGACCGCTGGAGCCACCCGTGCCGGGGGTTGCGATGATCTGCAGGTTCGCCTCGACGCTGTAGGCGTCGCTTGCGGCGGCACCTTCATAGCCCATGGCGGCTTCTGCATTACCGCCGGAGCCGCCGCGCACCCATTCCAGGCCACAGACCGGACTAATGGCGTAGCTGGAGCCGGGCAGCGGTGCGGTGGAGCTGGAGTTACGCACGTGTCCACCGCCGCCACCTGCTGCGATAGCAACCACGGTGCCGTTGACCAGCAGTGCGGAGGAGCCGCCACCGGATGCGGCGTAAATGCTGCGCTTGAAGTGGGTGTGGGGTGCACCGTCGCCTGCGGTGGGGTTACCGTAGGTGCGGGGGTTTGCCGCGTCGATAATAGCCTTCGGACCTGCGGGAACGGTGACCTGAGCGGCGGAGGAGCCGCCCTTGCCGTAGCCTTCACCGCCGGTTGCGGGCTTGGATTCGTTCCAGCTTGCGCCATTGCGGGTGACGCGCTCAAGCACGCCGATACCGCCGGCTGCCGCGACGATTTCTACGGTTGCGCCGGGGGTGACGCTGACGGTACCGGTAACCTTGGCGCCGCATCCGCCCTGGCTGCGTGCCATGACGGTGCCGCCCGCGCCGCCGGTGAGGGTGAAGCTGAGTTCGCGTACACCCGCCGGGACGGTGAAGGTTTTGACGGTCTTGCGGCCGTTTGCCTGTCCCTTGATGGTGTGGGAGGTGCCGGTTTGCGCGCCGTTGGCAGCGTATGCGGGTACGGCGGCGGAGGCTGCGATGATGGGCAGTGCCCATGCTGCGCCGGTGAGGATGGTGCGGCGGGTGGGGTGTGCGTTGTGTGACATGAGGTTTTCTTTCATGAGGGGTTGAGAGGATGCAGGTTGAGTGGGGTGAATAATTTACACCTTTGTGCACTGAGTGCAATATTCATTTTCTAGAGTATAGACCCTGAAAAACATTCTCAACTCACCACGCCATGGCTTCGATCAACTCGGCAGTTCTCAGACATAGCGAAGGCCCGCAGACACCGAAAGTG